>DIZZ01000284.1 GCA_002428045.1 Verrucomicrobia bacterium UBA6015
CAGATCGAGAAGGAAGCCTATTATATCGCCGAGAAGGATGGCTTTGTCGCTGATCCTCTGACGTATTGGACAGCCGCCGAGGTCAAGGTGCTTGGCAAGAAATAGGCGTCACCGTCAGTTCCTGCACGTCTCTGGAAGACCCTGTCGCGAAGTCATGACGAACAGGAGGTTTCCGTGGGGACGTTCAATTTAAAGTCCGCTTTCGATTTGACCGGGGATCAACCGCAAGCGGTGGATGCCCTGATCGGCGGGCTTGCCGAAGGGAAGCGCTTTCAGACTCTTGAAGGGGTGACTGGTTCCGGCAAGACCTTCTCGATGGCCAACGTCATCCAGCGGTATGGACGGCCTGCGATTGTAATCTCGCATAACAAAACGCTGGCTGCTCAGCTTTATGGCGAGTTCAAGGCGTTTTTCCCAGACAATGCCGTCGAGTACTTTGTNNAGCTACTACGACTATTACCAGCCCGAGGCTTACATTCCGCAGACGGATACGTTCATCGAGAAGGATGCGTCGATCAATGAGGAGATCGAGCGCCTGCGCCTCTCGGCAACGAATTCGCTCTTGTGTCGCCAGGATGTCATCATTGTTGCGTCGGTCTCTTGTATCTACGGTCTTGGGTCGCCGGAAGACTACAGCGAGATGATTGTCAATGTTATAAAGGGTGATTCTTTTGAACGCGATGACATGCTTCGTCGTCTTGTAAATATTCAATATACACGTAATGATTACGAACCGTTGCCTGGAACATTCCGAGTCCGTGGTGATACGGTGGATGTCTTTCCTTCGTATTCGACGGGTGGCGTGCGCATTCAGTTCTTTGGCGATGAGGTGGATGGCTTGTTCGAGATCGAACCGACCAGTGGGCGCATCGCTGGCGCACTGGATCGTGTCGCGGTATCTCCGGCTCGTCATTTTGTGATGCCACATGCCAAGATCGAGAATGCGCTATCGCATATCAACGAAGAGCTTGATGAGCGTGTTGCTTTCTTCGAGCGTCAAGGGAAGCTGGTGGAGGCGCAACGTTTGATGCAGCGCACGCGCTATGATCTTGAGATGATGAAGGAACTCGGCTACTGCAACGGCATCGAGAATTATTCCCGTCATCTTGGCGGACGCAATGCAGGCGAACCGCCTGCCACGCTGTTGCATTATTTTCCTGGAGAATTCCTGACTATTATTGATGAGTCGCACGTGACCCTGCCACAGTTGCGTGCCATGTATCACGGCGACCAGTCGCGCAAGGGAACGCTTGTCGAGCATGGATTCCGGCTGCCGTCGGCGGCGGACAACCGGCCGATGGCCTTCGATGAGATTATGAAAACCGTGGGTCCCGTGATCTTCACCTCGGCCACGCCGGGCGCGTTCGAGCTGCAGGAAAGTGGCGAACCGGTGCGGCAGTTGATCAGGCCGACCGGCTTGGTCGATCCAGAGGTGAAGGTGCGCCCGCTGGGGACTCAGATCGATGACCTGATGGAAGAGGTCAGGCGCTGCGCAGAGCGACAGGAGCGGGTGCTGGTGACGACTTTGACCAAGCGGACGGCAGAGGATTTGTCGGCTTATCTGAAACGCATGGGGTGTCGTGTCGAGTATTTGCATAGCGATATCAATGCCATTGAGCGCGTGGATATCCTCAACCGCCTGCGCAAGGGGGGCTTTGACTGCCTGGTGGGGATCAATTTACTACGGGAGGGGCTGGATCTTCCGGAAGTGGCGCTGGTGGCTATTCTGGATGCCGATAAGGAAGGGTTCCTTCGTTCCGATACCGCCCTGATCCAGACCGCAGGTCGGGCCGCCCGGCATGTGCAGGGGCGTGTGATCCTATATGCGGATAGCGTGACCGATTCCATGCGGCGGATGATGGAGCTTACGCAATCCCGCCGTACGGTGCAGATAGCCTATAATCAGAGCCATGGGATCGTGCCTCGCAGTGCCGTGCGCGCGATCGATGACGGGTTGCGTGTTGTCTATGACGATTCAGCAATCGAGCGTAAGGTGGTTGCCGAAGCCGGTGAGCGTTACGATGCGCATGTGTCGGTCCAGATGCTGGAACGAGAAATGCTCGAAGCCGCCCAGTCGCTTGAGTTTGAACGCGCCGCCGCCCTGCGTGACGAGTGGCTTGCCCTCAAGAAGACCCTCAAGACGGGCGATTAATTCTGTTCTTCGGGAAGCTTGCGATAAAGCGTTGCCAGGCTGATGCGCAGTGTTTTGGCCGCACGCTCCTTGTCGCCGCCGGTGAACTGCAGCACTTGGCTGAGGTACTTCTTTTCCTGTTCGCGGAGGAACGCCTTGAGCGATCGTCCGCGGGTGGCGTCGAAGCGTTCGCCCCCTTCGCCATCGGGATTTACATCAATCGGCGTGGCTGCGATTTTTGGCGGAAGCACCTCGCGGGTGATGCGGTTGTCCTTGGCGAATGTCATCGCATGCTTGATCGCATTTTCCAACTCCCGGACGTTTCCGGGCCACGTGTAATTCTCAAGCAGGCTACATACGTCCGCATTCAGCGCCGGGAACTCGGCACCCTCTGGCGTTTCCTTCTTGATGACATGGTAAACCAGGGGAAGGATATCCTCGCGCCGTTCGTGCAGCGGGGCGATCTCGATCGGGATGACGCTGATCCGGTAGAACAGGTCTTCCCTGAACAAGCCCTCCTCGATTAGCTTCTCGAGACGGACGTTGGTCGCGGCCAGTACGCGGGCATTGACGGCAACGGTCTTGTTGCTTCCAACCCGGCGTACCTCCTTCTCTTGCAGTACCCTCAGTAATTTTCCCTGGATACTCAAGGGCATGGACCCAATTTCGTCCAGGAAGATGGTGCCGCCGTGAGCGGCCTCGAACAGGCCCTCCTTGTCGGCAATCGCTCCGGTAAAAGCACCCTTGACATGCCCGAACATCTCCGACTCCAGCAATGGCTCCGGCAGGGCGGCGCAGTTAACGGGAAGGAAATTCTTTTTGCTGCGGAGGCTGTAGGCGTGAATCGCCTTGGCAATCAATTCCTTGCCGGTTCCGCTGTGTCCATAGATCAAAACCGTGGTATCGGTGGGTGCCACACGGCGGATCATGTCGCAGACATTCTTCATTGAGGGACTTTCCGCGATGATATTGTCGAACTGGTAACGCGTCTGGAGTTGCTCCTTCAGTGTTGCGTTTTCCGTGATCGCATTGCGGTAGGCCAGTGCCCGCTGGACGGTGATGAGCAGTTCGTCCACCTTGAATGGCTTGGTTACATAATCGAAGGCACCCAGTTTGAGTGCTTCAATCGCGGTTTCGACGGAACCATAGGCCGTCAGCATGATAACCGCCACATCGGGGCGCTCCTGGTGGACGACCTTGAGAATGTCCATCCCGTTGACGGGAGACATCCGGATATCAGAGATGAGCAGGTCAAAATCCTCCGATTTAATCAGGTCAATCGCCTGCTGCCCGGTGGCCGCCGTGGTGACTTGATAATCCTCCGCTCGCAGAACCGTACAGAGTACACTTAAGATACTCGGCTCATCATCAACTAGCAGGATTCTCGCCATAATCAAACTCCAACATCAAACCCAATGCATGGAACTGAACGCACCCCTCTAAAACGCGTTTATGATCCTATCGGTATCAAGATGCTTTGTAAAGCAGTAATCGCATTTTTTAGAAAACCTAAAAATGATTATGGTTTAACTCAGACGGCCATCATCTCTGTTTCCTTGGCCTTGGCCGCCGCATCAATCTTGGCGATGTAGTCGTCGGTAAGGCTCTGAATGGTTTTCAGTGCCTCATCTCGTTCATCTTCTGTGGCCTTGCCACCCTTCTCAAGCACCTTGATCTGATCATTTGACTCGCGCCGTACGTTACGCACGGCAACGCGCCCCTCCTCTGCCATTCGCTTGGACAGTTTAGTCATCTCTGTACGCCGTTCCTGGCTGAGTTCGGGAATCGGGATTCGAATAACCCGCCCGTCATTCATGGGCGTAATGCCAAGATTGGCACCTAGGATCGCCTTCTCGATGCTGCCGAGCGCGGTGGGATCATAGGCATTGATAATGATCAGGCGCGATTCCGGGGTCGATATGCCAGCCAGCTCGCGCAGGCGTGTCATGGTTCCGTAGTAGGGGACGGGAATGTTTTCAACCAGTGCAGGAGAGGCTTTACCGGTACGCAGTCCAGAGAACTGTTCACGCACAAACCCAACCGATTTATCCATTTTGTCTTCAGCTTCCAGCAGTACGTCTTCAATACTTTCCATGATCTCAATGCTCCTCTCAAGCGGTAACAACCGTACCAATTCGTTCGCCGCAGACAACCCGCTCGATGTTGTTCTGCGCGAAGAAATCAAACACGACAATGGGAATATGATTTTCCATGCATAGCGAGAAGGCGGATGCATCCATGACTTTGAGCGAACGGGACAGTGCTTCGCTATAGGTGATCGTGTCGAAACGCACGGCGCTCGGGTCGAGTTTCGGATCGGCGGAATAGATGCCGTCCACCTTCGTCGCCTTCAGCAGCGCATCCGCGCCAATCTCGCTGGCCCGCAAGGCAGAGGCGGTGTCGGTGCTGAAGAACGGGTTGCCTGTGCCGCCCCCGAAAATCAGCACACGGCCTTTTTCAAGATGACGCAGTGCCCGGCGCAGGATAAATGGCTCGGCGACACGGGTCATCGTGATCGAGGTCTGCACGCGGGTTTCCAGTCCGATATGTTCCATGGCATTTTGCAGGGCGAGCGCATTCATGATCGTCGCCAGCATTCCCATGTAATCGCCGCATGAGCGATCAATCCCTCGCTGTGCGCCGCTCAACCCCCGAAAGAGATTTCCGCCACCGACGACAATCGCGACCTGGACGCCGAGCGCTGCCACCCTCTTGATCTGCTGCGCCACGATATCTACACACTCTGGATCAATGGCCAGATGCTTATCGCGGCTTTGAAGTGTTTCCCCGCTGAGTTTAAGTAGGATACGCTTATATTTGAGTGCAGGCTTAACCATCGCTCATCTCCCATGTAAATCACTTTAACGCAAGGGTAGAGTATCAATTATCTCTTTGGATTCCCTTGCGCAATCTATTGATCGTGCATGAAACTACGATTAACGAAGCGAGAAGTCGAGAATTTTTCAAAACGCAGCGCTAGCGCTTGACGACCGTGCGTCACCTCCATAAGATCATACGCAATGGTTCTGGCTAAATCTACGAATTGGGGGGGGGAACGTTATGAGTCCTTTGCTGGTCACACTTGCCGTTGTTGCCGTGGTCGTTCTTTTTGTTGTCGGTATCTACAACGGGCTGGTTACCTTGCGCAACCGTTTCAAGAATGCCTTCGCCCAGATTGATGTCCAGTTGAAGCGCCGGTATGACCTGATACCGAATCTGGTCGAAACCGCCAAGGGCTATCTAAAGCACGAGCGGGGAACGCTGGAGGCCGTGATCAACGCCCGCAACCAGGCAGCCACGGCGGGTAAGGCGGCCGCCGCGAATCCGGGGGATCCTTTCGCCATGCAGGGGTTGCTCGGTGCCGAGGGTGTTCTCTCGGGGGCCATGACGAAAATGATGCTGCTCGTTGAGAGCTATCCAGATCTCAAGGCCAACCAGACCATGGCACAGCTTATGGAGGAGCTTACCTCCACCGAGAACAAGGTTGCGTTTGCCCGCCAGGCGTATAATGATTCGGTGATGCATTACAATACCGCCCGCGAGAAGTTCCCCGCCGTCATGTTGGCCGGTGCCATGGGGTTCCAGGTGGCGACCCTCTTTGAAATAACGGAAGTCCAGGAGCGGATCGCGCCGAAAGTCAGCTTCTAAATGGACTTTTTCGCGCATCAGGAGCAGGCTCGCAAGCGAACGTCCCGATTGGTTGTTTTCTATGGACTTGCGGTGGCTGGGATTATCGCGGCGCTTTACTTTGCGCTAGCCATTGTCTTGATGGTTGCAAATGATGACCCCGAGCAGATCGTGTCGCTTTGGCAACCCGAAATGCTGGGGGTGGTCTGTTTATCGGTCTTGTCGGTTGTGCTTGTCGGGTCATGGATCAAGACCATGCAGCTTGCCAAGGGCGGATCGGTGGTGGCTGAAAGTCTTGGTGGACGGCTTTTGTCGCCAGCGACACACGATGCTGATGAACGGCGGCTCCTGAATGTTGTGGAAGAGATGGCGTTGGCCGCCGGGATCGCGGTGCCTCAGGTATATCTGTTAGATGAGGAGCGCGGCATCAATGCCTTTGCTGCTGGTTTCACGCCGCGCGATGCGGCCATCGGGGTTACACGGGGGGGCCTGGAGCAGCTTTCACGCGATGAACTCCAAGGGGTGATCGCCCATGAATTCAGTCATATCGTCAATGGCGACATGCGGCTGAATATTCGCCTGATGGGCATCTTGTTCGGGATTCTGTTGCTGACGGTGATCGGTCGCGTGCTTCTTCGTTTGGCATTTTCTGGCGGTAGACGATCACGTAGCAGCAAACGCGACGGGATCGAATATCTGTTTGGCGCCGCCGGACTGGCGCTTTTTATTGTCGGCTATATCGGGGTGTTCTTCGCCAATCTGATCAAAAGCGCCATCTCCCGGCAGCGGGAATTCTTGTCGGATGCAGCCGCCGTGCAATACACGCGCAATCCCTCCGGTATCCATGGTGCCTTGATGCGGATCGGCGGTTTGAGCCTCGGGGCCCGCGTTTCGAATCCACATGCGGACGAAGCCAGTCACTTGTTTTTCGGGCAGGTGGGGCATGTGGGGTTCATGGCCTCCCTCTTCGCCACCCATCCTCCGCTCAAGGAGCGCATCCAGCGTTTGGATCCCGCCTTTAATCCGGACGTCGTCCGGCTTGCTGGATCGGTGCCGGTCGCCCGTGCGGCGCGGACTGCCGGGGTGTCCAGTTTTGCCGGGGATCATGCTGGCGGTGCCAACATGGGGGCGGCAACACAGGCGATAGGGGGCATACCGGCGGCATTACTGGACCTGGCGCATGACGCTGCCGGTGCCAGATCGGTCATCTACGGGCTGCTCCGGTCAGCCGAAGCGCCTTTTCAGCCCCAGCAGATGCAGGCGGTGGCGGATGGCGATCCCGAGTCTGCGGCATTATTAAACGTATGGGGACATCGCATTGCCAGCCTTCCCCGTGCATTACGGATCCCCCTGGCGACACTGGCGGTGCCCGCTTTGCGTACCATGCAGCCCGCGCAATACCAGACCTTCCGTCGTCTCGTCAAGGCGCTGACCGAGGCCGATCAACAGATCGACCTGTTTGAATTCGCGATTAGTCACATGATCCTGCGTCATGTCGAATCCGCCTTTGCGAGGATCGACAAGGCACCGGTCCGGTATCATCGCCTTGAGGACGTTCAGGGAGCCTGCAGCACGGTGCTGGCCGGAATGGCCGCGTGGGGAATGCCCAATCTTACGACCGCATGCTACCAGGCAGGCATGGAGGTGTTGGGAACGGTGGATGCCACCCCGGTGGCCAGCGTAACCCTTGCCGATATTGCCGCTGCCCTAAACATGTTGGCGGCGGCCGCACCGCCGATCAAGCGCCGATTCATCAACGCCTGCATGGCCTGCATTCTCGCGGATGGTTCGGTTGAGGTCGAGCAAGGCGAGTTGCTGCGGGCTGTTGCCGATGCCATCGATGTGCCGATGCCACCGATGGCTGCGGCTGCATAATGATGGCCCGACCGTTGCCGGGGCGCTTGGTTCAAACGGTCGTGTTACAATCCCGAGAATGTGGCGGTCATGGGCACCAACAGCGTACGCCATGGATAATACATCGACAGAAACGCCGCTTTATGGCAAAGTCCGCTACCATTATGGGAACGGATAAGAGGAAATATGGAAAATGTAATTGATGTGTTGCAGGAACGGGGACTGCTGGAGGCGGTGACCAACCCGTTGATTAAGACGGCGGCGACAGAGAGGCGATTGACGGTGTATGCCGGGTTTGATCCGACGTCGGAGAGTCTGCAGGTCGGGAATTTCGTGGCCATCATGGGCCTGTCGCATTTCCAGCGCTGCGGGCATCATGTCGTGGCGCTGGTCGGCGGGGCGACCGGGATGATCGGTGATCCGTCCGGTAAGACCAGTGAGCGGACGCTGCTGAGCGAGGAGCAGGTGCGCTTCAACCAGGAGGGAATTCGTGAGAATCTCTCTCGTTTCCTGGATTTTAATCACCCTACCGCCAAGGCGACCATAGTCAATAACTATGACTGGTTTCGTGATTTTTCGTTCATTGCCTTCCTGCGCGAGGTGGGGCGTCACTTCCGCATGGGCTCGATGCTGGGCAAGGATAGTGTACGCAGCCGCCTGGACAGCGAGGCTGGTATGAGTTTTACCGAATTTAGCTATCAGTTGCTGCAAGCTTACGACTTTCTGCATTTGCGTGACATCCTTCAGTGCAATGTCCAACTCGGGGGCTCCGACCAGTGGGGCAACATTACCGCCGGGACCGACCTGATCCGCAAACTGCGTGGCGAGGAGGCGTTCGGGGTGACGCTGCCGCTGGTCTGTGACCGTACGGGGCAGAAGTTCGGCAAAAGCGCCGGGAATGCGATCTACCTGAATTCGGCCAAGACCTCGGTCTATGATTTCTACCAGTTCTTTGTGCGCGTCGATGATGCCGACGTGATCCGGTTCATGAAGGTATTCACGTTCATGCCGATCGAGGAGATCGAGGATTATGCCAGCCGTATGGCGGTGGCCCCCGAGAAACGCGAGGCACAGATCCGGCTGGCCGAGGATGTGACCCGGCGTGTGCATGGCGAGGATGAACTCAAGGTGGCGCAGCGTTCGACGGCCGTGCTGTTCGGGGAATCCATGGACGGATTGAACGCCACGGATTTGCAGGCGATCTTTGCCGACGTTCCCTCGACCGGGTTGGTGGCGGCGCAGGTTGCCGATCAGCCGCTTGCGAATGTGGTGGCCGATGCCGGGCTTTGCAAGAGCCGGGGCGAGGCGCGGCGGCTGATCCAGAGCGGTGGGTTGTATCTCAACAACCGGCGCGCGGAGGATCCCGACCAACGGGTGGCGGTCAGCGATATCGTGGATGGCCGGTTACTGGTGTTGCGCTCGGGCAAGAAGCGCTACCACCTGGTGCGGGTGGGGTAAGGGGTTAGGGGTTCGTGACATGGATTGTCGATAAGGAAATCATCAGCCTATGGATGATGTGATTCGAGTGATCGGGGCGTCGGAGCACAATCTCCGGCATATTGATGTGACCTTGCCGCGCAATCGGCTATCGGTCATTACCGGGGTCAGTGGCTCGGGGAAATCGTCGCTGGCTTTCGATACCCTCTTTGCGGAGGGGCAGCGTCGCTATGTGGAGAGTCTGTCGGCCTATGCCCGCCAGTTCCTGGACCAGTTGCAGAAGCCGGCGGTCGAGCGGATCGACGGGCTCTCGCCGGCCATTGCGATTGAGCAGCGCACGGCGTCTTCCAATCCGCGGTCCACGGTGGCAACCACCACGGAGATCCACGATTACCTGCGGCTGCTTTATGCCAATGCCGGCCAGCCGCACTGTCCGACCTGCGGTGTTGCCTTGTCGCGCATGAGCGCCGAGCGGATCGTTGATCAGTTGATGGGATTGCCGGAGCAGACTCGCGTGCTGCTGCTGGCTCCGCTGGTGCATCACGAAAAGGGGACGCACAAGAAGGCGCTTGAACAGATCCGTCGCCGGGGCTACATCCGTGTGCGGGTGGATGGGACAGTGATGGAGCTGGATGCGGTGCCCGTGTTGACTGCCACGGGGGAGCATACGATCGAGGTGGTGGTCGACCGCCTGGTGATTGGCGGCGATGCCCTGCGCTCGCGCCTGACCGATTCGGTGGAACTGACACTCAAGGAGGGTGAGGGCGTGTTGGTGGTGTTGCGCCAGCAAGGGGCTGATGCGAACTGGGTCGAGGATCGTTTTTCCGAGGATCTGTGCTGTGACCGCTGCGATATCCGCTTTACGGCGTTAACCCCGCGTCATTTCTCGTTCAATAGTCCGCAAGGGGCATGTCCGACCTGCGACGGTTTGGGCACGGAACTGCGGTTTGATGAGGCGCTCCTGATTCCGGATCCGTCCGTTGCACTGGACAAGGGTGCCATGCCGGCCTGGCGCAGTGGGGGACGTGCGCTGATCATGCATTACCGGCAGATGATCAAGGGCTTTGCCGCCCATTTCGAGATTGATCCGGGGACACCGGTCGAGGCTTTGGACAAGGACACCCGACAGGTGCTGTTGTATGGTTCCGGCGAAACCGAGATGCGCTTCGGCAAAAGCCGCAAGACGGGCAAGGCGATCAAGGTTTCCCCCTTTGAAGGGGTGATTCCGAATCTGCAGCGGCGGCTGAAGGAAACCGAAAGTGAAGTCGTGCGTCAGCGTCTGCGCCGCTACATGATCCGCCGGACCTGTCCTGCCTGCGGTGGGCGGCGCCTGCGTCCGGAAAGCATTGCCTGCACCTTCAAGGATGTGTCGCTGGTCGATTTGCTGGCGTGGCCGATTGAACGTGCGCATACGTTTTTCGATGGTTTGGCGTTGAGCGGGACGGAACTGGCCATCGCTGGCGAGCTGGTGCGTGAGATCCGCCAACGGCTGTTTTTTCTCTGCGATGCCGGGCTGGCCTATCTGGCGCTCGACCGCGAGAGCGGTACGCTGTCGGGGGGTGAAGCCCAGCGGCTGCGGCTGGCCACGCAGATGGGATCGGCATTGACCGGGGTATTGTATGTGCTGGATGAACCGACGATCGGTCTGCATGAACGCGACAATGCGCGGTTGATCGCCATCCTCAAACGCCTCCGCGATCTCGGCAACACGGTGGTGGTGGTCGAGCACGATGAAGCCATGATCCGCGCGGCGGACTGGGTGGTTGATCTCGGGCCAGGTGCCGGGACGGCGGGGGGCGAGGTGATGTTCTGCGGGGCGGCGGATGCCTTGTTGACCAGTGACCGCTCGCCGACCGCCCGTTTCCTTCGGCATGATGAACCCCGGTTTGAACCGTTTGAGCGACGTCTGCCCGGGACGGCCCAGCTCGTTATCGAAGGGGCCACGGCAAATAACCTTAAATCCATTGATGTGTCTATCCCGCTCGGCCTGCTGGTCTGCGTCAGCGGGGTGTCGGGCAGCGGCAAGAGCACCTTGGTGGATGACATCCTGCGCCGTGCCCTGTGCCGGGCGTTTTATCATTCCTCGGAGGAGCCCGGGGCGCACCGCGCGATCCGCGGGATCAAGCACCTGGACAAGGTGATCGTCATTGACCAGAGTCCGATTGGTCGTACGCCCCGGAGCAATCCAGCCACCTACACCGGCGCGTTCGATCCGATCCGCGCCCTGTTTGCGGCCACGGCGTCGTCGAAAATCCGCGGTTATGGGCCGGGGCGTTTCAGCTTCAATGTCAAGGGCGGGCGTTGCGAGGCCTGCCAAGGGGGTGGGCAGGTCCGGCTGGAAATGCATTTCCTGCCGGATGTCTATGTAACCTGTGATCGCTGCAAGGGGCGGCGCTATAATCGGGAGACTCTGGATGTGACCTACGGCGGCAAAAGCATTGCCGATGTGCTGGATATGACGATCACCGAGGGGCTTGCCTTCTTCCAGGCGGTGCCGCAGGTGTCCCGGCGGCTTCAGACCCTGGTGGATGTCGGTTTAGGATACTTGCAATTAGGTCAGCCAGCGACTACGCTATCCGGCGGTGAGGCCCAGCGTGTCAAGCTGGCGTCTGAGCTGAGCCGGGTGGCTACGGGGCGGACGTTATACCTACTTGATGAGCCGACGACGGGATTACATTTCGCGGATGTCAAGCAGTTGCTGTCGGTGCTGGTACGGTTGCGGGATCAGGGGAATACGGTGCTGATTATTGAACATAATCTCGACGTCATCCGCAGTGCGGATTATGTTATTGACCTAGGGCCGGAAGGCGGCGATGGCGGTGGGTATGTGGTGGCGGCAGGACCGCCTGAGGAAATCGTGAACCATGAGCGCTCCTATACCGGGCGTTATTTGAAGGCAGTCATAGCGTGTTAAGACGTGTGGTTTATAGTGTGTGGCTGGTGGGGCTTGCCGCCTGTGCATGGGGGGCCTCGGCGGAGCGTGACGTGCGCCTGGCCCGGCTGGCGTTGGAGGACGGCTTCTACGCGTTGGCCGACCGTACGCTGAGGTCGGTCATGGTGTCGTCCGACGTGACCGGCACGGATGCCGCCTCAGCGGCGCATTATATCCTACTCTCTCACGCCGAGCAGGAACGGATCCAGGCCTTGCGCGACGATCTGGCGACGTTCGAACAACAACGGGTTCTGTCGCCGGAAGCGGCGGCCTATTGGCGTGCGGTTGCCGATTATGCAGAGGCGCACTGGGTGTCTGTGATTGCTGGGCTGTCGGGAAAGGACGGTCAGTCGGCGCTGAAGCCACCGTCGGTTTATGCGGCTGCCGGGCTGCGTCTGAAGGCCATCGCCTATGCCAAGATGGGCGATCAGGCATCGGCGTTATCAATTTTCGAGACGCTGGTTAAAACCTTTGCCAATACAGCGACTGCTGCCGAGAACCGACTGGATTGGGGGCGCCTTTTGCTGTCGCAGGGCCGTCTACAGGACGCCCAGGCGGCATGGGCTCCGTTGACGACGGTGCGCCCGTCAATGCTCCCCGCCTCACTCGCGGCGGAAGCCTCACTGCTGGCGGGATCGGTTCACTTGCAGACTGGCGCTGTGGCAACGGCGGAAAGCCTTCTGCAACCGCTGGTAGGTTCCGAGGTCATGGATGAGCGATTGCGCTTGAATGCGGTATTCATGTTGGCGGAGGGGCGGCTACAGTTGGCGGATGCGCCGGGTGGCAGGACGCTGCTGACCAATGCCATTCCCCTTATCAAGATTCCTGAGTTGCAGAAGCAGGCAAGGGCGGGGCTGGCCCGTTACCTGCTGTCCGCCGGGTTGGTCGACGACGCGGCTGTCGCTGTGCGTGACGTGGTGGGTGCCTATAGTGACGATCCGCTGGCGGAGAGCCTGCTTTACCGATTGGGTGAAGTCATGTTGCAGTCCGGACGTCCTGCCGATGCCGATGCCGTCTTCATGCAGTATCTTGAGGCCTTCGGGGATGATACGGGGATGGCCTATCGCGGACGGGGCTTGGCGCTGGCCGGACTGAAGCGCCATGCCGAGGCGGCGTTGATGTTTGAACGGGCGGGGGCGCTGCAAGGCGACAGCGATGAGCGCAATGACAGCCTGTTTCGTGCGGGTGATAACTATGTTGAAAACCAGCAATTCCAGAAGGCGCTGGATGCCTATCAGCGGCTGCTTGGTCAGCTTGCGCAGGAGTCGACGCAAACACCGCGACTGCGTTACCAGTGTGCCACGTGTCTTGCGGCGCTTGGCAAGGTGGACGAGGCGATTGCCGAGTTTGAGGCGTTGGCGCAAGCTTATCCAGCGCAACCCGAAGCGGGCGAGGCGCGTCTGAGTATTGGTGACCTGTATCTGGAGTCGGGCCGCTATGAACAGGCGCAGGGGGCTTTTGCATTGACGATGGAAACATATCCCCAGGGGACGGTATTCTGGCGCGCTCTGCACGGGCGGGGCATGGCGCGCTACCACTTGTGGAGTCCTGATGCCATCAATGATTTCGAGCGGCTGACCAGGGAAGCAACCGAATCAACCATGGCCGAGCATGCGCATTTCATGCAGGCGATGTGTATGTATCGCCTCGGGCGCGATGCCGCCGCTTTGGATCTTGGTCGATCATTCCGTACCCGCTATCCCAACTCGCAGTGGGCGGCACCGGTCCATTTCTGGATTGCCCGGTTCGTCTACAATACCGGCAACGATATCGAGGCGGAAACCGAATTTCTGACGTTCGTGCAGAAATTTCCTGAACATGAGCTGGCACCACAGGCGCTGTTGCGAGCCGGGCTGGCCGCTTTGCGGCGGCAGCAGTACCTGCAGGCGATTGAGTCGTTTGGACGCCTGGCCAAGCAGTATCCGCAGAGCGAACTGCTGACGGAAGCCCGTTTCCACCAGGCCGAGGCCATGGTGCAGCTCGGGCGTTTTGCCGCCGCGATCATCGTCTATGAAGAAGTGATCAACCGTGATCCAGATGGAGAACTGGCGGCCATGGCCTGGGGGCGCAAGGGCGATTGCCAGTTCACCCTCGGGGCGGAATCCGCGCTTCGTTACGAGGAGGCGGTGCAGTCCTACCTTGCCGTGCTCAATATGCCTGGTTTACGTTTGGATCATGCCTTGCAGGCGTCCTACAAACTGGGGCTGGCGTATGAGAAGCTGGGGCGGCAGGACGAGGCACTGGAGCAGTATTACCAACGTGTGATGCTGCCCTTCCTGGTGGAGAAAGAAAGTGGAGGCATCCCCGGCGAATCGGCGCGGGTATGGTTTTCTAGGGCAGCCCGGGGGGCTGCAGCCATCGTGGAGGTGCGCAAGGATTGGCGGCAGTTGGTGCGGATCCTGGAGCGGGCGGTCAGCGCGGAGGTGGAGTTCTCGACGGATGCGGCAGTCCGGATCAAGGCGGTCAAGTCCGAGTATTGGTGGATGTTCTATTGAGTCGGCGATCAGGGGGGCGTGTGTATGGGTATTTTTAATCTAATCTCGCTGGGCGGTGCCGTGGCATGGTGTATCGTGGCCAGCGGTGTCGCGGCATTGTATGTATTTATTGAACGGTCGCTGAGTCTGCACCGTGCGCGCATCCGTTATAGCGATTTCCTGAGCGGTATGTTCAATGTGCTGGGGAAGGGAAATATCAAGGAGGCCCTTGCCCTGTGTGATGAGACGCCCGGTCCCGTAGCCTATCTGGTTAAGGTCGCCATACTGTATCGCGATGCCGAGAAGGAGGATCTCTACCGGACGTTGCGTGATGCCGCCGCCGCCGAGATCTCTCGGATGGAACGACGACTGGTGGTGATTACCACGGTGGCCCAGGTGGCACCGCTGCTGGGCCTGTTCGGAACCATCTTAGGCATTCTTCAAGGTGCGATAACGCTGCAGAGTCAAGGTCCGCTGGTGCAGAGCGCCAACCTGCTGGATGGCTTGCTCATCTCCCTGGCAACGACCGCGATCGGGCTCGGGGTGGCGATTCCCTGCTATGCCGCCTTTAATCTGCTGGTGATCAAGATCGACCGAATTGTTCTGGATATGGAGCGGACCCGCTACGAGATCGTATCGTTTCTCAAGGGCGTACGCCGCCAGGAGGAATCCTGACCGATGAGTGCCAACGAAAAGGCCAGCCTGCCGGAATCCAGTGATATGCGGACGCGCTATACCCCCGGGGTGCGCATCCGTCACAGTCTGCTGGGGATGGCGCCGTGGCTTGATCTGGTGTTGATTCTCTTCTATGTGGTGCTGCTGCATGGCCGTGTGGTTTTGCAACCCGGTGTTGTGGTGGAACTGCCCTCGGCATCCGTTGCCCCCGGATTATGGAGCTCGATGGTTGCGGTGATCGTGGTCGGCGGAACGCCAGCGGAACCCGTCTATAAACTATTCTTCGATAATCAACCCTATCGTATGGACGATGCTGACAGCATGACTCGGTTGAGGGAGGCGCTCGGCGAGAAGCGGCAGCAGCAGGGGGAAACGGCACTGACGCTGTATGCGGATCGGCGCACAGAGAACCAGCAGTTGATGATGATCATGCAGATGGCCCAAGACGTCGGGATTCAGCGCATCAATCTGGGAACCCAACCAATGGACAAGCGACCATGAGTGAACGCTCGGAAATGGCACGTCCGTGGCTGCCGTCTCGCGGTTTTTTCGGACAGATCGATGGTGGCACGGTTCTGGTTGTCCTCCTATGGGGTGGCATCTTGCTCTTGGTTCCCCGTCGACCCTTGTCGGAGGTTGATCGCCCGTTAGCCCCTACCGCCATCGTGGCGGCAATCCCGTCTGGACTCTCCGAGCTGCCACTGGCATTGCGACCCGATCTGATTGCGCTGCCATCTGCTGTCTCGTTTGGTGCCGATGTATCCTCGGTGGACAGTCTGCAGGGGGTGCCGAGGATGCCGATCCGGCGCGATTTCCTCTTGCCCCCTCCAGCCGCGTCGATCCTCGTGGCATGGACTGTCGTTGATCCATTACACGCCAGCAGGGTAGCCCTTGCGCAACCCCAGGAGTCACACTACGCTGGCGCGGTTCCCATTCTCAAGTCTGTCGCATCGATTCATGCTTCTTCTAATCGGTTGAGTGTGGTATGTTCCAAAGCGTTGGGAGCCACAGCGATCCGGACGGAGGCTGTCGATGCGGTTGCCCTGCTGCTTGAGGGGAAGTCGTTAGAAGCGGAGATAACGGTACGGTTTGATAAAGTTGGTGCCCCGGCGGATATATTTCTGGAGTCGAGTCAAGGGGATCCTTTACTGGCGCAGGCATTGATCCGGCAATTATGGAATCCGGCGATGTGGCAGCAGGCGTCCGGACAGGGACGGGTGAGCATACGGTATGTGCCGAAGATGGGGGGGATGAATGCGAATACAGGTGACAACATGGGTGCCCGGTAAAAGCAACCGGGCCTTGGATACGTTTCTGTCGCGTCCGGCGTTTGATGACAAGGCCCAGGATGTGGCCGCCACCGTACTGGCGGATGTGAAGCATCGGGGGGATGCGGCCGTCATCGAGTATGCCAGCCGATTTGATCATGCAACCATGACGCCGTCAGGCCTGCAGGTGCATGAAGACGAACTCACTGCGGCCGCCGCCTTGGTGGATCCTGCATTCCGCAAGGCCGCCAAGGTCGCCTATCAGCGTATCTTTAAATTTGCCAAGGCGGGCATGAAGCGAAACTGGGAGATGAAAACCGATCATGGCGGTCGCCTGGGTGAGTTCTATCTTCCGTTCGACCGTGTCGGCGTGTATATCCCGGGCGGTGCGGCTCCGCTGGCCTCCACAGCGCTGATGACGGCAACCCTGGCCAAGGCCGCCGGGGTGCCGGAGATCGTCGCCTGCACGCCTTGTACGGGTGATGGGGCGGTCAATCCATATGTCCTCTATGCCTTGCAACTTGCGGGGGCGACTGAGATCTACCGCGTGGGCGGCATTCATGCCATCGGGCTTATGGCTTATGGTACGCGCCGAATCCGGAAGGTTCAGAAGATCGTTGGGCCAGGCGGCACCTATGTCACCGCCGCCAAGCGCCTTGTCTACGGCGATGTGGCACTCGATCTGGTGGCCGGCCCTAGCGAGATTGCCATCCTGGCAGATGCATCGGCCAATCCGTCCTGCGTTGCCATGGATCTGCTGTCGCAGGCCGAACATGGCACCGGGCATGAGAAAGCCTTGCTGGTTTCGCCCTCAGCGGAGCTGATTGCTGGCGTGCGCAAGGCGTTGCCGGCGCATGTGGCGACACTGGGCCGGGCCGAGGCGATCACCCGCGTGGCCCAGTGTGGCGGCATCATGCTGGTGCAGGTGGCGTCGCTGGAGGAGGGTGCCGCCTTGTGCAACCGTTTTGCGCCGGAGCATCTCGAGCTGATGGTTGAGGACCCGCGCCGGTGGATCAAGCAGATCCGCTGTGCGGGCGCAGTCTTCATGGGGCATTGGACTCCTGAATCGGCAGGAGACTTCGCTGCCGGTCCGAGTCATGTACTGCCCACCGGTGGGGCGGCTGCCATGTTCTCGGGATTGACGGTGGATGATTTCCATCGCCGGAGTAGTTTCGTCCAGTTCACAAAAAATGATTTGAAGGAGGTGCTGCCGGTCATCGAGGCGTTCGGTCGTGTCGAAGGACTCGATGCGCATGCCCGGTCTGGCAGCATCCGTTTTGCAGCGGAAGGGAAGGGGATATGAATCGGTCTGATCAAATGATCCGGCGTTCCGTGCAGCAGTTGCAAGCCTATGTTCCCGGCGAACAGCCGGGCGGCGGACGCATCATTAAACTCAATACGAACGAGAACCCGTATCCGCCCTCGCCGCAGGTGGAAGCCGCCTTGCGGGGGATTTCATCCGAACGCCTGCGTCTCTATCCGCCGCCGACGGCGGTGCCGCTGCGCCAGCGGATTGCCGAATTGCACGGCTGTCGCCTGGAGCATACCTTTGCCGGGAACGGATCCGACGAGGTGCTGGCCCTCTGTACCCGCGCCTTTATCGAGAACGACGGGTGCATCGGCTATTTCGATCCATCCTACTCGCTTTATCCCGTGTTGGCCGATATACGCGATGTCCGCAAAATGCCGGTGGTGCTGGGACCGGAGTTCTCCTGGCGCACGCCGCCGTCAGCGGGGTGCGGGCTGTTCTTCCTGACCAACCCGAACGCGCCAACCGGTATGCGTTTTGATAAACGCGATATTGAGGCCTTCTGCGCCACTTTCAAGGGCGTGGTGCTGATCGATGAGGCTTATGTGGACTTTGCCTGCGATGATTGCATGGATCTGGCGCTGCGCTACGACAATGTGCTGGTCTCAAGAACCCTTTCAAAATCGTATGCACTGGCGGGCTTGCGTGTCGGTTATTGCATCGGGCATCCGGCATTGATCGAGGCCATGACCAAGCTCAAGGATTCCTACAATCTCGATACCATCGCACAAACCCTGGCCCTGGCGGCCTTGACCGATGTCGGTTATATGCGCCAGCAGGCATCCTTGATCATTGCCCAGCGCCAGCGGCTGGCGAGTGCCTTGCGGGACCTGCAGTTCGCGGTTTTCGATTCCGAAACCAACTTCATCTGGACCCGCCCGCCGTCCTGCATCCCGGCGCAGCAGTTTTTTGAAAGCCTGCGCAGCGCGGGCATCCTGATCCGCTACTTCCCGGACGGCGAGCTCGGCCACTACGTACGCATCACCATCGGCACCGAACCCGAGATGACCGCACTGATTGACGCCACGCGACGGATTGTTATGGATACACTTCATCGCCAGTCTTAACCGCCACGCTTTCTCGGATACCCTGGCCGACGCTCTTGCAACGGATTCGGTGCCTCGGTTAAGCGCATCTTCCTATTACCGCAAAATCCGGT
>DIZZ01000035.1 GCA_002428045.1 Verrucomicrobia bacterium UBA6015
ACCTCCGGGCGAGCCGCGCCCGTGGAAAAATCAGCGGTGAGAACGACGGCTTATGCTCAGATCCCTCCCTTTATCGGCCTTTACATAACCGAGTTTTGCCTAAGGAAACGCTGATCTTATAGGCAAACCTAATCATATCCGTGGGACTGGATTCCCATCCGTCGACGCGGGCGCGGCAGGTGCAGCAACGGCAAAGTTCAGGGCGGGGTTGTATTGACGAAGGACGGCGCGTCCCTCGGTGAAGAAATGAAGAGGGAACCGGTTTTCATACGGCAAGCTCCGGCTTTCCCATAAATGGCCTTGCGCTTCCCAGAGGATATCCGGAATGGAGGTCGCCCCCGATGCCAGGCGTTCAAACAGATGCTGCATCACCCCGGCGGCATAGAAGATGGTGTTGGTATTCTTGAAGTGATCCCTGTAGTCGGTCTTGTCCGCCACTGGCGTATCCTCCTGCGGGTAGTTAACCAGCCGCGGATACGGATGCCTGTAGGTCGGGCAGAGCAGCATGTTGCGCTGTTGTCCGGCAAACAGATAGGAGGAGTCTTCCTCGATCATAATGGCATTCTCAAGCAGGGGCTTGTCCTTTTCCGGATCCGGCAGCAGCACCGGTTCCCCCCGGCGCACTCGTTCGAAAAGGCCGTGATAAACCTCGCGACCATAATGGATCATCCGCAGGTCCTTCTTGAGATTGCCAAAATAGTCCGGTGGTTGATAAGGGCTGTCCGACCTCGCCCTTATATCGGGCAGCGCCTCGGTGTCGAAGCCGTCTTCACGCGAGAAGACGTCGTACCGTTCCAGCCATGTCGGATCTCCCCCCGCCGCCACCGCCATCTGCACGATTCTCTCGCCCAGCACCAGGTTGCGGGCGCGGGCACCCGCACTGAAGAATGCCGGACGCACACCGGGTTGCCCGAACAGGAACTGGAAGAACGGGATGCAGCCGGGCACGAGCACGTAATCCATGTCGTACTCGGACTCGTTGAATAGGAAATGGATGGTGACAAACGCCTGCTCGCCATGGTGGACCGGATCCAGCAACGCCTGGCAGCGCAGACTGGACACATCCATGCTGGTCAGGAAATCGTCGATATCAATAGCAACGTTGATGGTTCGCATAGGTCATGGCTCCTTAACATGATTAGACCGGACTACCGGCATTTAATCAACTCCTAATCGTAATCAGCCCTATTATATGTACACTTATACTTGCATAGGCTTGGAATAGTGGTATCATGGCAATTATTAAGGGGGAAACAATGAGCCAGATGACCATATACCTAGATGAAGCATCCATGACGGCAATCAAACGGTCTGCCAAACGTGAGCGTGTCTCGGTCTCGAACTGGGCGCGGCGACGTCTCTCTGAGGCCGTACGGCATGCGTGGCCTGAAGAGTATTTCTCCCTTTTCGGTGCATTGCGAAACGCAGACCTCGTGCGTCCTTCCCAAGCGGATCTGGCCGCAGACCTACCCCGGCAGGAGTTGTGATGCGATTCTGCCTGGATACTGACACCTGTATTAACGCCATGAAGGGCAGATATCCCGGGATGGTCACACTGTTCGGGCAATTCGAGCCAGCGGACTTCGGCATTCCGGCCATTGTGTACGCCGAACTGTTGCTGGGGATTTTAAAAAGTCAATCACCTGCCAAAACCCGAGACATTGTTGAAGCCTTCCTCGCCCCCTTCGAACTCATTCCCTTTGACCGGGCGACGGCACGGGAATACGCCATCGTTCGACATGACCTCGAGGTTCTCGGTAAGCCCATCGGCCCCAACGATCTGATGATCGCCGCCACGGCCCGCGCAAGGAATCTCACACTCATCACACACAATATCAGGGAGTTCAAGCGCGTCACCGGTCTGATGATCGAAGATTGGTCGATCACCCCTTGAGGTGAGTATGTTGGAATCGATAAAGACGTTGAAGTCAAGGGGGTGGAGTAATCGACGGATTGCCAAGGAACTGGGAATTCATCGCCAGCCCGTAGCGAAGTTGCTAACGGTTAAGACCACTCTTGAACTACACCATTCTCTCGTTGTAGGATCGCAGCGGCTCATGGCTACGCGGCCATTATCAATTATCCTTTTCTGAAATCCACCGGAACCAGAGTATGGCTTTTTCCCGGGGCCAGCGTGATAGGGATGGTTGCGTCTCCATACCGGACGGATACCGGGTGCCCGTGATTCGAGAGTCCGTGAAGCGTCGCGCAGGTCAATTTGCCGTCCTTCCACGCGAGGTCGAGTGCGTACCCGCCCCGAACGCGCAGGCCGGTCGCCTCGCCTTCAGACCAGGCGGCGGGGAGCGCCGGGAGTAGATCGATCGTCCCGAGATGGCTTTGAACAAGCATTTCGTTGACCCCGGCGGCATATCCGAAATTGGCATCGATCTGGAACGGCGGATGTACCGCCCAGAGATTGCCATGCACGTGCGTGGCGATGGTTTCCACGAGCTGTTCATACGCAACGTCTCCATCCAGCAAGCGGGCGAAGATGCAGGCTTTCCAGACCCGGCTCCAGCCAGGATGACCCTGCCCGTGATCCCGGCGGGCAATCAGGCCGACCTTGGCCGCCTCGGCGAGCTCGGGTGTGGTGGCGGGGTGGATCCGCCGTCCCGGATAAACACCGATCATGTGGTTGATGTGGCGGTGATCATCCTTCGGATCGTCGATGTCCTCCATCCATTCCTGCAACTGCCCCCAGCGTCCGATCTGCGGCCCCAGCAGCCGGTCCCGTTTCGCCTTGAGCATGTCACTGAAATCCGCGTCCACCCCGAGGATCCCGGCCGCCTCGATGGTGTTGTTGAAGAGATCCCAGCAGAGCTGCTGATCGTAGGTGACCCCATCCACACCGACCGGTCCATGCTCGGGAGAGCGACCTTCCGGTGCCACCAGCGTACCGTCCGGGAGCGCCTTGAGGTGGTCGATCCAGAACTCGCTGATCTCCTTCATCACCGGATACGCATACCGGGCCAGGTAGTCGGTATCCATGGTGAAACTGAAGTGATCCCACAAGTTCTGGCAGAGCCAGGCGGAGTCGCCTTTCTGGATGTGCCAGGTGGAGCCGCCGAAAATGCCGTTTTCCGAACGCGTCAGCCAGCCGCGCTCGACCCCCAGCACCCGGCGGGTCTCCTCCTTGCGCACCTCGCGGATCGAATCGACCCAGCGTGCGAACGGCTCGAAACAATCGGCAAGATTCGAGGCCGAGGTGAACCAGTAGTTCATCTGGATGTTGATGTCGGTGTGGAAATCGCAGCGCCAGGCGGGGTGGCGATTGATCAGCCAGATGCCCTGCAGGTTCGCGGGCAGCGCACCGTGCCCGGGGCGGGAGGAGCAGATCATCAGGTACCGTGCGTATTGGTAGAAAAGGGTTTCCAGCTCGTGATCCACCGCGGCCTGGCCAGCGGCGAACCGTTCCTGGTAGGCCTGGCGACGGGCGGGGGTACTGAGCGCCCGCACCGCTTCCGGGGTCGCGTCAAGGCACAGCGTCATACGCTTGAAGCGTTGCTGATAGTCGGCGATGTGTTCCCGCATCAGCTCGTCAAAGGAGCATCCGGCGGCGGCATTGATCAGGCCGGTCACCTTGGCGGTCGGATGCTCCCCGCGCCAGCCCTTGTCGCGATCGGCAAGGTAGCTGGTCTCGGCGGCAAGGAATAGCGTGACGCTGTCGCAGTTCGTGAAGACCAGGGTGTTGTTCACGAGTGTGCAGGTGCCGCCCTGATTCACCAGGCGGACGCGCGCCTCGAAATCCAGGTCGATATTCCGGGCGGAAGCATACGCGCGGTTGGCGATCAGGCGTTTGGGTTCGGAGAGGATCTTGCGCCAGAACCAGAGGGCGCCGGTATCCCCGCGCAGGATCAGGCTGGAATCCTCCGAGGTGATTGGAATGTCATGGATGTTTCCCAGCCAGACGCTACCGGAGCAAGCACCGGGTCGATCGGCAGAGAAATTCAACACCAGGCATTGCGCTGGATAACTGGCCATGTACTGGCGGGTGAAGCGGACGCCACCCGAGCGGTAGGTGATGGTCTGCACGGCGCGGGCGATATCCAGTTCGCGCCGATAGTCGTCGAACGCCGCGTGCCCGGTTTCAAGGTAGAGATCCCCGAACGGCTGGTAACCTCCGGTATTGTCTTCATTCCCAACCCAGAGGGAATCCTGGTTGAACTGGATCCGTTCGCGTGCGGGATCACCAAAGGCCGTGCAGCCGAGCCGCCCGTTGCCAAGCGGATACACCTCCTTTTCCCACAACCGGGCCTCCTCTGGACCACCGGGTGCCGCGCTTGGATCTAAAAGGAGGGGTTTGTCTGTCCAGAGGATGTTATTCATGATCTGCGCCTTTCCTTGCCTGACAATGCGGTAAGCGGTTTTGCATATCGCCTTTTATGCGGGTTTTGATGGGTCAGGATCCTATTCCAGGCCACCCCGGAAAGCAATCCCCTATTTTGCAGCGGAGATGAAGGCATCGATCTCGCCCCGGGTTGTGCCGGGGTTCATGAATACCGCTTTCTCACCCGGCAGTTTCCTGATCCGGCCTTGCTCGTCATAGTCGGTATGCGCGATAAACTCGACCCAATTCGTGAAGAGCCCGACCTTGCCCCGCTCAAGGAAAGACTGGCGGTGCCACTGGCTGTTCTGTTGTACCCTGTCCAGATAATCCGGGGTCTCCTGCAGATGGTACTCGTAGTCGAATTCGGTCTCCGCGCACACCCCCGGCCGGTACATGCGGAAGCCCACACTCGGTCCCTGGTTCTGCGCTGCCAGTACCATGACATGGCCAAGCTCGCCAAGACGCTGCCTGAAATAGTTCGCGTTCTGCAGGCAATGGGCGGTTACAATCTGGTATCCCTCCACACCCATATACTGCAGCGCAGCGTACGCGCCGAAGGCACCGGCGGCACCCCGCGAACATTCAATCGTGGATTGCAGATGGGTATGCCCCTGGGTGTCCCGTTCAAAGTAGCAGAAGTTTTCCGGATCGTTTTCGAGGTAGGCAAGATCGCCCTTGCGCTTGAACATCACCAGGCTGGAGGTATAGGGCACATAGCCCCATTTCTGGAAATCCACGGTAAAGGAATCCGCATACCGCAACTCCCGGAAGCGCCGCACGTTTTCCATGAGACCCTGCAGCGTGACGGGATTGATATGCAGGGGATTGGCGGCGAAGTCATAGTCAAGGAAAAAGAGCATGGACCAGCCAATGGCGGAGTCAACATGGATGTGCGGCTGCACGGCCACGTTGTACTTCGCGCAGAGCCGGTTGCGCAGGTCGAACACCGCCTTGACCTGATCCACTCCGAAGGTGTCTGTGGTGCCCATGGTCAGCATGATGGTGGGGATCCGGCACTTGAGCTGGAAACAGGCCGACATCTGCGACTCAAGATCCTTGAAATCAATCTCATTGTTGTCGGTTATCTTGATTCGAAGGGTCTTGGATTCGATATCCACACCGAGCACGGAGAGATTGGTGACGTTCGAGTAATGCCCCCCGAGCGAGTTGATCATGCGGTAATCATGAATCGCGCCCATCCCGTGCTGCCGGGACTCGGGAAGGGACTTGCGGATCCCCATGAGGTAGCCGTAGAGGTTGCAGAAGGTGCCGCCCTGGGTGAAGATGCCAGCGGCCTCCTTCGTGTCATAACCGGCGAGCGTGGCCATCTGGCGGATCACGCTCTGTTCCAGTTCGCTGGCCATCTGGCAATATTCCTCGTACACCAGATTGGCATTGGCCAGCGAGCCGAGCATGGATCCGTAAATGGCCGGATCAGACGGCATGGTGATGACATTCTCGACGCTCGAGGGGTGTTCCCAGTCCTTGGAAAGCGCGGCGGCGAATTCCAGCATGCCGGGGGTTGTATAGCCTTCCCGCCGGTAGGTGGCGGGGGATCGGATCTCGCGCTTGAGGGCGGCCTCAAGCTGTGCACCGTCAGGATAGGCGGCCAGCCGCTCCGACGGCGGCAGGGCGCGCTGCCGGAAGTCGATCACGCCGCGAAAGGCCGGATCGGCCAGACAAGGCCAATGCCGGGGATCGCGCGAAAAAAACAACGCCTTGACCTCGCGAAAGCGTGACACGAAGTCCGGGTGCTCCTGGTTATCCTCTGCGGATTTTAAAGAATCCTCCATAAAGCGCTCCTTTTCAAGTTCAACGACCATTCTCGTTTTTGCACGGCTCGCTGGGCGGCAGGCTTGGGGTTCCACTACCAGATGGCAAATACGCAGTGATCCCGAACATGCCGGTCCTTGGTCAAAAGTCCTGCATTCCTGGCAATGGCCTGGGCGGTAATTAGCCGATCAAATGGATCCCGTGTCCATGATTGCTTTATGCTTTCAATCATGACGGCAGCAAACGGAAGATCGCAAAGTGTCAGTCCGATACGCTGCGAGAGTGACTCGACAATCAACGCGGACTCAACGGTAATCCTGTCGATTTCACGTAAATACTCAAGTTCCAGTTGAACCATGGGGGAGATATAATTCGTTTTCCCAGTCCAGATGCACAATCGATTCCGGATCGCCCTTTATGCAGTCATGCCGCACCAGTCGGTCAAGCTTTGCGGAGGGCTCGACTCGGCATATTTTCAGCACTTTACTTCTGCGCGAAACGGTTAGTGGCAAACCATGCTCGGCAACCTGATCTAATAAATGGTAGATGTTGCCTCGTAATGTAGACGCGGTAATCATATCACCCTCCATCAAAAACGTACGTATTCTCCAATATTAAGCGTACGCTGTCAATATTAATGCCGTAATGGGTAAGTTATCAGCGGAGGGCTGATGCTCTGAACGTCGGCCTTCGTCCGACGACAGGGGGACTGATGGTGAACGATTCAATAGGGAGGGCGGCCTTCCTTGACCATCTTGACCGCTTCGCCGGGGGCCAGCGGAAAATCGAATACGCTGGCCAAATCGAGGTGCAATGCGGGGAACGATGGGCTGGCCAGCGTGTCGTCTCGGGTGTAGCCGCCCCGCAGCGTGTAGGCGTCGCCAGCGAGTTCGTAGACCTCGATCAGGTGCGGATAGGGTGTGACGAGCCAGTACTCGCGCACCCCGGAACGGGCGTACAGGCCCATCTTGCGGACACGATCATGGAACAGGCTCGCCTCGGACAGCACCTCGATCACCAACGCAGGCGCACCCTCGATGTATGTGCGCTGGATTTGTGCAGGATCACACACCACCAGCAGGTCCGGCTGGACGATGTCCTCCTCCGACAGCTTGACGTCGACAGGGGCTGGCCAGACACGGCAACGGTGCCCCTTGAAATGCGCATACATCTGACCGGTCAATTCGCCCACGATCAACTGATGCCGCGTCAGGGGCGCGGGACTCATGTCGAAGGCTTCACCCCCGACGATTTCCCAGCGCTCGTCATCGGGCCAGGACCGATAATCCGACCAGGTGAAGGTGCTATCCTTATAGGCGATCGCCGTGCTCATGAAACGGCTTATATACAGTCATTGATCCGATGACAACAAAATAATGCTTGCATAAATATTAAAAGATTATAATGTACTTATCTATGAATCAACACGAACGTCTTATGGCGGCCAAGGTTTTACAGGCTCTCGCGCATCC
>DIZZ01000004.1 GCA_002428045.1 Verrucomicrobia bacterium UBA6015
GATCCGGTACATTGCTGTTGCACCCGGTGGCGATTTGTGTTTATTATCCCTTTATATTTATGTATTAACGCAGGTTAAAAGGATAGAGCATGTCGAATCAACCGTCCCCGCCCCCGGTACCGAAACCCCAACCCCCGTCCGCCCAGAATCCGCCATCCCTGAAATCCTTCATTCCCTGGGTGGCCATGCTGGCTGTCATCGGTGGATTACTGCTTTACATGGGGGAAAGTGAAAAAACCGTTTCCGTGATTCCATACACGTCGACCGATAAGGCCAACCTTTCCGTCCTCGTCGAGAGTGGCAAGGTGGAAAAGGCCAAGGTCATCCGCGATGTGTCCGGCACGGTCTACATCCAGGGGCAGCTTAAAAGCGGGGAGACGGTGGAGGGCGTCACTGGCAACCAGTTCAAGACGTTCCTGCCGGAGGCCAATCGCGAAACGCTCGAGTGGCTGCGTCTGCATGGTGTCGAGGCGGATATCCCTCCACAGAATCCGCTCCTTTGGCATGTTGTTTCCAGTGTGCTTCCGGTGCTGCTGATCTTTGGCCTGCTATACTTCCTTTTCATGCGCCAGATGCGCTCGGCCGGGCATGGTGCATTGAGTTTTGGCAAGAGCCGGGCGCGGCTGCTCAACCGGGCACGCAACAAGGTGACGTTCAAGAATGTGGCTGGGGTGGACGAGGCCAAGGAGGAGGTCCAGGAGATCATCGCCTTCCTGAAGGATCCGAAGAAGTTCCAGTCGCTGGGTGGGCGTATTCCCAAGGGCGTCATGCTGATGGGGCCTCCGGGCACCGGCAAGACCCTGCTGGCCAAGGCGATTGCCGGGGAAGCCGATGTGCCGTTCTTCAGTATCAGCGGGTCGGATTTCATCGAGATGTTTGTGGGGGTGGGTGCCTCTCGGGTGCGCGACATGTTCGAGCAGGGCAAGAAGAATGCCCCTTGCATCATCTTTATCGACGAGATTGATGCGGTCGGACGCAGTCGTTTCAGCGGTATCGGCGGGGGGCATGACGAACGTGAACAGACGCTCAACGCACTACTGGTGGAAATGGACGGGTTCGAGACGCAGGAAGGCGTCATCATCCTGGCGGCCACCAATCGACCGGATGTGCTCGATCCGGCCCTGCTACGCCGGGGACGCTTCGACCGGCAGATCGTCATCGACCTGCCCATGATCGATGGGCGACTGGATATCCTGAAAATCCACTCGACGAACATCAAGCTTTCGGAGGATGCCGATTTGCGCCGGATCGCCCGTGGCACCCCCGGGTTTTCAGGGGCGGATCTGGAAAACCTGCTCAACGAGGCCGCCCTGCTGGCCGCGCGCCAGGGCAAGTCGGGTGTGGATATGAAGGATCTTGAGGAAGCGCGTGACAAGGTCATGTGGGGGGCCGAACGGCGCAGCCGTGCCATTGACGACAAGGAAAAGCGTCTGACGGCCTATCATGAGGCGGGCCATGCGATTGTCCAGCAACTTGTCGAGGAGGCCGAGCCGCTGCACAAGGTTACGATCATCCCGCGCGGTATCGCGTATCTGGGGGCCACGATGTCGCTGCCCGAGAAAGACAGCTATACACAGAGCCGGACCAAGCTGCTGGGCAATCTCTGCGGTGCCATGGGTGGGCGGGCGGCGGAAGAGATCGTCTTCAACGAAATCACGACCGGTGCCTCGCAGGATCTCAAGGTATCGACCGGGATTGCCCGGATGATGGTTTGCAACTGGGGCATGAGCGAGGCGCTGGGACCGCAGCGGTTCGGGCAGAACCAGGAGATCATGTTCCTCGGGCGCGAGGTGTCGCGTCAGCAGGACTACAGTGAGGAGACCGCCCGCCGCATTGATACCGAGGTTGCGCGGCTGCTGCGCGAGGCACACGACCGCGCCCGCCGCATCCTGGAGGAAAATCGGGATAAGCTGGAAATGGTCAGCCATCGGCTGCTGGAAATGGAAACCATCGATGGACGGGATGTGAAGGATATCGTTGAGGTCGGACGCGTTCGTACGCCCGAGGAACGCGAGGAAATCGATCAGCGCGAGAAGGCCGCGAAAGAAGGGGTCGTGAAACCATGCACTGGCAGTGCTGTCACCACAGGTTGAATATCGGCACCGAGCCGCTGATCATGGGAATCCTCAACACGACGCCGGATTCCTTTTCGGACGGCGGTCGTTTCGTGTCGGTGGATGCCGCGCTGGCCAGGGGGCGTGAGATGCTGGCTGCCGGGGCGAATATCATCGACATCGGCGGCGAATCGACACGCCCGGGGGCGGATCCCGTGGATGTGGAAACCGAATGCCTCCGGGTGCTCCCGATCATCGAGGCGCTGGCCGCCGAGACCGGGGCGGTCATCAGCGTGGATACGATGAAGGCCCGGGTTGCCCGCGAGGCGCTACGCTGCGGAGCCGTCATTGTGAATGATGTGTCCGGGATGGTGGCGGATCCCGACATGACCGGCGTGGTGCGCGAGACTGGGGCTGGCGTGATCCTTATGCACATGCCCGGCACCCCGCAAACCATGCAAGCCCATGCGCATTACGGGAGCGTTGTCGACGATGTGGCCTTATGGCTGGCCTCGCGCCTGTCCGATACCCTCGCCTCGGGCATTGCCGCAGAGGCTATTGCGATCGATCCGGGCATCGGGTTCGGCAAGACCACGGACCATAACCTCAGCCTGATTGCACAGCTCGATTGGCTGGGCGAACTAGGGTGCCCGATCCTGGTGGGCGTTTCACGCAAGCGGTTCATTGGCGAGTTGAGCGGTGTCACGGTGGCCGACCAGCGCTTGGCTGGCAGCCTGGCCGCACTGACCTGCGCCGTGCTGCACGGGGCACACATCCTGCGGGTACATGACGTTAGCGAATCGCGGCAGGCGGCCCTTGTGGCGGCAGCCCTCCGCAGGAGTGGCCGCGTTGGAAAGGGGAGTCGCGTATGATTCAGTCGATCCTTTCCATCGGCTGGGGCGGACTGTTTGAAATCCTCGTGCTTAGCGTGGCTTTTTATTACGTCTTTATCTTCCTGCAGGGTACCCGCGGGGCACAGGTCCTTGTTGGCATGCTGCTGGCCCTTGCCGGATTACTGGGGCTGACGTATGTGCTGAACCTCGTCGAACTGAACTGGCTGCTGCGCAACATCTCGTTCTACCTGGCGGTCGCTTTTATTGTTATCTTCCAGCCCGAGATCCGCCGGGCCCTGGCTGAACTTGGCCGTCAGCCGGTCTTTAATCCGGGGACGGATCGCCGCCCCATGATTGATAGCATCGTTCACGCCGTGACGCATCTCTCGGATCATAAAGTGGGGGCGCTGATCGCGATCGAACGCGAGATCGGAACGCGCGCCATTCGTGAAACCGGCATCAAACTCGAAGCCCCCGTGGTGCCCGAACTGTTGGCCAGTATCTTTTTTCCGCACACGCCGTTGCATGATGGCGGGGTGATCATCCAGGGCAACCGGCTGATGGCGGCCAGTTGCGTGTTCCCGCTTTCGCAGCGGATGGAGCTCCATAAGAGTCTAGGTACCCGGCACCGGGCGGCGGTCGGGTTGAGTGACGAAACGGATGCCGTGGTTATTGTTGTCTCGGAAGAGACCGGTACCATCTCGGTCTGCTACCGCGGACGCTTGAGCCGCGGGCTTGACGGCGAACGGCTGAAACGTTTTCTGGCGGCACTGCTCAAGGGATCCAGGGAGGAAAGCGCCCTGAAGCGGATCCAGGAACAGCTTGATTTAACGCCCGAGGGTATCGCCAAATCCGATAAACGGGCAGAGGAGGCCGCCGATGTCAGGTAAACGTGAGCGCCTGGTCGCTTTTCTAAATGAGAACCGCCTGATTAAACTGATTGCACTGGGATTGGCGACCGCCTCGATCTATGCCATCCAGCGTATTACCAGCCAGCTTGAGGAGTATTCGGTACCGATTCAAGTGCAAACGGAAAAAGGCGTGGCTATCTTGCGTCAGGATGCGCGGACGGCCTACATCACCTGCCGGGGATCGCTGGATGACCTGAAGCGGATTGATGTCAAGCAGTTGAGCATCATGGCCACGCCCCGCGTGACCGGTGTGGCGGGAACCGCCCAGGTGCCAATCGGACCGCGGGATGTCAGCGGTTCGCTTCGCGGGGTCACGGTGATCAAGGTTCGCCCCGAGATTGTCAATCTGGCCTTTGATCGGGAGATCGAGAAGAGTATCAGTATTGCCAAGCCGGAACTGGTGGGGAAGCCGTTGCTTGGGCGGGCAGAAGTTGATTACGAACCGAAGATCGCGTTGGTCCGTGGCCCGAAACAATTACTGACGGATCTTAAGATCCTGCGAACCGAGCCGATTTCAATTGATGGCGTAGCGGATTCCTTTAGTCGGAACATACGCGTCCAGACCGATATCGAAAGCGGCGTCTGGTCCGTTGAGCCCGCCGAGATCGCTGTGCGCGTCAATATCGTCACCGAGGCGGTCAGCAAGGAATGGACGAACCTTTCCGTGCTGGCACTGAGGCAGACCGGTACTCGCCTGCAGTTCACCTTTTCGCCGGCGGTAGTGAACCTCAGCGTGCTTGGCAGTCCGCAGTCCATCAGCCGGATTGATCAGGATGGAATCCGCGTTTTTGTCGATTGTTCGGACATCCGGCAGCCCGGCACCTATGCCATGCCCGCCGGCGTGCATTTGCCCGATAGTCTTGAAGTGAGCACGGCGGTGAATCCTCCCGTTATTTCGATCACGGTCGAACAGCGGCCGGGAGCGGCTGGCGAGGAGCCTGAGGCGGTGGTGGTAAAGCCCCCCGAGGCAGAGGCAGGCAAACCGGCGGTTGATGAGGATTCAAGCCCGAGGTAATCCCGCATGGAAGCATCAAAAAAGACACACGAATATCCCTCGCCCACTCGCATGATCGCGGGCCTTGCATGCTTGCCGCTAGCGCTCCTGGTGCTCCTGAGCCTGGTTTCGTACGATTGGACGGATATCGCCAGCCTCAGTACCCCGCCCAATCGCCCCCCGAATAATTGGATTGGCCAGGTGGGTGCCTATATTGGCTATCTGCTGTGGATGACGGCGGGCGTGGGTGCCTGGCTGGTGCCGGTCTGGCTGAGTATAACCGGTCTTCGTATTGCCTTGCAGCGTGGCCCGGTTCGCGCCAAAAGCCTCTGGGCTGCGGGGTGCATGGCCTTGTTCGCCGCCCTTCTCGATCTGCATGGGTTGGTGGATATCCAAACCGTACGGAACATTACCCATAACGGGGGTATCGTGGGCTGGCTGGTGACCCACAGCCTGCTGATCCGCTGGCTAAGTACGATGGGTGCTGGTGCGCTGCTCTGGTCGGGTTTCCTGTTCACGTTTGTCATGGCGGTGGGCTGGCATAACCTGCGGCGCGCCTTCCGGTACACGGTGGTCGGCTTCGACCTGCTGATCGATTATCTGGCCAACCGGCGGTCCGAGATGCGCGACCGGCACACGGAGCTGGAGCAGGAGGAGCGGATGCTCCGTAAAAAGCAGGTCCGGCTGGAGCGGGAATTGCGGCGCAAGGACCTGGCCGAGCAACTGAAGCAACGGGTTGATCAGATGGATGAGGATCCCCCCGACGTGGAGCCGGACGTTGCCGGGAAACGCAAGGTTCGTTCCGTCCTGCGTAATGCCACCGAGCTATTGCGGCCAGCCCCCAAGTCCCCCGAACCGCCTGTGCCGGACGACGATGAGGAAGCGCAGGAAGCGCTGGCGGTGGTCCTGCCTGCGCCGGTGATTGATCCCGAGAAGGCCCGCTTCCCAGGCTATCAATTGCCCCCCATATCCCTCCTGGATCCGGTTCCTGAATCGCATAACAAAAACAGTGGGGCGGATAATTCCATCATCGCGGCCAAGCTGGTGCAGACCCTGGGCGAGTTTGGTATCGAGGCCGAGGTCACCAGCATCAAGCAGGGCCCGGTGGTTACCCGTTACGAATTGCTGCCTGCCCGCGGGGTACGCGTCGAACGGATTGCCGCCCTGGCTAATAACCTGGCGCTATCGCTCAAGGCCCATAGCCTGCGTGTACAAGCCCCCGTGCCCGGCAAGGGGGTCGTGGGTATCGAGGTTCCCAATGAGGTGGCCAATATGGTGGTCATGCGGGAACTGATCGAGAGCGAGGAGTGGAATGCCGGTACCGTCCGCCTGCCGCTGGCGCTGGGCAAGGATGTGGGTGGCCGGAACGTGGTGGCCGACCTGGCCAAGATGCCGCATCTGCTCGTGGCCGGGGCGACCGGATCCGGTAAATCGGTCTGTATCAATGCGGTGCTTGCCGGACTCTTCATGTCTAAGTCGCCGGATGAATTACGGCTGCTTCTGGTTGATCCCAAGATTGTCGAGTTCTCGATCTATAACGACCTGCCGCATCTGGTGGTGCCGGTGATCACCGATCCGAAAAAGGTATCGATGAGTTTGCGCTGGGCCATTACCGAAATGGAGAACCGCTACAAGATGTTTGCAAAGGTCAAGGTTCGCAACATCGAAGGGTTCAATAACCGCCACGCCATCGCCCAGGGCGAACTGTTTGGCGACGAAACCCCCGCCGAACCAAAGGTCGATGAGTTCCCTCCATCGGTTCCCTATATCGTGATCGTGATCGACGAGCTGGCCGACCTGATGCTGGCGGCCGGGGCCGAGATTGAGAACAGCATCGCGCGGCTGGCGCAACTGTCGCGTGCCGTGGGTATCCACATGATCATTGCCACCCAGCGTCCATCGGTCAACGTGATTACCGGTACCATCAAGGCCAACTTCCCGGCGCGGATCGCCTTCCAGGTGGCCCAGAAAGTCGATAGCCGTACCATTCTGGATCAATCGGGTGCCGATAAACTGCTGGGCCGGGGCGATATGCTGTTCCTGCCGCCCGCCACCAGCAAGCTGGTCCGGGCCCAGGGGGCGATGATCACCGACCAGGAGATCGAACGGATCATCCAGCACATCAAGGCGCAGGCGGCACCGTCGTTCGAATCGGAAATCCATAGCAAGCTCGATAAGGTCTCGTCATCCTCCGGCGGGGAGTCGATGGACGGTGGCGAGGATGATGAACTGGTCGAGCAGGCCATCGAGATCATCCGCGAAACCCACCGTGCCTCGACATCCTCACTACAGCGCCGCATGCGTATTGGCTATACCCGGGCCGCCCGGATCATCGACATTCTTGAGGAGCGCGGGATGCTCGGTCCGCCGCGTGGTGCGGAGCCCCGTGAAATCCTTATTGATTTAGAAGGCGATATGGCAAATACTACAGACGATGTTGATGATGAGAACCTAGACGATCATAAAACCGATGGGGATATCTGACCGATGGCTATAGGACCGATACTACAGCAGGCACGCCTGAAAAAACAAATGACAACCTCCCAGGTTGCCGAGGTGACCCGCATGAAGATGCAGATGGTTGAGGGGCTGGAGCGTGACGATTTCAGTCATGTCGCCGCAACCATCTATGGCAAGGGGTTTATCAAGCTCTATGCGCAATGCGTAGGTTTGGATCCGGAACCGCTGATTGAGGATTACATGCGCACGGTCAGGGGCGATCATGCGCCGAATGTGCGCCAGGCGCTGGTCGCCTCGCCAGCCGCCGTCGGCGGCGGACCGATCCGCAGCAATACCAGCGTTGGCGAAGACGTTCCGCCGGTTGAAGACCTGTTTACCTTTGCCGACGCCAAGCGCACCCGCATCACGCACTCCCCGGGCGGTCCCCTGAGGCCCTCGCTCGCGGAAAACTCGTCACCAACGGCACCCACCCCCATCCGGCACCGGGCGCACAGCGAGACGTCTCCGTTTGCCCTGCGGATGAAGACCCTCGCGCAACGGGGGATCCGTCAGGCAGTCCTTCTGGCGAAACGTCTGAAAGAATGGCTATCGGGCCTTAAATGGAGCGATCAATTCCTCAAGCGCCTGGGCGTCGGGCTGCTCGTAATCGTCCTTGTCGGGATTCTGGCACTGGTGATTCGTCATCTGGTCGCAAGGTCTGGGCCACGTCCCTTGGAGGATCAGGAGCTGCTGCTTTTCACCCCCCCACCGGAGCCTTACGTTGACTGATCACCCCCCGCTTTCCGTTGGCTTCATCAGCCTTGGATGTGCCAAGAACCTGGTTGATTCCCAGCTCATGGCAAGTCGCCTCGTGGCCGAGGGGATCCGGCTTTCCCCCACGCCGGAGTCGGCGGATATCGTCATCGTGAACACCTGCTCGTTTATCGAGGATGCCCGCACCGAGTCCATGGAGACGATCCTGGAGGCCTGCCTGCTCAAGCAGGAAGGGCCCTGCCGGGCCGTCCTGGTGGCGGGCTGCATGCCGCAGCGCTACCGGCAACAGATTCATGATGCCCTGCCTGATGTGGATGCCTTTATTGGACTGGACGATCTGGACCGGATCGGCGAGATCATCCGCAAACTGGCCGATGGGCAGCGTGATATCGTGGCCATTTCCCCCACGGCCACCCGCCTTTACGAGCCCGTTGCCCCGGTGGTGTTCAGCAACGGGGCCAATGCCTGGTTAAAAATTGCCGAGGGCTGCAACCACCGCTGCGCCTTCTGTGCCATTCCCGGCATCCGTGGCAAACACCGCTCACGGCCGCTCGACCGGATCCTGGCCGAGGCGGAAAGCCTGCTCGACCGTGGATTCCGCGAGCTGGACATCATCTCGCAGGACATCATGTCCTACGGCCGCGATCTCCCGGAGAAAACCTCCCTGGCCACCCTCATCCGCGAACTTGGCAAATTCAAGGGCACGTTCTGGATCCGGCTGCTTTATGGCTATCCCCCCTTGATTTCCGACGACCTACTCGATGCCATTGCCGAAACCCCGCAAGTCTGCCATTATCTGGATGTCCCCGTGCAGCACAGTCACCCCGAGATCCTGCAGGCCATGCGGCGCGGGAACACCGCCAAGGCCGTGTCTGGCATGCCGACGCGTATACGTCGCCGCCTGCCCGATGCGGTGATTCGCACCACCTGCCTGGTTGGCTTTCCGGGTGAAACCGAGGCGCATTTCCAGCATCTGCTCGATTATTGTGCCGACGCCCGTTTTGACCACCTGGGGGCATTTATCTTTTCGCCCGAGGAGGACACGCCTGCGTTTGACATGGCCGACACACCGCCGATTGAAGTGGCCGAGGAACGCTACGCCCGGCTCATGACCCAGCAGAGCAAGATCGCCAGTGCCAGGCACCGGCGCTTAAAGGGACAGTCCGACACCGTTCTGCTGGAACATCAGCCCTCAGGGAGCGATCCCGGACGCGGACGAAGCCGACGGCAGGCGCCCAGCGTGGATGGCGAGACCCGCATCACCGGACTGCCCCCGACGGCCCGAAAGGGCGACTTCGTCCCGGTCATCTACACCGGTATCCGTAAGCTAGACCTGATCGCCAGCTACACCCTTTGAACAGCGCGGCGACGAACACGGCGGCGGCAAGGAGGTAGAGCCACCCAAGAATGGAAACGGGAACTCGCCACGTGAAGTCGTCAAACACCACTTGAGGGAACTGTGGTGTAACGGCACCTGCAGCTTGACATTCGTGTTCATCATCTCAATGCCCAACGTTTGCCCTAACTTTCAGCGCGTTTAGCGACGTAAAGTGCAGGGTTTCGCTCACATCGCTCGTGTCAGATCATCGCGTGAAATGTCGCAATCACGGAGACTCTGGGCTAGAAGACCTCGACCGATTGTTTCGCCGCGATGCACAGGTACGACTGTGCATCGCCCATCAGGATACTGCAAGAAATGATGACTGCCCTTGATCCGTATAACTTCGAAACCAAGGCGTCGTAACGCCTTGATTAGCTGGGATCCCTTGATTGCGGGAAATGTGCTCATGCCATTACAGCAACACGCTGGACGCCGATGAACTGATTGACGACCGGTTCCTCGACCTCAACGCAAAGCGCTATCGCCTCCTTAACGCGCTTCATTAATACGTCCAGAGACTTGGCTTGTGTGTGGCACCCGCGTAATGCTGGCACTGAGGCGATAAAGTAACCATCCTCATCCTGCTCGATCACAACGTTGAATTCTCTTTTCATCACATAATCTCCAAATTGCCTGTCATCAATATATCACAACAAGGCAGAAAATCACTATCATTCTTGAGCGGTTATATCTCTTAAGCGAACGAAGGTGGTGTGTTGGTGGCGCCGCCGCCAACACACCCGTAGGGAACGCCTTTTAA
>DIZZ01000172.1:0-3350 GCA_002428045.1 Verrucomicrobia bacterium UBA6015
TGGGGGGGTGGGGGGGACGGATGCCTATCCATGCGCGGTAGCATGATGCCGAGAAGCAAGGCCGCGAGAGGGCCTGCCAGTGCCGTTTGCCAAGGAAAGGCGAACATTCCCGAGATCAGCATATAGAAAAAAAGGAATATGCAGGCATTGCGTCTTGATGAATCCGTGTCACCCACACGAAACAGGGACACCCCGGCACAGATCACAAGGCACAGGAGCCCGGCCAGCCCGAGCAGCCCGAATTCCGCCGCGATTTGAAGGGTCTCATTATGGGTTTCCCGGGCATAAACCAAATCCTTGATATCCGGATGTGTTTTCTCATCGGGCAATACATCGCCGAGCCGGTCCAGATACTGCATGGCAAACGCACCTGCGCCCCATCCGGTAAAAGGTTTTTCAGCCCACATGGCACAAGCGACCTTTGCCATGGTCAATCGGGAGGATATGGCAGGCACCCGTTCTGGATGCCTGAGCACGTCAGTGAACCGCTCACGCGTGGCGGGCATGAACAGCACCATGCAGCCGGCGAGGATCGCCACGACGGTTGCAGGCAAAAGGAGCTGTAAAGCGATGCGGCGGCGGTTTCCCTTGGTCAATAGCAGCCTGGACAGTTCGCTTGCCGCCATCGCACCGACCATGCCGACGATGCCGGCCCGGCTGGCCGTTAAGCCAACCACGAGGAGCACGCCTCCCGTGAGCAGCAGGCGCAGTGCCGGTGAGTGAACCACGAAGAAAAGGCCGACACTGCACACCGCCAGGAAATCCGCTGCCTGGTTGTGGTATCCAACGGTGCCAAGCATCCGTCCGGGACGATAGTCCATCGCCCCGGTGATCGGTCTGAAAAGCGGATCGATCCCCATGTATTGAGTCATCATCAGGATCGCCTGGATGCCGCCGGATAGGATCAGTGCCCATGCCACTGGCTTGATGCTGCGCTCCCGGTCAAGCGTCAGTCCAATCCCGAACAGCGCGGCGGGAAGCATCCAGTTGACCAGTTCGTCGAGGCCGATGATGGGGCCTTCCCGAACGAGGCTGCGAAACAGGATCCAGACGATGCATACCATGACCCCGAAACTACGTGCGCGCTGATCCTCGCGGCGGGCGAATAACGCGGAGGCAGAAAGCATCACGGTGCATACGGACCATAGGAAACGCTTGGGTGAGTCGAAATAGTTAAGCGCTTCGAGCGTTGATGGAATGTGGGTGAGCGATAGAACGACGATAAACCCGGCCAGGCAAAGGAAGGGTGACATCTGCCGCAGAGGTTTCAAGAATTGATATGGGGTTATCATTCATGCCTCCGGGGGAGGCTGTTTTCGCCGTTGATTTCCGTGCCCGTCGATTGCATGTGGGCTTTGACCTGTTCCGCGAGTGCCGTGCCTAGGCGTCGATGGCTCTCCTCATCTGGATGGACGCCATCATCGGCGTAGCCCACCAGGAAAGGACGGGCATCAAAAGTACTAACCTTGCCGACGGGGAATTCCCTAGCAAGCGATTTGAACATCGGCAGCCGATCGGGGGTCATACGCATGAAATTGAGCAGCACGATGTGGGTTTCCGGGTAGGTGAGCAAGATACCCCGTGCCATTTGCCGCATCCCTTCCCGGAAGCGCGCCTCGGAGTGGATGCGCTGATTCGCCCCCAGGTTGATGAAAACAAGATCCGGTGGCCGTGATGACGGGGAACTCAAAGCCTGCCCGAACAATCCTGAAAAGGATGATGCCTTGCCACCCGGAATGCCCCACATGAGGTAGTTCGATTCCAGAGCATCAGCCAATCTGAAGGCATAGGTACGTGTCGCATCCGAGTGAACGCTCCAATCCCCTTGCCGCCCGAGGATGCAGGTGCCGCAGGTAATGGAATCGCCGATGAATGCAAGACTCAGCCCGTTCCTGGTTTTGTCAGGTGCACGAATCCCGGCATCGTGAGCAAGGTTGCATCCGGAGAATTGCAGCAAACTTGCAGCGGGTGGATTGGAGGCATCGAATCGCATGGCACTCGAGGTGAGATAGACGATGGAGAAGGAGGAGAATGCCTCTCCGCCATCAACCTCGATGGCGTCGGTTTGCAATACGTCATTCCAGATCTCGTTCCCGTCCTTCTGGATTTTTAGCCGGAGGGTGCCGTGATTGGGTGGAAGAAAACGCAAGCAAGCCTTTCCGGAGAGAGCGAAGCGGAATTGGCTGCCCGCATAAGCGGTCGCCACATGCGTGGTCATGTTCTGCCAGGCTCCAAGATATTCGAATGTGCTGCTATCGGCAGGAACAAAGGTGGGCGGGATGGCGTAGGATGAAACGGCAAATAGTAAGCACATCACCCCAAATGTCGTTCGCTTAACGCGTCTGACGCAGGGTTGTATGTAGATAGCTATAGTGAATCTGAAATAAGACATGATCTGGTTGACAAGCTAACACATCATGCAGTTCAAAAAAAGAAATTCTGACAGCATCACCTTGGCGGCCTGCGTCGCCAAAGTGACACCATCAGAATTACAGTTGCAGCAGGCATGATGACTTTTTCCAGTCATCATGCCCGACACACATCCTATCTTAGTATAACGGCGATAGCACGGGAACCGCACCATTGCCACCCAGATCGAGCACCGTATGTCCATCAGTGCTTTGCATAATGTACCAGCGACCCAGGATTGGGTCGTGGCAGCCGATGTCAACAACACCATCCCCGTCGAAATCACCGACCACGGGGACCGTACCGGCGTAGCCATATCGCTCAGTCCGGAAACCGACCTCGCTCTGCATGATGTACCACGCCCCCGGTTGAACCAGATTCGGAATACCTGCAGCATCATAGCAAGCAACATCGGTTCTCCCGTCGCCATCGTAATCGCCCAGCGCCGGAACAACGCCAGGATAACCGAACCTGAAGGTTCTAAATCCAGCCGTGCTTTGCATCAGATACCAGGTGCCAGGGTAGGCCCACCCAGGTATACCCGCAGCATCAAACACTGCAATATCGGCACGTCCATCACCATCATAGTCACCGGCAACCGGCGTTGCACCAAGATAACCGAACCTGAGGGTACGGAAGCCCGCCGTGCTGCGCATTAAGTACCACGTGCCGGGATCGACCAACCCAGGAATCCCGTTTTGATCATAGAGACCCAAGTCAGCGCGCCCGTCACCGTCATAGTCAGCCACAACCGGCACCGTTCCCGGATAACCGAACACGAATTTACGGAACCCAGCGGTACTTGCCGTGATATACCACGTGCCTGGAGTTACCAGGTTCGGTATACCATTAGCATCGTAGCAACCATAATCCAATTGACCGTCCCCATCAAAGTCACCGGCAAACGGCGTGGTGCCTGCATATCCGAATACACGAGTCTG
>DIZZ01000172.1:3491-4741 GCA_002428045.1 Verrucomicrobia bacterium UBA6015
AACCGTCACCATCTGAATCGGCTTGTGCAGGGTTGGTGAGATACACGGTGACTTCGTCGCCGTCGCTCAATCCATCACCATCACTATCAGCCCGCTTTGGATTGGTGCGATGCACGTTGACTTCGTCGCCATCGTTTAGTCCATCGCCATCGCTGTCAGGGTTGAACGGATCCGTATCGTGAATAGCGACTTCATCCGCATCAATAATACCATCGCCGTCGGTATCAGCATAATTAACAAGGATGTTATTCGTCACACCGATAGCCTCAGGAACATAGCGTGCAGCCAATGGCAGCGCCCCAGTGCGGCGTAGCAACACGGTATGCGATGCGCTTTGCCAGAGTCCGCGTACGTGTGTAGCGGGATCCCAGAACGACATCGTGTGCGACGCCGGCCCCGCATGAGATGCAGCATCCAGCCATCCCACAACGACATCTGTCACCTCACCAGACGGTAGATAATCAATATAAACAGAGCTTCCCTCAGGTAGGCTGCGGACATTGAGCTCGAACCGAGCGGCATTCGTCGGTGCCAAAGGCAGGTTGAGCTCGGTCATCTGATCCGCTTCCACCCAGGCGGTAATCGGACGAGGCTGGAGCCAGCCCGCCTTGCGCAGCAACACCGTATGCGATCCGGGGGCAAGGTTGCCGACTTGCAATGGGGTCACGCCGACTGACGTATCAGCGGTATCAATGAACACCTCTGCACCTTCGGGGGTTGTTACCACGCCCACCGTACCGGTGACGGTAGGAACGAGATCAAAATGAACCGTCACCGCCTCTCCTGGCACTGCGGTGACCCACACAGGAGACGGGCGAACTGCTCCAGTTTTCTTGAGCGTGATAACGTGCGATGCGAGGCGCATACCAAACCCATCGTGGCTGGCGGCCTCTCCAACATTAATAATGGCCGGGGTCACTTGGCCGATCGGCAGGAAATCAAGATAAATCGCCGCACCCGACGGATCGGACGTAACATTGACCAGCGCGGGACTTTGACCGTCTGCCTGCCCATCCGACGGCAGCAACATCAATAATGCCCCGCTTAGGGCTGCCGCCATTTTAAACCACCTCAACCTCTTCATACTCATCCCTTTCGCTGTTAATGTTCGCCAACTATCAAAACCATTTATACTGACACCATACTGCAATGATTGCCGTTTAAAATATATGCACATGTTTCGCCGTCGTAAGCATAATATAGCTAAAAATGAATAAATTATATAGCAGGAGGCTCTTGCAGAACCCCTC
>DIZZ01000104.1:0-528 GCA_002428045.1 Verrucomicrobia bacterium UBA6015
GCCGGTCTATGCCGAAATCACCCTGCGCAGCGGTGCCACGACCAACGTGGCGCTTGTTCCTTCGACCATCCGGTTGAAAACGCCAGTAGGGAAAGTCAGCTTCAACGCCAGTGAGGTTGCCAGTGCCGTCCAGTCTTCGGCGAGTGAGGTCATGACCGTCACGCTGAACACCGGTGAACGCTGGAATGCGATCGCCACTGAGATTGCCCCCGCCTTTCTGGGTGAAGACGCGCTTGCGGTATTGGCGTTGAAAAATGATGCCGTCGTATCGATACGAATCCCTGCGTTGGTGCAATCCCTGACGTTCAATTATGCCTACAAGGTTCTCTTGGCCGACGGGTGCATGGCGATTATCGATCCCTCCGACGTCCAGTTACCGGTCAGGATGGAAACCGAAGCGGTCCTCATTCCGCTGGGGACGGTGCGCGCCATTAAGTTTACCATGCCCGCTAACGGGGATATACCCGATCATGTGTTTGTCCGGTTTGCGTCGGGCCATGTCTATCAAATGCCTTGGATCGGCAAAAA
>DIZZ01000104.1:537-889 GCA_002428045.1 Verrucomicrobia bacterium UBA6015
CTGCGGTTTCCGTTGAAGGATGTCCGCGGGATCCTGCCGGTTGTCAGCGATGCAACCAGCCCGACGACGGAGCGTAATACGACAACACGGATCATCAAGACGGATGGCTCGGAACTGAGCATCAAACTACCCATACAATTATGGTCATTCAAGACCGACACCGGTAGGTTGTCGCTTCCCTCAACGCTCGTGACGTCGTTCACCGTCCCGTTGAAACGCGGAGAAAAGGGATTGATCACGACCCTCTATGGAGAGAAATACCTAGGCACGCCCGAGTTCACATCCATTCATGCTCCGATGCCGAATAACGAGGCGAATGTTATCCAGTTACAGGACATCAATACCATTGAGG
>DIZZ01000104.1:1106-11327 GCA_002428045.1 Verrucomicrobia bacterium UBA6015
ACCCACTTCCAGATCCATCGATATCAGCCTGCTGATCAGCGGCGAACGCGCCAAGCTCAATTGGAACATGGTGGCGGAAGTGCGCGTCGGCAGTGCGGCTGCAGCGAGTGCACCTTTCCCCACGCCTGCTTCCGCCACCGCCCCAGCGCCTGCTCCTGCTCCTGCCCTGACAACCTCCGGGCAACCCGATCCCGAACCTGAGGCTCTTGATACCACCGAGACAGAACCGGGAGAAACCACCTTCTCAAGATGGCGTCACCCACGACCAACCGAGGTAACCGCGGTGTCCTCCGTGCCGATGGACATGCCTTGGGGGTCGATGGATCTGCAAACCAATCAGATCGCCGCCGTTTATCCGCAGACCAAGGATTCCGCCATCGTGATCACCACCGCTGGCGACGTATTGCAGGCGGATCTCACATCCCGCCGTGTACGCGATGGCCTGCAGCTCGTGATCAATCTTACCAATGCAATGACCAACGTCTTGTTCACGCTGCCACCCCCTCCGGAAAACACAGCGCATATCACGATCCGGCTGGTGCGCGGCGACATCATTACCGGGACCTTCGCCAGCAACAGCATCCCCTTTATCCCGATTGAACGTGGCGATAACCGTACGGAAATCACCGCTGCAGAACTTCAGAACCTGCAACTGGCCGAAGGCGTACTGCATTACGGGCTGCAACGCGGAACGATTCTTGGAAAGCCAGCGAAAAAAACCATCCTGCTGGCACTGTCGGCGACACAGGGCCCCGTCGAGATTCCGTTGACCATGATTGATTCCCTGGTGCGTGGCGCAGCGCCACTGCCTCCTCCGAGCGCCTTCACCCCTAACCGTCCCGCCGCATTGGCTGGAGAGGCGCATATTGAGGGTGGCACATTCAATCAAGGCAGCGGTGCAACCGGCATGCTTGACGAAGCGCCTCGCGTGCAGATCACCCTGAGTTCGTTTATCATGGATGCCGCCGAGGTGACCCGTGCGCAATTCGCCGCGTTTGTCGAGGATTCCGGATACCGCACGCTGGCCGAGGAAACCCGCTCAACGGTACACTGGAAGACCCCGGGCTTCCCACAGACGCCGGAGGATCCCGTCGTCTGCATGGCCTGGGTTGATGCAGCGGAATTCTGCAACTGGCGCAGCAAGCAGGCTCGCCTGCAACCGGTCTACAGCATTAAACGGGATGGCACCATCATCACCGACCGGACGGCCAACGGCTATCGGCTCCCCACGGAATCGGAATGGGAATATGCCGCCGGCGGGCAAAAGGATCTGACCTACCCCTGGGGGAACACGATGCCTGCCAACGGTACCGCCCCGGCCAACTATGCCCAGCGCGAAGGGGAGTTGGATGACGGCTGGCGTTGGACAAACCCTGTGCATGCCTTTCCCCCGGCTGCCAACGAAGTGTATGGAATGGCCGGTAACGTCTGGGAATGGTGCGAGGACTGGTACTTCGACCGCGCCTATGACGCACTCCGTAACCGTTCTCCGCTAAACCCCTGCATCCAACTGACGGATGCTGCCAAACTGGATCGCCGAGTGATGCGGGGTGGTTCATTCCGTAACGATCCAGACTTTCTGCGCACCGCCAGCCGGAGCAGCGGCCTGCCTCAGGCGTTTGCCCCGTATGTGGGCTTCCGTTGCGTGCGTAACGCCCAGTACTAAATCACCATAGGATGCCACTTATGCGTCGCATTGCCCGGATGATTCTGCTGCTTGGCGTGATCACCGCCACAGGTTGCAGTTTAACCGGGAGCGGCGTAAAGGTCAATCTGGATGTGCCCTTCATTCCCCAGGTTGCACCGAACCACTGTGGCGTGACCTGCCTTGCCATGACACTGGAGTATTTTCGGATTGCGTACGAATATCAAGATCTGGCAAGGGAGGTCTATATCCCGGCGCTTTCAGGGAGCACGCCGGAACTGATCGCGGATACGGCCGAGCTCTACGGGTTGAAAGCCGATATCCGGTCGTTGCCGGTTACCGACATCGCCAGTACGCTCGCCCGTCACCGGATTCCTATTCTCTTCCTCCCCCCGGCATCGGGCGAACACATCGGGCACTATATCCTAGTGCATGGTACAACGTCCTCGCCAACGACGTTCCGCACGCATGACGGGATCGCCAGGAACCGCCGCCGTAAGCTCGTGCTGGATGTCTATCCCGCCATTGTGCTGGAAATGACCAGGCAATCATTAACGGGGCATGCCCTATGAAAAGAAACCTCAAGACCCTGAAACAGAATGAATTCCACGTTGCCATCATCGGCGGGGGCATCTATGGCGCGGCGCTGGCCCGCGAAGCCGCCACCCGTGGTCTACGGACCGCCCTGATCGAGCAGGCCGACTTCTGCTCGGGAACCTCCGCCAACAGCCTCAAGATCATCCACGGTGGCCTCCGCTACCTGCAACAGGCGGATTTGCCACGGGTTCTGGAATCCATCCGCGAGCGCCGTCAACTGCTGCGCAGCGCCCCGCACCTGGTCGCCCCCATGCCCTGCATCATGCCAACCCGGGGATGGGCGTTGAAAAGCCGGTTGGTGATGACCATCGGCATGTTGGCCAACGATATCCTTAGTGCGCACCGCAACGGCGGGGTGCTCTCATCGCGGAAGATTCCCATGGGAAAAACCATATCGCGCCAGCAATGCCTCGGGATTCTTCCTGCACTCCAGGGCGAATCCGTCACCGGCGCGGCCATCTGGCATGACGCCCTGGCGCTCGATTCCGAGCGACTGGTCATCGGCATGTTGAAAGCCGCTGCCATGGCGGGTGCCCATGTGGCCAACTATGTCAAAGCCGATTCCTTCCAGATGGAGGGGAAGTGTGTGACGGGGATTAATGCCACTGATATCCTTACGGGCCATGCCTTTACCATCAACAGTAAGATGGTGATCAATGCCGCTGGTCCCTGGGAGCATGGGTTGTTGCAACGGCTGGGATATCCCATCAGCACCAAGTCCAAACACCTGGCCCTCGCGATGAATCTGGTGATCAAGAACTGGCCGGTCAAGACCCATGCCGCGGGTCTGCAGGCCAAGAACTCGCGTCGTCTCTATTTCTTTGTCCCGTGGCGCGGAGTTACCCTGGCCGGAACCTATTATCGCGCCATCGACAGCGATGCCGACCATCTCCAGGTAACGGACAACGATATTTCTGCCTATCTGGATGCGATCAACGCCTGCCTGCCGGGGACGCGGATCACCCGGGACGATATCCTGGCGGTTCATGCGGGTATCCTGCCCTGTCGCGAGCCCCCGCAACCCGATCGTGAACCCGCCCTGCTGCGGCATTATCAATTCATCGACCACGCCAAGGTCGATGGTATCGAGGGTCTGGCCTCTGTCCTCGGCATCAAATATACCACTGCACGAGGGGTTGCCGAATCGGTCATCCGAACCCTTGCGCCCCGTTTCAAGACCCGCATGATCCCGTCCTCCACCCGTCGGCTGCNNTGGCGTCGGTACTCGGCATCAAATACACCACGGCACGGGGGGTGGCCGAATCGGTGATTCGGGCGCTTGCGCCGAGGTTCAAAACCCGGATGATCCCGTCATCCACCCTCCGGCTACCCTTGCCGGGCGGGGATATCGTCGCCCCGCTAACCGTCAATCAGGCACTGCCAGCCAACACCCTCAATATCCATGAACGCCTAGCCTCTTTTTATGGTAGCGAGGCCGAGGATATCGTGAAGGTGGCCCGGAGTGAAAAACTCGATCCCGACGATCCGACCGATCTCTGCCGTGCGGAGCTGATGTTCGTGATCCGGACCGAAATGCCGCAAACCCTCGGCGACCTGCTCTTCCGGCGTACCGGCAGGGCAGCCGCCGGGCTCCCGGATGATCGCGAGATTGAGCTCTGTGCCCGTACCATGGCAAAGGAATGCCGCTGGGATGCAAAGCGGATGGCCGCCGAGATCCAGTCCGTCAAAACGGCCAGCATGCTCTGGCAAGCCGCCTGCTTCAAGCGCGACCCCTGAAGTCAGGACGTTTACCCTTCACGAGGGGTTCTGCAAGTGCATCGCGTTAATAAAATTACATTTTCACTCTTGGTCATGGCGAAGGCGGTCTCGTATTCCGGCAGCAGTCCTACAGAGACCGGGCGAGCCCTTTTTCGGCGGTCTTCTAGGAACCCGTAGCGCTGCAGCTTTTCATCCTTTAGTTTGGTCAGTGGGGGATTAAGAGCTTTCGTCGTCTTCCCGGTTTCCTTGTCATCGCCAGGCGCATGGGGCGTTGCAGCCGTCTGGCTCGATTCAGAATCCGTTGATTCTCGATCCAGGATTTCAACGGCAGGCGTCACGCCGGGGATATTGGCAAAACGTGTTTCGTGCGTAGCGCGATAAACCACCAATGTATCACCCCCGGTGCTCGGCGGAAGCCGCAGCAATTTGCCAAGAGGGTCGATGGGCGTGCCATCCTTCGCCCCGCCGTCGAGCGCGATCACCACGGTGCGATGAATGCCGCGCGTTAAGGCGACATAGATCTGGCGGACTTGCTCCTGCGCGATCTCGGCATCCTCCTTTTTCTGATGCGGCTCTTTTTCCTTCTTATCATCCGGTTTCTGGACAATCAACAGATTGCCTTCGTCGTCGTGGTACTCGTAGGTGTTGCTCTTATTACTGGTTTTCATCATGAACAGCGTCGGAGCGAACACGATCGGGAATTGAAGTCCCTTGCGGGTGAAGATGGTCATGATCTGGACAGCATTGTCGTCGTATTCCAGGCGCAGATTTGTTTTGTCCCCGCCATCGGCCGTATCCTTTCCGAATTGACGGCGTACCCAGGCGAGGATCCCTTCGGGCGTCTTGCGATCTTCAATAATCTTGCGCTCGATCAATTCCGCCAGGTGGATAAGGTTGGCCAGCCGCCGCTGCCCCTGCTTGTCGGCATGATCAAGCAGCCGCACTTTAATGTCGAATTGAGCCATCAACGCCCTGAACATGGCGGGGAATCCGCGTTTCTGCCACGTGTTGCGCAGATCCGCAAAGAGCGCCACGAAATGCTCCATGGAACAGCGCGTTGTGACTTTCTTGCCAAACGGAACGTCATTTCCTGCGTTCAGGTCGAGGATCTGGTCAGGCGTCAAGCCACCCCAGGGCGAGTTCAGGACCATCCGGATATGGCTGGCGTTGCGGGCATCAAGAACCGCTTCCAGCATCCACCAGAGGGTTCGTCCTTCGTCCGTGCTCCACACATCGCCCGTCCCCTGGCGTACCGAGGGGATATTCAGTGCCCTGAGAGCCTCCGCGATACGACTGGCTTCGTCATGCTTGCTGACCAGCACCGCGATATCCTTGGGCTCAATCGGCTTCGCATTCTCCTTCTTCGCGATTTCATTTGGCTCAACGGTTTTCTTCCCGATCACCGGCCTTTCCTCCCGCAGGATCCGTGCGATTTCCCGTGCGGTCAGACGATAGGCGTTTTTGGCTGTCTGGCTATTCGTGCCTGGCACTTTGCCACCGGAATGGTTCTCAATCAGCAGGATCTTGAACGGCTTGTCATCCGGCTGGCCGTTGACGGTCAGTCGTGGTTTGGGCTTCGCGCCCGCTTCGCCTTTTGGTGCCTCCGAAGGCCAGAATTTGATGCTTTTCCCGAACGTCTGCGCTGGGGGCTGATCCTGAAAGATCTGATTGACGGCGTCAATCAGCCGTGCCTCGGAGCGGTGGTTTACGACCAGGTCGTATTTCGAATCAATAGTTTTTGTTGCCTTGATATAGGTTTCGACATCGCCATTGCGGCTTCCCTCTCCCTCCACCACGGCATCCGGCTTGGCGATGAGTTTCGTGGCCAGTTCGGTGATTGCCTCCTGGGAGAACTTGCCGCTCTCGGCGAGGAACCCGGCAATGTCCTTGTCCATGGCATAGACGTTCTTGCGCCACCAGTCCCTGCAGCGTTGCTCGATTTCGTCGTCGGCATCGCTAGCGGGCTCGACGTCGAAGCCCTGGCGGGTCTCGAAGGCGAAACGGGTCAGCACGCGCTGGCAGAATCCGTGGATCGTGTAGATGGCCGCCATATCGAAGTCGAGCAGGGCCAGGCACAGGAGGTCCTTCACCTTGGCTTTGCCTTGCGTGTGATGGGCCACGGCGACACCATCATTTTGGTTCGGTCTTTCGGGTTCTCGATCTTCTGGATGCCATCCAGGTAGTCCAGGGCTTCCTGCAGGATGCCCTGCAGGCGCTCGCGCAGTTCCTTGGTCGCATCCTTGGTGAAGGTCACCGTGAGGATCTGCTGGACGGTCAGTTCCTCGATCAGAACGAGGCGCAGATAGATTGTCTGGATGCTATAGGTCTTGCCGGTTCCGGCACTGGCCTCCATCAGGTGGAGTCTACCGATCGCCGTTGGCGAGAGACTGGTATCGTTAAGATCGGCAATTCTTTTGGCGAAATCACTCATGACTCCTCCTCGGGGTTGTTCGCTTCGGTGGCGTCACCTGCTGTTTCCGTTTTGGCGGGTGGAGGAAAAAATTTCGTCCAGAAGGTTTCAGCCTGCGTTACGAAATCATCATGATTCATCGGCCCATCCTCGCCCCAGGCGGCACGAAGGTAGTTGTCGCGGATCTCGGGAAAACCATAGCCGCACCATTTCTTCTCTGTCTCTTCCAAGGCGGTATCGCTGTCTTCGTCCTTTACGATTTGCTCCGCGTAGGCGTAGGAGGTCTCGGGGGCGAAGGGCAGCAGAGCTTTGCTGCCGTTCCGGTAGAGGGTCAGGAGGGCCGTCAGCACCGTCTCCGCGAGCCGTCCTCGCACGTCCTGCTGCGCGGTGCAGGAGCGTATCGGCGCGATCATCGCCCCATTGCTGATCATGGATGACGGCTTGCGCGGAGTCTGCGCGGTCCAGTACGTTAGCCAGAAATGCCTGGGTGCCCCGTCCGAACCCGCTCAGGATCGGATGCGGGGGATCCATCCACGCAAGGGCAATATTTCCTCTAAGATCAGTCTCTGGTTCGGGACTGTCCTCCTGCCCGGACTTGATCAATGTTTTGACGAATTGCTTCACTGAAGAATCCTCGATCCAGAATACCTGGCTGGGATTAAAGATGAACATCTCGACTGGAATGATTTTTGCCAGTTCCTCAAAAAACTGCATGTAGGCCTTCGGCATGGCCGAGGTATGGAAGACCGAGATGCGCCGATACACCTGGTTGATCCCGCAGGTCGGCAGCTTTTCCCGCATGGTAAGGAACTGGTTCAGGTAGGTCTCCGGATTCTTCTTGACCAGCGCCTGCCACAGCACCTTCTGCCATTTCAAGTTCTCAGGGTGGGCGCAGGCCTCCGGGCAAGCCTTGTTATCCTGCCATGCCCTCAGCAACTCCGGCCGGTAGTTCTGGTAGTCGTCAAAAAGCTGGGCGAGCCGTTGGGCCAATCCCCAGCGTTTCCTGTCCATCGCTTGCGGATACTCCCCGATGTAGGTCCGCAGGGTAGCATAATCCTCAAGTTCCACATGTTGACAGAGCTCGTTCCAGATCCGCCACTGGAGTACATCGCGGGAATACGGATGCTGCGAGGGATTCCGTTTCCCGATCTCGGTTCCGGCGTGGGCCTTGGCGAGCCAGTCGTTGACGAAGGGATGGAGCATCTTGAAATTCCAGCAGGCCAGCACTCGTTGCGTATTGGACTTCCTGGCGAAATCATAAAGGAAGTGCAGCTTCAGCCAGCCATCACGGGACTGCCCACGACCGTGCATTCGGTGTCGAACGGATCATTCTTCTTGGTAGCGTTTGAAAACATGGCCTGGGCAAGGGCTTCGAGGATGTCACTCCAGTGTATATTATCGTATCCCATAATCTTCCATTCCGGATTTTAAACCGCAAAATCTTATAACATGTAAATCAAAGAAAAGCAAAAAAATCAGAATCGTTCATTTATCGACACCACGCTATCACCAAACGGACGGAAATTCTTCTCCAGGACGGTTTCTTTGGGTGAGGCCGATACGTACGGGGCGTTCAAGATCTGCGACGTTTCCCACTATACGGCCTGGCGGAAAGAACAGCAGAAATATTCGGCCTGGCGGGAAATGGAGTATGAGAAAGTGCCGCGCGGACGGGTTGTCTTCAAGGTCAAGCGCGGCAAGGTCATCCTCTACATGCCGAAGGAGCTGGGCCGGCATGAGGCGAAGCTATTGCAGAAACTCGGGATTCCGTCAGGGCTGTTCCCTAATATTGCTGCTTGCCAACCAGCCGTTCGCCACGCATAATGATCCCGTTTTCAAACCCCCGTAGCTCAGTGGATAGAGCAACGGATTTCTAATCCGAAGGTCGCAGGTTCGATCCCTGCCGGGGGTGCCACTTGATAATCAGGCACTTACGCATATATCAAGCCTTCTTTTTTGAACGATATTTCTTGTGTTGCGCCCAGTGTGCGCCGAAAGTGCTTCCGTTGCTAGTAGGAGGACACTTGCCTACGAAACCGGATGAAAAGGTTAGATTGCGGCGCGGCAAGGTGCGTGACACCTATTACGACCGCTTTGAAATTGACCTCGGTTACGACGAGGCGGGTAAGCGTCAGTGCCGGTCGTTTGCTACGTACGCCAAGGCCGAGACCGAGCACAAAAAGCAGGATGCCCTACAACAGATGGGCATGCTTGCGAAGGGCGGAACTTACGCGGCGGTCTGGGTAAGGGTAAATACGATGTCGGTGACCTGGCGGCGGAAGGCTTCGTTTTCCACGAATTGTTTGTACATCTGGGTGTCGTCGCGCAGGAGGCCTTGCATGATCTCGGTAAGTGCCCTTGCATGGCCGCTTTCTTCTCTATCCGGTAGCTGTCCATGTCGATCGATTCGATAAGGCCCTGGATGGTTGTGGTGTCGGGCGGCGCTGGCAATTTGGGGATGAGCAGGTTCAGGAAGACGGAAAGTTTCTCCCATGCCACCAGGCTGTAGGGCAGCAGAGCAGAGAGGAAGCCGTAGGCACGGCAGAAGACCTCCAGCGTATGCTTAAAAATCAGGTTGCCTTTTGATTTTTCGGTTGCATACTGTTCACCCATGAAACGACGCATTCCATACGCGGTGGCGAATTACGAGAAGATTGTCCGGGAAAACTATTATTTCGTGGATAAGACCCGGTTTATCCATGAGCTTGAAAAATACGAGATTCCGGTGTTCCTGCGTCCGCGCCGCTTCGGCAAGAGTCTGTGGTGCTCGATTATGGAGTGCTACTACGACATCAACCGCAAGGATCGGTTCGATGAACTTTTCGGGAATACGGATATCGCGCGCAATCCGACGGCTGCCCGCAACAGCCATCTGGTGATGCGGTTTGATTTCTCGCGCATACCGGTCGAAGCCTCCGTGATCGAGATGCGGAAACGTTTTGATGAGGAATGCCGTAATAGCTTCCTGACCTTTCTTTCCGACTACCGTTCCTATTTCGGCCACTTCGAGCATCCGGTCTCTCACGATGCGACCGCGATGCTTGCGCGTATCTTGCAGACGGTTCGTACAGGAGGCTCACCCCCGGTCAACATCATCATCGACGAGTACGACAATTTCACCAACCAGCTTTTAACGACGCACCAGGATGCCCTCTACAAGGAGCTGACAACCGGGGATTCGTTCCTGCGCACCTTCTTCAAGGTCATCAAGGCCGGGGTTGGTGATGGCACGGTCGCACGCGTATTCGTGACGGGCGTGCTGCCGGTGACCATGGACGATCTGACGAGCGGGTTCAATATCGGGCAGATCATCACGCTCGAGCCGCATGTGCTCAATATGATGGGGTTCACGCAGTCGGAAACTGATGCTTATCTGGACGATATTTTTACCGATGCCGACTGGTCGGACACGATCAAGGCGCGGGTCCGCGACGATCTGCGGATCCATTACAACGGGTATCGCCTGCTTCCCGAAACCACCGAGACCTTGTACAACTCGACGATCTGCAACTTTTATCTGAACCGGCTCTTGATCGACGAAGGGCGTATCCCGACCGAGACGATCGACGACAATCTGCGCACCGACATCAACTGGCTGCGGCGGTTGTGCGGAACCGACAAGGAGACGCGCGAGCTGGTCGAAAGCCTGATTCTCGACGGCGAGCTGCCGGTGGACCGGGCGATGCTCAAGAGCAACTTCAACCGCGAGCGGTTTATCGAGAAAGCCTTTTTCCCGTTGAGCCTGTATTATTTGGGAATGGTGACGTTTCGGGATCGTTTCAGCCTTGAGTTCCCGAACCTGACGGTAAAGAAGATATTTACGGAGTACTTCAACGAGCTTGAGCATATC
>DIZZ01000203.1 GCA_002428045.1 Verrucomicrobia bacterium UBA6015
ACATCACCAAGCCAACACTTTTCTAAAACCTATGGGATGCTAGTGATTGTGAACATTACTTATGAACGATTCCTAAGGATTCAGTTTATTTTGGTTTCCTGTTAAATAAAGTTGCATTCCTGTCAAAAATATCTAGTATTCAAAACCGAATCGGAAACGGTTAGATCAGTTTCCAGATTCGGGGTGTAGCTCAGCCTGGTAGAGCGCTACGTTCGGGACGTAGAAGTCGCTGGTTCGAATCCAGTCACCCCGACCATTCCTTAAAGCATCTGTAGTTCCGTTGCCAATTCCTACGAAGGCTGCGGCCTTACACGGCGAAATACTTGGCCTGCGGATGATGGGCTATAATCGCCGAGGTGGTCTGCTCCGGAACCATTTCCATGTTCTCGGTCAGGGTCACCCCGATCACCTCCGGCTTGAGCATGTCGAAGACGGGAATATGCGCCCGCAAATCGGGACAGGAGGGATAACCAAAGCCATAGCGGGAGCCCTGGTACTCCTGCACCGCATATCCGGCCAGCGTGGCCGGCACCTGGCTGCCGATCCCCAGCTCGCCGCGCATGACCTCATGCCAGTATTCCGCCAGCGCATCGGTCACCTCCACGCCAAAGCCATGCAGCATGAGGTAGTCATGGTAGGCGTCGGCCTTATACAACGCATGGGTGGCCCGATCCATGTCGGGACCAATGGTGACGACGAAGAAACCGGCGATATCGCCACCTTCCTCCTTGCTCCTGAAGTAATCGGCAATGCAGAGGGCGGGCGCTTCCTGCCGACGCGGAAAGGCGAATGGATGGATTTTGCCGTCGTGCTCGACAAGCAGCGAATCGCCCTCGCGGTAGCAGCGGTAGTAGCCATAGGCCACACTAGGTTTCAGCAATCCATCCTCCAGCCCCTGGCGCTTGAATTCCTCGTAAAGCGGCATGACCTTGGTATCGATCAGCGTCTTGTACTCGTCGGCACCCATCTTCCCTCGCCGGTAGCCCCAGCGGCCGCGGAACAGCGCCTGCTCATTGATATAGGGGTAGATCAGGGCGGGATCGATATCGGTCACATGCCGCGTGCCAAGGAATGGCGGCACGGGAACGGGCACATCGCGGGTAATGCCGCTATCCTCCACCTCGGCCTTCTTGACCCGCACATCCGGACGGGCCTCGTAGGTCGTGGTCTTGAGGGTTCCCTCCTCAAATTCCCGCACGGCCTTCAACCCGGCAAAGGCATCCGCGCAATAGACCACGGGATGGTCATAGGCGGGCACGCAGGACTCCGCCACGAACTTGCGGGTCAGGGCAGCCCCCCCCAGAAGGATCGGCACACCCAGTCCGTTTTCGCGGTATTGGGGCATGCTTTCCTGCATGACGATCGCGGACTTGACCAGCAGCCCGCTCAACCCGACGATATCGACCTCCAGTTCCTTCGCCTTGGCCAGGATCACTTCGGCGGGTACCTTGATGCCCAGGTTGAAAACCTTGTAGCCGTTGTTGGTCAGGATGATATCCACCAGATTCTTCCCGATGTCATGCACATCCCCCTGCACGGTGGCCAGCAGGATCCTGATCCCCTTGCTGTCATCCGCCTTATCCATGAACGGTTCCAGATACGCGACCGACCGTTTCATGACCTCCGCCGACTGGAGCACAAACGGCAGCAACATCTCGCCGGCACCGAAGAGGACACCCACATGCCGCATGGCGGGCACCAGAACCGTGTTGATGATCGCCGTGGGCTTGTAGCGCCGCCTCAGGATGGAGAGCAGATCCTCAAGACCATCCTTGTCGCCGCGCACGATTTTCTCCGTCAGCGCTTCCTCGGCCGGGCTGTCGGCGGAAATCTCCTTCTGCGCCGAATCATCCTTCCCGGAGGCATCGTTGAAATGATTGATAAAGGCCATCAGCGGCGACTCCGCCCCTTCCACCGGACGGTTATAGAGCAGATCCATGCTCACCCGCCGATCGATCTCGCTGATCGAGGCCAGCGGCATGATCTTCGCGGCATCCACGATGGCGGCATCGAGTCCGGCCTCGACCGCCTCATGCAGGAAGACCGAGTTAAGGATACGGCGGGCATACGGTGGCAAGCCGAAAGAAATGTTGCTGAGTCCCAGCACGGTAAAGACGCCCGGGAGGTTGGCCTTGATGAGGCGAATGCCCTCCAGTGTCTGAATCGCTGCATCGCGCAGGGTCTCATCGCCAGCGCCAACCGTGAAGGTCAGCGGATCAAAGAGCAAGTCACCCGGCCGCAAGCCGTGGGTATGGACCGCCAGATCATAGATCTCGCGGGCGGTCGCCAGCTTGTCTGCAGCGGTCATGGCCATGCCCTGCTTATTGATTGTCAGGGCAATCACTGCGGCGCCGTAGCGCTTGATCAGCGGACAGACCCGGGTGAGCGTCTTCCCGCCATCCTCGAGATTGATCGAGTTGATGATACAGCGCCCGGGATAGATTCGCAGACAGGTTTCAATACAGCCCGGGGTGGTTGAGTCAATCACCAGCGGCAGACGCACCGAACCGGCAAACAACTTGACCAGGGTCACCAGATCCCTCTGCTCATCGCGGCCGGCATAGGCGGTACACAAGTCCAGGACGTGCGCACCGGCCTCCTGCTGCTCGAGCGCGATTTTCAGGCAGGCATCATAATCCTCGGCCAGCAGGCAATCCCGGAACCGTTTGGACCCATTGGCATTGCAGCGCTCGCCGATCATCAAAGGGCGAGGTTCCTGGCCGATTTCAACGACCTGGTAAAGACTCGATACGGAAGGTTTCATAATATACACCAAGGATTTTAGAAAAGACCACCCTACCACATTCCGTTTCATATTGTAAGGGGATTATACACCGGACGCAAGCATCGAAGGACTTCGATTCCGAATATACACCCCGCCCGGCATCGAAGAATCACAACTGCCTGACCGGCAGGCAATCAGATGGCAGATCGAAGGATCGCATGCCATCGGCAATCATCATAGCCAGTGCCTTATGCGTTGTTTTCCTGGCCAAGCCATACAGCCTGGCAAGATGACCGTGATAGCCTCCTGTAGTCCTGCGTCCATTGCTTGACCTCCGGCACAAGCTCCATCGGCACTATACCGTACGGTCTTACCCGCCTTCTTCCACGTCTTCAGCCCCCGGACGTGGGACAGCCGCTTACCGCTTACGCGCATGCCCCTGCTGCCCTCCAGCATACGAAAACTGTCGGCCTCGCCAATGAAAGTATTTCGGGGCTCAATCCCTTCACTTACGTTGCGGTCTGCTGACTCCTCTCTCCTGTGGCTTCATCTGCGTTGTTACCTCCGCAGACGCACATTCGGTAACGGCCTGCTGGTTAGGCGTTGGCCGTGCCGGATTCCAACCGGCTGCATGTTTCGCGCTTACCTTGGTGAACTCATAATTAACCTCATTTTTGCGGAGATTCGATACTGATGATGACTTCACTGCGTGGAATATCAGACTCTAGGCGTTGGCGTATTTCGCTAATGGTAGCAACCACGTTACCGACGCTGCTCTCGTCATTAAAACTTAAATTCAGTTCAATAAAGATGCGCCCACCGGCTCGGCGTGACCGAACTCCATGAAACGCCTCGTATTCATCGAAATGTTCCGCTAGGCAGCGAAGGATCTTAATTTGCAAATGTTCCTCCAGCGTCCGGTCAAGCATTTCATAAAGGGAATCTCGAACCACCGGAATGTACAAACTGATGGCATACACGACGTAACCTAACGTACAAACCTGGTCTATATAAACCGACCAAGCGCTGTGATGAAAAATAACAATCAGGGCCAAGGCCGTAACGACCGCACCGCCAGCCAAGGTATCGGTTCGGTTATGCCTCCACTGCATTTCGATCAGCGGTGCCCGAGTCTCGTGTGCAAGACGTTTATTGCGGTGCCAGAAGAATCCATTAACAACAATACCGACAGCCTGCACCAGCATACCGACAGATGTAAATCCAGCATCAAGCGCCACGCCATGCCTACAGCGTAGTATGGCAATGACACCGAGAACCAGTAGTCCCGATATAATTATACCGGCACCGAAAAGGCTTCCCAGGCACTCCAACTTGCCAGCCCCGTAATCGTAATTTGTTGTTTGCCCCTTACGAATACGCCGCAGAATGTACAGAGACGTACCGAACACAGCAAAACTGCGGAAAAAATCGATTCCGTCCGAAAACAGCAGCAGCGACCGCGAGATAAACGCCACGGTCAGAGTGGGTATGAATATAACCAAATCCACCAGCAGCCCTTGCCAAAGGGCACGTTCCTGACGCTTGACATCTGATATGTTTACGGTGGTTATGATGGCACAAATTGTAGGTGGTTTAGACGGTTGACGCAATCCGAAAGATTCGTATCAACCGTGCCGCGACTAAGGCAGCGGAGCATTTCGCTGCGCACCATGCTCCCAGCCTGTTTCCTTCAAGAGCCGCATAAGTTCAGCCTCCAGCGTCTTGCGCTGTTTCTCATGGTCCGGCGCGAGCGCCAGGTTGGTCATCTCAATCCGATCTCGCTTGAGGTCATACATTTCATCAATGTCATCAATATCAGGATAACGGATCAGTTTCCAATCCTCCGTCCGTACCCCCACCGTACGCGGGATGCGGAGGGTTAGGTCGATCCAGTATTCATAGAGGAACGACGTACGCCAACCGTCAGCACGACCGGCAAGCAGCGGCAATACCGAGTAACCCTGCATGGTTTTTGCGGCACTTACACCGGCCAGATCCAGGATGGTCGGTGCCAGGTCAATATTCAAGACCATCTGATTCACCGTTGATCCGGCTTGCGCCAGCGGGGGGTATCGCATCAATAGCGGGATGCGGATGGATTCCTCGTACATCAGCCGTTTGTCACCGACACCATGCTCACCGTGGAAATAGCCGTTGTCGCTGGTAAAGATGATCACCGTATTATCAAGTTCACCACGTTCAGCCAAGACGTCAAGAATCCTGCCCAAACTCCGATCAAGCGCATTGAGCGTTTTCATATAGCCCATCCAGCGTGCATGCGAGGGATCCCACACAGGAGGTTCCACCGCATCAGGTCCGTCTACATGCACCCCGGTCTCCACGGACACCACAGCTCTTGTCCATTTTGGCTTTCCCGCATACGTATCCCTTGCATTGGCGGGCTCCTTCAGCTTGATGCCAGCGTAGCTTTCCGCATCCATGGGGGCCGGCGTGAATGGGGAATGAACCGCTTTATGCGAGAGGTAAAGACAGTAAGGGGCCTCTCGTTCCTTCTGGATGAACTTGACCGCATAATCCGTCAAAATGTCGGTCGTGTAGCCGGTTGCCTTCACCACGTTACCGTTCTCATTCAGCACGGGGTCAGTATACACCCCCTGCCCTTTGAAGCTCAACCAGTAATCAAACCCAGGCCGGGGGTAATCCCCCCTCTTCATATGCCATTTACCGACAAAACCCGTCTCGTATCCGGATTCCTTGAGCAACCGCGGAAACGTAGGCATCTTGTCGTGATCAATCTCGCGCTTCTCGTTACCGATAACCCTATGGTTATGTGCGTATGCTCCGGTCAATATGCTCGCACGAGAGGGAGAGCACAGGGCTGTGGTTACAAACGCATTCTGGAAATGCACCCCCTCCGCACGCATACGGTCAAGATTCGGTGTCTTCAAGAAGGGATGCCCCATGAACCCCATGGCATCCCAGCGTAAATCGTCAGCCAGGATGAAAATGATATTCGGACGCTGAATTTCAGTACTAACCCCTGGCTGCATAGCACTGGCCGAGACCGTAACCGCCGCCGTTAAACCGATCCGGGTCAACATCAAATGCCTATTTGTTTTACTCATTTATGGATTGCTTCTCCTGATCGTGTGGTTACGTTCAATGTCCTGAATGGATCGTCATGTTCCTTGTTCAAGCCCCGGCAATCCTGGGCATCAACACGGGCTCTTTACCGAGTTCGGCATGAATATAGCTCAACAACAGCGTAGCCTCGAGATCCTTACTTGCCGGATCATCCTTGGATATCAAAGTGTTCGTTACAAATGCTCACCACGCTCGCCATAGTAAAGACCAAACTCCGAAATGGCAGGACATACCGGTGCTTCAACAATCCTCAGACGTACCCGCTGCGTTGTGCAGGGCTCCGCCTTTACCAGTCTACGCGCACCGATGCCCGAGGTGCTACACCACTCGTTCCACCGGCCGCCTTCCTGCACATCTATTGCAAACCGCGTGATGCGCTGCCCCAGGGGAAGAAACTCCCTCAGGCTAACCGTATTGAACGTGACTGGCTGCAAAAAATCTATCGTCAATTCAGGCGTGCAAATCCCATCATCCGCAGACCAGTATGTGTCTGGATTCCCATCGGCTACCCGCTCCGGCGCAAATGCGGAGTCGCCACCTCTTGTATGGCTGGCCGTGAATCGTCCGTTATTCGCCAGATTCCTTTTGAAGAGATCATCCCGCTGGCGACTGAATCCATGAAGACTGCGGACATCGTTCTCGTGGATCAACCCCCGGCGATCCGGCGGCAGGTTTAACAGCATTGACGCCCCTCGCCCAACCGACTGGAAATATAAATCTAAAAGATTCTCCGGTGTCCTCACTTTTTCATCATCGGCGGAATGATAAAACCAACCCGGGCGAATCGACACGTCACACTCCGCCGGAAGCCAGGACGTGCCGTCACGATCACCGGCATTAAGCAAATCCTGTGGAGAATCCCATGCAGCAACCATGTCGCTGCTCAAACCGGTCTTGAATGATTCCTTGTCAATCCCCGGGAAAAACAGATCCCTGTTGATGGTCGACCAGCAGGGGTCGCCGGCAATCCCTTCCTCGTTACCGACCCACCGGACATCCGGACCGGCATCACTGAACATTACCGCATTGGGCTGATTGCGCCTGACGATCTCGTAGGTCTTTTCCCAATCATAGTAGGTCTGTCTGTCAATGCTCCGAACCTCCCTGGCTCCACCATAATAGCCATCACCGCCGTTGGCCCCATCGAACCAGACCTCAAATAATTCCCCATATTCAGAGGTCAGTTCATTGAGCTGACTGCGGAAATACGCGATGTATGCCGGGGTTCCGTAATCGGCGTGGTTCCGATCCCAGGGTGACAGATACACCCCGAATCCGATACCATGCCTTGCGCAGGCATCCGACACTTCGCGGACGACATCGCCCTTTCCGCCCCGCCACGGACTGTTCTTCACTGAATGTTCTGTGAATCTTGACGGCCATAAACAGAAACCGTCATGATGCTTGCAGGTCAGAATCAACCCGCACATGCCAGCCCCTGCCGCAACGCCGACCATCTGATCCGCATCAAATGCCGCCGGGTTGAAAATCCCCGGCGACTCGTCACCATACCCCCACTCCTTGTCTGTAAATGTATTCGTGGTAAAATGCAGGAACCCGTAAAATTCGCGCCGGTGCCACAATAGCTGACGCACCGACGGGATTGGCCCGTATGGTTCGGGAACAATAAACGCTGATTTACTCATATTCTCTTCTGCCACCTTTCTTGCGCAGGGAAAGCATTTTCAGGGCCGTTTCCAGCAAGATACTCATCTACACGCACCGCCTTGTGACATTCCCATGTCCCGTGATACAGATTACCATTGCACGCCTTGACCAGCATAGTCGCCAGCATGTGGTCACTAACAACACCCGAATGCATCGCACCGGGATGGCAATCAGGGACATGACCTGCTGGATCTGCCGCGTATCGTCCGAATTTGCAGACTGCACCAGCACCTTGGCCCCCAGTTCCTCTGCGCGTTTGACGAAGATATCACGGTCACGCTGCCACCTGGCTTCCTTAAGCGTATCCATGGACATGCCAATGACAAGGCCCTCGTCATCATAAATCCGGCTCGTGCCGTTTTGACGTGCGGACAGCGAAACCCCGATCAGAACGCTCAGGATCAGCGATGCCAGCACCAACAGTATTTTCGGTGACACCTTCATATCAACATGCTCCTTCGTAATGTTCAACGCCTGAGGCAGTTGGGTTGTTTTCTTCGCGCCCCAGCAGAGGGAACTGGCAAACCAGACCACCGTGGCAATGGTCAGTCATTATGTCATTTCCCTGGAAACCGCATGTCCTGTCGACTTTCAAAATATCGGTACATGGTGATTGGTAACGCAGCATGATGTGGTCTTAATAATCTACCCCGATAAGATAGCCCCGATATGAAGAAGGATCTATATCAGGACACCGTGGGCACGGGCAAGTTAAAAAGATCAAGGGCGTGTCGGCGATTCCCGCGTTGCCTTTGCTTTTAAGCTTGAAACGTGGTTTAGATTTGGTCCGTTCGTGCAGTGCGACTGGCAAACAGCAATATGCAATGGCAATGCTTGATTTTCTCCTAGCGCTCCGAACAAGGCTCCTGCACGATCACCCAGCCTGCATCGGCCACCACACGAAGATGGCGGCAGCCCAGAGCGCATGGCTGATGATATTGATCCAAAGTGAACCGGTTCTCCAGTAGAGCAGCGACCAGAACGCGCCGCAGACAGCAGCCGCCAGGATTAGCGTGAAGTTGCCGGTCGCCAAATGGACGCCGGTGTAGGCTAGCACGGCCAATATCAGTCCGCTGGTGGGACCCGTCGCCACGGACAGCCGCCGCTGCACATACCCCCGCCAGAAGAGCTCCTCGCCGGGACCGACAATCAAGAGCAGCAGCGAGGCGACGATCCAGCGTGGCGTCTCCCCTCCCTGGTGGTAGACCGCATCGATCTCAGCCGCCCCGAACGGGAAAAGGCCGCGCGCCGCCAGATTGCCTAGCGCAAACACGCCATACAGGAAAGCCGCCGAGCCAGCCCCCAGCAAGAGCACGGTGAGCGGCGAGCGGGGAGAGCCCAACCGCAGAGCAGCGCGCATCCCCTCCGGTTCCACCACGATGGCTGCCGAGCAAAGCGCGGCAACTGAAATCGCCAGAACAGACCAGAACGTGTCGTCCGCCCAAAGGAAGAGATAGGCGAAGAGTCCGAATGCGACCAGGACCAACCCTGCGCACCACAACATACGGCGGTTTTTGGCTTCGCGGATCATACGCCCCGTCCGAACGCGAAGGCGAGCGTCACCAGGATACCGAACAGCAGGTGTAATTGCGCCGTCTTTCCATCGAGCATGGCAAAGGCCTGCGGATCGGCCTCGGGGCGGATGCGTGCCAGCTTCAGTGCCAGGGGCAGAGCCAGGAAGGCGATGAACGTATGGGGCGGCGTCGGCAGGGCGAGCCGCGGGATTTGTCCCAGCACCGCCAGGACCGCTACCAACACAAACGGACCGAGGACCTGAGA
>DIZZ01000163.1:0-134 GCA_002428045.1 Verrucomicrobia bacterium UBA6015
TGTCAGGCCCGGCATCCGGTTCGGGTCATTCACGAACTGACCGTTCGCCGGGAGGGCGATCGCGTCGTGTTGGACGTGGAGGCGAACGCCTTTCTGCATCACATGGTGCGCAATATCGCCGGGGTGCTGATGGC
>DIZZ01000163.1:146-301 GCA_002428045.1 Verrucomicrobia bacterium UBA6015
ACTGGGCGCGGGAGGTTCTCGAACGGTGCGACCGCACACAGGCGAGCGTCACGGCACCTGCCGATGGACTGTATCTGTCGGCGGTTCGCTACCCAGAACGGTTTGGAGTGCCGGAAACCGGTGGTCAGTGGCCAGCAGTGGTTTGAGGCGCTTTC
>DIZZ01000163.1:357-1207 GCA_002428045.1 Verrucomicrobia bacterium UBA6015
TTTTCTGTGTTTTTCCGTGTCATTCCGTGGCTAATCTTTGGAATAATGACCGACGCTCGGTATAGTCTTTGTGAGAAATCACCTGAAAACTTGGCGTTTCCGGGCGTCCTGGCGATTCAACGGTTTTCTCCAGATTCAACCATGATGTCTTTAACGCGCAGTTCCTGACCGCTAATCGGTCGCACGGGGTAGCTGTCGCAGCGAGGACAGGGATCGTAGAGCGCCGCCAGCGGCACCGTCTCGCCGCAAGTCACGCATTGTCCACGCCCAGGTATCGCTAGCAGTTCTACCCGTGCGCCTTCAGCCAGCGAACCGCATAAGGCCGATTCCAGACAGAATTGCAGCGCCGCGCTTTCGACATTCGCCAACTCGCCGATTTCTAGCCGTATTTCCGTGACCCGACCCGCGCCTTGCTGTCGGGCGGTGTCTTCAACGATATTCAGGATGGAGGCCGCCAGCGCCATTTCGTGCATGGCGGCGCTACCGAACGCCCTGACCTAATCGCGCCCGAACCGTCGCCAGTTTTGCCTCCAGGCGACCGACCTGTTCCGCTAACACCCGTTGTTGCCCCTGCCGCACCCAGTCCAGCCAGGCATCCATACCGTCACCGGTTTTGGCGGACAGTTGCAAAATCTGCATCCCGGGATTGACCCGCCGGGCATAGTCCAGACAGCGGGCGACATCGAAATCGACATAAGGCAGCAGATCGATCTTGTTCAGCACCATCAAGTGGGCGGCGGCAAACATGTTGGCGTATTTCAGCGGTTTGTCTTCGCCCTCGGTCACCGACAGCACAACCACCTTGTGTGCCTCGCCGAGATCGAAATCCGCCGGGCAGACCAGATTGCCG
>DIZZ01000163.1:1248-2095 GCA_002428045.1 Verrucomicrobia bacterium UBA6015
CCGTGGGCGTCGAGGTGGCAGCCCTTACCCGTGTTGATTTGCAAGGCCGGGACGCCCGCCGCCTGGATACGTTCAGCATCATGGGCAGTTTGCTGGTCGCCGCCAATCACCGCTACTGGGAATTCCTCGCGCAAGGTTCGCACGGTTTCCACCAGCAGGGTGGTTTTACCTGAACCGGGACTGGACACCAGGTTCAGCACGAACACGCCGGCATCGGTAAACAGTTGCCGGTTGCCCGCGGCGAATTCCGCATTTTTCGCCAGAACATCCCGTTCAATGGCGACCAACCGGCCAGCCTGATGCAGCGCGTCGCTATGAGCAGGTTCGGGTGAATGCCCGTGCGGTTGATCATGGGGATGTGGGTGAGAATGAAGACCGGTGTCGGTGTGACTACAACCGCAGGTCGCACACATGGATTAACGCCTCGCGAGGTGACCGCCCCCTCGGCCTGAGCGGGGAGGGGCTGGATTGGGGATGAGGGCTATGCCGCCAGCAGCAGGACGCCACTGGCCGCAATCGCTGCACCGCTGACCCGCAACAGGTTTTGCCGAGTTGCCAGCGCGATGCCGACGCCGCCAATATGCAGCGTTGCCGTCGCCAGCAGGAAGCCGAGGCTGTACCACAGGGCGTTGCTTTCTGCAGCTATTTCTGCGCCGTGGGCGTACCCGTGGAACAGGGCGAACAGCCCGACCAGTCCCATACTCGCCGCCAGCGGCAACCGGGAAGCCAGCGCCACCAGCAGACCGAGAATGACGACCGAACTGGCGATACCCAGTTCCACATAAGGCAACGTGACGCCGAGGAAACCGAGGAAGCCGCCCATCGCCATGGTCAGCACGAAGGTCAG
>DIZZ01000163.1:2148-9356 GCA_002428045.1 Verrucomicrobia bacterium UBA6015
AGGCCACTGAGCGGATGAGCCAGACCCGTCGCGAAATCCATGTGCGGCAGTCCCGACGTATGCGCCTGGGCGACGCCACTCAGGCCGAGCAACGTTAGGGCAATCAAACTGCGTGTTCCAGACAGGGTATGCATGAAGCGATCTCCCGAAGATCAATAATGAGCCAACACCTTTTTTTCAATCATCGATGAACTATAGTTCAAAAACCCACAAGTCATAAACTGAATCAGCGTTGCCACTGTCGGCGTACTCGACCAACCGGGTCGCGGGCATGATTCAGGCTACAAAAATTATGTGGAAGGAGGAAGGAGGATGATCCAGCAACAACGTACCCTGCCGGGCGCTAACTGTCTCGAGTGTCCCCTGCGTCAACGGAATGAGTGGCGCGTCCTGACCGAAGAGGATGTCAGGCTGCTCGCCCAGATGCGCAAAAGTCGCCGGTACCGGGCGGGTGAACGCATTTTTAGTACTGGCGAATCCAGTCACGGGATTTACTGCATTGTGGAAGGCGCGGCGGCTCTGCGGCAAATTGATGCCGAAGGCAACCCGGTGCTGCTCAAAATCAGCTACCCCGGCGAAACCCTGGGTTATCGGGGGGTGTTGATGGGTCAAAAGCGCCGCTTCAGCGCCGAAGCGCTGGGGCCGAGCCGGGTTTGCTTCATCGATCAGCAGGTGGTCAAGTTGCTGCTGGAGCGCAATCCCGCATTGAGTTTGCAATTCCTGCGGCGCATCAACCATGACCTGGACGACGCCCACGACAAACTGGTGCAGAACGCCACGCTGTCCAACCGGGACAAATTTGTCCATCTCCTGCTCAATCTGATGGATCGTCATGGTCACGCCGCCCCGGATGGTAGCCAGGTCATCAGTCTACCCATCTCCCGGCGTGACATGGCGTCGATGATCGGTGCTCGCCATGAAACGTTGTCCCGGATTATTGGCCGGATGGAGGAGGATGGCATCGCCCGCTTTTCGGGACGCACGGTCTGCGTCAATCAGCCCCATTCGCTGATGGCTGAGATCTGTTTATCGTAGGATGCAAAAAAATCTCTAAAAATTGACGATCATCAAATGAGTTGTCCCATCTCCCGCTATCTTTCAAGAGGGTTGAATCTTGCAGGAGAACGGGGTCATGGGGTTTGTCAACGATACTGATTTTGCGACCGATCCGGTCCAGAATCCTGACGGTTACACGGGCGCACTGGGTGGACTCACCCGCCGCGAGTTTTTGAAATATTGCACCGGGGTTGCGGCAACGCTGGGTCTGTCCTCGTGGATGGGGCTGCGAATTGCCGAAGCGGCAACCGCGCCGCGGCGACCTCCGGTCATCTGGCTGTCGGCGCAGGAGTGTACCGGTTGCACCGAGTCGCTGTTGCGTGCCTACCATCCGACGCTGGAAACCCTGATCCTCGACATGATCTCCCTCGACTATCACGAGGCGCTGTGCGCGGGTGCCGGTCATCAGGCCGAAGCCCACAAGGCGAAGTCGATGAAGGAGAACTGGGGCAAGTATATTCTGGTGGTGGACGGCTCGATTCCCACCAAAGACGGCGGCGTGTATTGCATGGTGGCGGGTAGACCGATCCTGCAAGTCGTTCAGGAAGCGGCGGAAGGCGCGGCGGTGATCATCGCCATTGGCTCCTGCGCTTCCTGGGGCGGTATGCCTTCCAGCGACCCGAATCCCACTGAGGCAAAATCGGTGCAGGCGGTATTGCCGGGTAAGACCATCATCAACATTCCCGGTTGTCCGCCTAATCCCTACAACTTCCTGTCCACCGTGCTGCACCTGTTGACCCTGGGGAAACCGCCGGCGCTGGACATCCAAAACCGTCCCAAATTTGCCTATGGTCGGCTGATCCATGAAAACTGCGAGCGGCGGCCGCATTTTGACGCCGGGCGCTTCGCGATGGAGTACGGCGACTTCGGCCACCGTCAGGGCTGGTGTCTGTACAAACTGGGTTGCAAGGGACCGGAGACTCACGCCAACTGCCCGACGATTGGCTTTGGCGATATCGGCGAGAGCAACTGGCCGATCGCCATTGGTCATCCCTGCTTTGGCTGTACGGAACAGGGCATTGGGTTCACCAAGCCGCTCCATGCGCTGGCGGAGGTCAAAACCTTCTCCCCGCCCAATGCCTTCCCGGTGGTGAACTCACCCAAGGGCGAGGGCGTTACTCCAGCCGCAGCAGCGATTGTCGCCGGTCTGGCCGGACTGGGTATTGGCGCTGGAGCCATGGCTTTGCGCGGGATGCAGGATGAGGGTGAGGCCGCAGATTCCGACCGCCCCTCCCGGCCAAACTAGGAGGGGAACGCCATGGATCCAGATCGTCGTCAATTCCTGCGCGGTGCCGCCAGCGCTATCGCCACGACTGCCGCCGCCGTGGCTGCGCCGGTCAATGAAGCACGGGCTTTCGGTCCCCGCGAACCGAAGACCCTGCCGCCGAACGCGGTGGGCATGTTGTATGACTCGACGCTGTGCGTGGGTTGCAAAGCCTGCGTGACCGCCTGCAAGGAGGCGAATGATAAACCGCCGGAACAGCCCGCCGCCCTGGCGGCGTGGAATCAGGGCACCTGGGATACCGCTGAAGATATTTCCGGCAAAACGCTCAACGTGATCCGGGTCTATCAGGACGGGGCTATGACGCAGAAGGATCGTGAAGAAGATGGCTACGCTTTCGTCAAGCGCCATTGTCTGCACTGCGTTGATCCCTCGTGCATTTCGGTGTGCCCGGTCAGCGCCATGCGTAAAGACCCGGAGACCGGCATTGTCACCCACAATCCCGACGCTTGCATCGGTTGCCGGTACTGCGTCTACGGCTGTCCGTTCAACGTCCCGCAATACCAGTTTGACGAACCCTTTGGCCAGATCGCCAAGTGCCAGTTCTGCAATCATTTACAGGCGAAAGGTCAGTTACCGGCGTGTTGCGATGTCTGCCCGACCGGAGCCTCACTGTTCGGGTTGGTGGCTGATTTGCAGGCCGAAGCGGAACGGCGGTTGGCGCAAAAACCGGGTGCGGTTTACGAATTTCCCCGTGGCCAACTGGGCGGCGACCGATCTGGCCACGAAGCGCCGATTGGCGAATATCAGCCGCACGTCTACGGGGAGAAGGAATCCGGTGGGACGCAGGTGCGTTATCTAACCGGCGTTCCCCACGAAAAACTGGGTCTGCCGGTGTTACCCGATCACGCCTATTCCGCCGTGTCCGAGGGAATGCAGCACACCCTGTACAAAGGCATGATTGCGCCACTGGCTCTGCTCGGCGGCCTGGTGGTTCTCGCCCGGCGCAACGCTAAAGCCTATCACGACGAAGACCCAACACGGACTGATGATGAGGAGGATTCGCGATGAACGCCGCGAACCTCGAATCCCGCATCCCGAACCCCGCTCTCGAAAATCACCAACCGCTCGGCGGTCGCATCGTCACTAAGCCCTTCATGATTCTCGGCGTGTTGGTGCTGATCGGCGGCTATTTCATCCTGCGCCGGTTCCTGTTCGGCATGGGTGACGTGTCGCACATGAGCAACGGCTTCCCCATCGGCACCTGGGTGGTGCTGGATGTAGTGATCGGCACCGCGTTCGGCTGTGGCGGCTTCGCCATGGCGCTGCTGGTCTACATCCTCAATCGCAACGCCTACCATCCGCTGATTCGTCCCGCCCTGCTCGGCGGGGTGTTCGGCTACACCCTGGCCGGTCTGGCGGTAATGATCGATTTAGGTCGGTACTGGAACGCCTTTAACCTGCTGCTGCCCTGGTATGCCCAGACCAATTCGGTGATTTTTGAGGTGGCGCTGTGCGTCATGGCTTACGTGACCGTGTTGTGGATTGAATTCTGGCCGGCGTTTCTGGAACGGATGCCGCCCGCGTTCAAAAAGCGGTTCCATCTGCACAAAATGCAGATTTTCCTGCGCCGCTACATGTACGTCTTCATCGCCCTTGGCGTGCTGCTGCCGACCATGCATCAATCCTCGCTGGGTTCGGTGCTGCTGATCATGGGATCCAAGCTGTCGCCGCTCTGGTATACGACCTGGCTACCGCTGCTGTTTCTGATTTCGGCGCTGGCCATGGGTTACGGGGTGGTGATGCTGGAATCGACGCTGGTGCAACGGGCGTTCAAATTACCGTCGGAAGCCGCGCTGCTCACCCGACTGTCGCGAGTCGGCGCGGGATTACTAACGCTATTTCTGGTGGTGCGAATTGGCGATCTGCTGGCGCGGGGACAACTCGGCCTGGCTTTCGCCTTTGACCGCTACAGTATTCTGTTCCTGATTGAAACCACGCTGTTCGCTGCGCCGGTACTGATTCTGGCGTCGAAGCGGCGCTGCGCGAATACCCGACTCCGGTTCCTGGCAACGATTAGCCTGTTGGCCGCCGGTTCGCTGTACCGGATGAATGGCTATCTGCTGGCCATCGATCCGGGCAATGGCTGGATCTATTTTCCCTCCGCGCCGGAATTGCTGATCACCGTGGGCGTGGTGGGCCTGGAAATCATGCTCTATCTCATTTTCATCAAAACGCTGCCGGTGTTGCTGTTGCCCGGCCGCATTGCCGAAGCTGCCGGGAGGCCGTCGTGACCCGTATTACCATCGATCCTATTACCCGCATCGAGGGTCATCTGCGCATTGATTGCGAGGTGGAAAATGGCAAAGTCGCCAATGCTTGGTCATCCGGGCAGATGTGGCGTGGCATCGAGACCATTTTGCAGGGTCGCGATCCCCGCGACGCCTGGCTGTTCACCCAGCGGATCTGCGGGGTCTGCACCACCGTCCATGCCATTGTGTCGGTGCGAACGGTGGAGAATGCGCTGAATCTGGAAGTGCCGCTGAACGCCCAGTACATCCGCAATATGATCATCACCGCCCACGGGATTCACGATCACATCGTGCATTTTTACCAGTTAGCGGCGCTGGACTGGGTGGACATCGTTTCGGCGTTATCGGGTAGTCCCGAAGGTGCGGCAAAACTGGGCGCGAGCCTGTCCGACTACCGGCGCAACAGCTTGCCGGAGATTCGCCAAATTCAGGACAAACTCAAAGCGTTTGTCGGTACGGGACAACTGGGCATCTTCGCCAGCGGCTACTGGGGGCATCCGGCGATGAAGTTGCCGCCGGATGTGAACCTGCTGGCGGCGACGCACTATATGCAGGCGTTGGAATACCAGCGCATTGCCAACCGGATTGTAGCGATTCTCGGCTCCAAAACCCCGCATATTCAGAATCTGGCGGTCGGCGGCGTAGCCAATCCGATTAACCCGGACAGTCAAGCGACTCTGACCTTGGAGCGGCTGTTTGCCATCAAAGCCGAGATCGACAAGCTCGGGGAATTTGTCAATCAGGCGATGCTGCCCGATGTCGCGGCGATTGGGGCGTTGTACGCCGACTGGACCCAGTACGGGGCGGGCGTCACCGATTATCTGTCAGTGCCGGATTTGCCACTGGATACCAAAGGAACGCAGTTTGAACTGCCCGGCGGCTTTATCCCCAAGGGCGATGTTGCGCAGTTCAAGCCGATTACCAGCTATCAGGACGGCTATTTCCGCGATGGGGTCAAGGAGAGCGTTAAACACGCCTGGTATGAATATCAGGGCGGCGATCAAGCCCTGCATCCCTATGACGGCCAGACGAATCCCAAGCACACGGCATTCCAGGATCAGGGCAAATATTCCTGGGTGAAAGCGCCGACCTTCTACGATCAGCGGGTGCAAGTGGGGCCGCTGGCCAATGTGCTGGGGATGGTTGCCGCCGGACACGAACCGACCCAGCGGCATCTCAACCGATTGTTGAGCATCGCCAGCACGGTCGCGGGGAGTCAGATTCCCGTGGAAGCGTTGCATTCCACCATTGGCCGGATTGCCGCACGGGCGGTGCGCTGCGCGGTGCTGTTGGAATCGTTGCAAAACCAGTGGCAACTACTGATCAACAATATCGCCAAGGGGGATTTCGATACCTTCAACCGGCCGGTCTTCCCCAAGGGTGAAATTCGCGGGTTCGGCTATCACGAAGCGCCGCGCGGGGTGTTGTCGCACTGGACGGTGATTGAGAACGGCAAGATCAAGAACTATCAGGCGGTGGTACCGAGTACCTGGAATGCCGGTCCGCGTGATGATGCCGACGCGCTGGGGCCTTATGAAGCCTCGCTGCTGGACAATCCGGTGGCCGATCCCGAGTTGCCGCTGGAAGTATTGCGCACCGTGCATTCCTTTGATCCCTGTTTGGCCTGCGCGATTCATCTGGTGGATGGTCGGAAACAACCGATTGTCCAAGTCAGGGCATTGGGATAATTTTCGGTATGCTCTGTTTGACCCCCCGTCCTCTCGAACGTCGAGCACCTCTTCAATGAATGTCCCTACCCTTGCTGATCCTGCCGCAATCAGGATTACCCTGATCGCACCGCTCTCCGGCCCGTTGATCCCCCTGGAACGAGTTCCTGATCCGGTCTTCGCCCAAAAAATGGTTGGTGACGGGATTTCCATCGACCCACTCGATCAATGCCTGCGTGCGCCCTGTGCCGGTCGGATCGTCCAGTTGCATCCAGCCGGACATGCCGTGACCGTGGCCACCCCGGAAGGCATTGAAATCCTGATGCATATTGGCTTGGATACCGTCAATCTCAAGGGCGTCGGGTTTACGCCCCACGTTAAGGCCGGTGATGCGGTGAAGGTGGGCGATGCGCTGATCGAGTTCGACGCCGACTACATCGCCACCCACGCCAAAAGCCTGCTCACGCAAATTGTCATCACCAATAGCGAACGGGTCGCGCAGTTTAAACCCGCGACCGGCCGGGTGACTGCCGGCCAGGATGTGGTGCTGGAACTGACGCTGGCGGGCGCTGAAACGGAGGCTGCGGTCGAGTCGGCCAAAATCGTCACGTCTGAAGCCATTCTCATCCCCAATCCCACCGGCCTGCATGCCCGCCCCGCAGCCGTGCTGGCCAACCTCGCCAAGAAATTCAAGGCCGAGATTCAGATCCACAAGGGCGATGCGCAGGCTAATGCCAAGAGCGTCGTCGCCATCATGGGGCTAGAAATCAATCAGGGCGACAAGATTACCCTGTTGGCGAAAGGTGACGAGGCGGAAGCAGCGATTGCCACGTTGACCCCGCTGTTGTGGGAAGGATTGGGCGATGCAGGCTGCGCTCCGGCACCCGCCCCCGCCAGCTTCGTCACCTCCGCCAATGCTGCTCCGGCTCCGCGCCCGCGTTCCGAAGATCC
>DIZZ01000163.1:9435-9629 GCA_002428045.1 Verrucomicrobia bacterium UBA6015
CCGCAGCAGGAACGTGAGCGGCTGGATCACGCCATTGACGAAGCACGGCGACAACTGGAAGCCTTGCAGGCACGGCTGCATGGCGGCGGTGCAGCGGACAAAGCCGCTATTTTCGCCGCCCATCAGGAGCTGCTCGACGACCCGGATCTGCTGGATATTGCTTATTCCGCCCTGGCCAAGGGCAAGAGCGCGGC
>DIZZ01000169.1 GCA_002428045.1 Verrucomicrobia bacterium UBA6015
GACGAATGACAGCATCCGTCTGCATTCGGTCCTGCCGGTGGATATCGATGACGAAGGCTGGACACTGCTGGAGCTGAAGTTCAACCATGCCCTTTCTCCGTCCATCCTGGAAAAGTTCCTGACCGTTGCGGATGGTAACGGCAGGCCCTGTGAGTTCAGGGTACAGGATCGCCAAACCGGCGAAATCATGCAGGTCGCTGTCAGTGCCGAAGCAGGCAGCGTGCTGGTGGTCACGATCGCCGCCGGCCTTCATGCCGAGTATCATCCGCACCCTCTGGATCAACCCCTGCGCTGGACTCTGCAGCTCAGCGAGGGGCTTTCCCTGACGGATCTGTCGATCGAGAGCCCCTCCTTCGAGCAGGTCACCCTCCGGGTCCGGTTCTCACAGCCGGTGGATATCGCGGGCCTGCGCCGGGCACTGCGATTCGAGCCCGCCGTCGAGTTCAGCATCACCGAACGCCAGGAGTGGTGGCGCGGGATGGTGTATGATGTCAGGGGCGCTTTCCAGAAGGGACGCAATTATACCATCCACGTCGACGAGGGCGTAAAGGCCACCGCAGGGGGTGCCAGGCTTGAAAAGGCCCTTGAGCGGACGCTGTTCGTGCCGGATTCCGATCCTGCCATGCGCTTGAGCATGGCAGGCCGCTACCTCTCGCCGCAGGGCTCGCTGCTACTGCCGCTGGAGAGTGTCAACGTGAATTCCTACAGCCTCAGGACCGCCCGGCTACCCGCCCATAACCTGGTTCAATTCGCCATGCGCGAAGGCGGGCATTACAGCAGTTATCAGTATGGCGATCCCGCTGATGACATCAGTATCACCGCAACCTCGCAGACCTATACGGTGAAAGCGGAGAAGAATGCGGTCACGCCCCATGTGGCCCCGTTGCGCGGCGTCCTGCCCGCCGATCCGCGCGGGGCCTGGGTGGTGGATGTGATGCTTGACCAACACCAACGGGCGGATCGTCGCCTGCTGGTGATTACGGATACCGGCATCACCGTCCGCCAGAATGGCCCCGAACTGCTGGTCTGGGCAAATTCGATCCACACACTGGAGGCTGTCACCGGAGCCACGGTCAGTGCCTGGTCGCCTGCCGCCGTGCTGCTGGCCGAAGGGACGACCGATGCCGAGGGGCTGGCGACGCTCGCCCTGCCCGGAGCCGATGCGGATCCGTTCATGGTCTCGGTGGCCAACGGCGACGATCTGGCCTTCCTGAGCCTGCGCGACACCCAGGTCGCCTCCTTTGCCGCTGCCGCCACGATCCCGTATCTACAGGCTGGCGTGGAGGCGTTTGTCTATACCGATCGCGGAATCTACCGTCCGGGCGAGACGACCCATCTGCGTGGCATCGTGCGGGCACGCCACCTGCAAGTGCCCCAGCCGCATCCGGTCGAACTGCGGATCATCCGCCCCGATGGCCGCCTGCACAGCAGCCAGCAGGGGATGCTTTCAGCCCTGGGCACCGTCGAATTCAGCATCCCCTGGGCAGATTATGATGCCACCGGCCGCTACCGGCTCATCCTGCAAACACCCGGGGCCAAGGAGCCGATCGGGGATGCGGTGATTGCCGTCGAGGAGTTCGTGCCACCGCGTATGGCGGTCAGCGCCTCGACCGACAAGACAGCCTACGGGATCGATGAGAAACCGTTGTTTTCGATCAGTGCCCGCTATCTTTACGGCGCGGTAGCCGCTGGCAATGCGGTCAACGCCCGTCTGCAGGCCACCCCCGCCGACTTCACGTCCGCACAGTTTCCCGATTACCAGTTCGGCGATTCCGAGAAGTCACTATCGCCCATCAATGTAGAAATCGGGAAAGGAAGCCTGACCGGAGAGGGAACCGTTGAGTATCGCATCCCCTTCGCATCCACATGGCAGCCTCCGGCCAAGTTGCAGGCCATGGCGGTGGCACAGGTGATGGAGCAAGGCGGGCGCACGATCGCAGCCACCGCCAGTTTCGATATCCACCCCTATCCCTATTACATCGGCCTGCGCGGGCGAAACCTGCAGGCGCTGAAACCTGCAGATACGGCCCGCGTTGAGCTGGTGCTGGTTAATCCGGACGGCAATCCCCTCCGTGTGGTGCGCAAGCTGGAGTTCCAGCTTAGCCGGGTGGAATGGTCAAGCACGCTGGTCCTCGACGGCCAGGGGCGCTACCGCTATGAATCCAACCGGCGGGTCATGCCGATCCGGCAGCAATCCATCACCACCGCCGAGGATGGCACCGCCACCCTCGAGGCCGTCCCCGATACCGATGGCAATTTCCTGCTGCAGGTGTCCGATACCAACAGCAGCACAACCGCCTCGCTCTCGTTCTATGCAGGGAGCGGCCATCACCGCTGGCAATCCCGTTCCATGGAAGAGCCCGACCGCGTGGAACTCTCCTGGGACAAGCCGCGCTACCTGCCCGGCGATGTCGCCCGCCTGACGATCAAGGCCCCGTTTGCAGGCAAGGCGCTGCTGACTCTAGAGCAGGACCGACTCCTGTCGCGGCAGGTCAAGATGATGGACTCGAACACCACCTCGTTCGACATCCCGGTCACAGACGAGTACCGTCCCAATGCCCATGCCTCGGTCAGCGTCATCCGCCCGGTGAAACCCTCCTCGCTACAGGAGGTCTATCGCGCGGTCGGTTCACTGCCGCTACTGATGGAGGAGACCCCGCTGCGGGTCAACCTGGGCATCCAGGCCCCCACCGAGATCCGGCCCGGCTCGCGCCTCGAGCTCGACCTGCAGGCCACCGATGCCGACGGCAACGGGGTGGCCAGCGAGATAGCTGTGGCGCTCGTGGATGAGGGTATCTGCATGTTGACTTCATTCCGCACGCCCGATCCAGCCCAGTTCTTCAATGCCTTGCGTTTTCACAGTGGCAGCATGTCGGACCTGTATGCCATGCTACTGCCGGAAAGCGATCCGGAAACTTCGCTGTATAGCGCGCAAACCGGCGGTGATGATATGCAGGGGCAGATCGGCAGCCGGCTCAATCCGATCAAATCGCGCCGCTTCAAACCTGTAGCGCTCTGGCAGGGAGGCGTGCCAACCGATGATCAAGGGCGTTGCCGCGTGGGCTTCGATATTCCCGAATTCACCGGCTCGCTGCGCGTCATGGCCGTCGCCGTGACCCCGTCGCGCTTCGGCTCCGCCGCCCAAGCGGTAACGGTCCGGCGGCCCTTCACCGTCCTCTCCTCCCTGCCGCGCTTCCTCGCCCCCGGCGACACCTGCACGATGCCGGTGGAGCTGTACAACACCACGGATCGCGAGGGCGAGGCACTGCTGGCGGTGACAGCGAGCGGACCGGTGAGCATCACGCCGTCGACCCTGGTGCCGATCGTTATCAAGGCGGGTGGGCGAGCCTCGCTGTCGTTTGAAGTCACGGCATTGCAACAGGCCGGAAATGCCCACATCGAACTAACCGGAACGCTGCACGAGGAGTCCGTCAAGGAGCACATCGAACTACCCGTGCGCCCGCCCTCGGCACCCATCCGTAAATATGGCAGTTTGGCGTTGCCCGCCGGGGACAAGGGAAGCATTACCCTGCCCAAGGGCTGGCTTGAGAACAGTGCGACCTTCACGGTCCAGACGATGGCCCTGCCCGCCCCCCCAATGGCGGGTGCCCTGAATTACCTGGCGCGCTATCCCTACGGCTGCCTGGAGCAGACGACATCCTCCAGTTTTCCCCTGCTCTATATCGAGGAACTGCAATCCCAGACCAATGCGTCATCCTACATCGCCGATACCACCCCAATGGTCCGGCGCGGGATCAACCGGATCTTGTCCATGCAAACCGGTAATGGCGGGTTTGGCTGGTGGCCGGGGTCGTCCGGCATCTATGAGTGGGGCTCGGTGTATGCCATGCATTTCCTCGTGGAGGCCGGCAGCAAGGGGCACAGCGTACCGGAGATTTACCTCGAGTCGGGCCTGGGCTTCCTGCGCCAGCTCCTGACGCGCCCGGTGAAATCGCCGGATAACCTGGCCACGCAAACCTGGCGCGACGATGCCGCGCTGCGGGCGTATGCCTGCTATGTGCTGGCGCTCCATGGCACGCCGCGTAACGACTGGACGGCGCGACTGCGCGAGCAGCATGAGTACATGACCACTGACAGCCGCCTGCACCTGGTCATGGCACTGGCGGCGGGAGGCCGTCGGCGCGACGCCTTCGAGGTACTACAGGCCTTGGAGGCCGGGCCACTGCGCAGTGATCAGGACGAAGGCGAGGATCTTTCCTCACCCACCCGCATGGTGGCACGACAACTCATGGCCTGGCTGGAATTGGCACCGGATGACGCACGCGTCTTTGAATGCCTGCGCGAGGTGGAAACCCGGATGACGGATGGTTGCTGGCGGACCACCCAGGAGAATGCCGTCGTGCTGATGGCCCTGTCGCGCTATATGCAACATGCCAGCAAGCAGCAGAAACACTTTGCCGGCCAGATCCAGCAGGGAACCAACACCACCGAGGTCAGCAGCACATCCCCGACCAACACACTCCGCCTGGCCGATGGCAGCGACCTGAACCTGGTCAACCAGGGCCCCGGCACCCTGTATGCCAACTGGTATGCCGAGGGCGTCCCGATGCACGCCGAAACCAATACCCTCGACCGGCACATCTCCATCCGCCGCACATTGCATACCCAGAACGGGGAAACGATCGATGGCAACACGTTCAAACAGGGCGACCTGCAGATCGTGCGACTGGAGGTGAATACGCATGGACGGGCGATTGATAACCTCGTCATCGAGGATCTCCTGCCGGGCGGATTCGAGATCGAGAACACGACCCTCGCCACTTCGCAACCAGCCACCTGGGGACAGCTCCGGAACACCCTGCCGGTGCGACATCTGGAGATCCGCGATGACCGGATTCTCGTGTTCCTCGAAGCCTTCAACGGATCGGGCACGTTCTATTATGCCGTGCGTGCCGTCACCCCGGGGCAGTACATCCGTCCGCCGGTGAGTGTCACCGCCATGTACAACCCCGAAATCCATAGCCGGCATGACAGCGGAACAATCATCGTTGAAGAGGCAGGCCAATGAACCGCAGGCGACGCCTTATCCTCTGCGGCTCGGCGGCGATCCTGCTGGGCGGGCTGGCGACCGCCGCCTGGCTGGTCGCCACCGCCCAGGTGCCGGATCTCGACGACTACCGGGCAGGCACGCTGCTGACGGACCGTAGCGGCATCCCGCTGCGCGTACGGCTGGGCCATCTGGAACAGGATAGCCGCCCCGTTCACAGCGAGGCGATCAGCCCCTGGGCCAAGGCCGCCATGGTCTCCGCCGAGGATAAACGATTCGCCCGCCACGCCGGTCTGGATCCGATCGCCCTCTGCCGGGCCATTGTGCAGAACGTGGTCAACGGCCGCCGCATCTCGGGCGCCTCGACACTCTCCACGCAGGTCATCCGGCTGACCGAACCCCGCCCGCGCACAATGACCACGAAGTTGCTGGAGGCCGCCGCCGCCATCCGCATGGAACAGGCAATGGACAAGGACGCCATCCTGGAGCAGCACATCAACCGAGCCCCGTTCGGCGGCAACCTCACCGGGATCGAGGCCGCTGCCCGTCACTATTTCGACAAGGCGGCGCGCGACCTGACCCTGGCCGAAGCAGCCCTGCTCATGGGCGTGCCGCAATCGCCCGCCCGGCTGCGCCCGGATCGGCATCCCGAGGCGGCCCGCAAGCGGATGCACTATGTGCTTGAGCGCATGGAGAAGGATGGCAAGATCACCCGCGCACAGCGCCTCGCGGCGGAGCAGCAGTCGGTTGATGCCGGTCGTGGACGTCGCCCCTTCCTGGCGCCCCACTTCAGCGACTTCGTATTGCAGCAGACCCAGCGCCAGGGAACGCTGCAGACGACGCTGGATGCGCCGCTGCAAACCGCCGTCGAGCGGGTGGTCAATCGCCACATCGCCACCTGGAGCGGCCGCAACATCTATGGCGCCGCCGTCGTCGTACTCGATGTCCGCACGGGGGCGATCCGCGCCATGCTCGGATCGCCCGACTACGACAACCGCGCACAATCCGGAATGGTCAATGCCGCCACGGCCCGGCGCTCGCCCGGCTCGGCCCTCAAGCCATTCATCTATGCCATGGCCCTGGAACAAGGGACGATCAGTCCCGGCTCCCTGCTGGACGACAGTCCCACCCAGTACCGCGACATCCGGCCCGACAATTTTGATAAAAACTACCGCGGTGAGGTCTCGGCCCGCGATGCCCTGATCCAATCACTCAACATCCCGGTGTTGCGCCTGACTGAAACCATCGGCCTGCAGAACACCCTCGATGGCCTGCGTTCACTCGGACTCTCGACCCTGTCACGTCCGGCGGAAGACTACGGCGTCGGCATCGCGCTGGGGGGCGGGGAAGTCCGCCTGCTGGATCTGGTCAATGCCTATGCCTGCATTGCCCGGGGCGGACAATACCTGCCGTATCGCGTCCTTGAAGAGTCCGAACCCGCCAAGAGCAGATCGGTGTTCTCGCCCGAGACCGCCTTCATGAT
>DIZZ01000157.1:0-12260 GCA_002428045.1 Verrucomicrobia bacterium UBA6015
GGTCAAGGAACGTGAACTGCGCGAGGCGATCAACCGTCTGCGCGAGCCCCCCGCCCTAGTCATTACCGATTCCCAGGCGTTTCTGAAAGTCGCTGCCGATACACCGGATACGGCTAAGCTTACCTCGTTCTCAATCCTCTTTGCGCGACTGAAAGGGGATTTGAACAGCTTCGCCAAAGGGGCCAGAGGCATCGACAACCTTCGCGCCGGAGACCGGGTCCTCGTCGCCGAAGCCTGCACGCACCACCAGATCGGCGATGACATTGGGCGCGTCAAGATTCCGCGATGGCTGACCCAGTATGTTGGTGGAGCGCTGCATTTCGACCATATCCAGGGGTGCGATTTTCCCGATGACATTTCCCCGTACCGACTGGTCATCCACTGCGGATCCTGTACATTCAACCGCCGCAACCTGCTCTCGCGCATCGAGAAATGCCACGCGGCGGACATCCCCATCACAAACTATGGCATGGCGATTGCAAAATCCCTCGGCATCATCGAGCGGGCACTCGGCCCGTTTCCCGGTGCTCTCGACAGCTACCGGAACGGATAATACGAAACCTTCGATTCGTTATGCAGGAATTAGATATGATGACATCATCAAACCGCCTAACATCGTGGATCAAGAATAAAACCGTCCAAGGTGCGCTGATCGCCTTCGCCTGTGCCGCCATCACAACGCTACTGATGGTTGATGGCCGCCTGGAAGTACTGGAGTTCAAGACGCTTGATCACCGCTTCCGAACCCAGCCGGTATGGGATCCATTGCAGGGCCCCCCCGCAGACATCGCTATCATCCTGATCGACCAGGACAGCATTGATCTCGTCTCCAAGGAAATCCAGCATCGCTGGCCGTGGCCCCGTGAGTTCTACGCCAAACTGATCGGGTTCCTCCATCAGGCAGGAGCAAAGGCGGTGGTGTTTGATATGTTTTTCTCCGAACCAGACACCGACCGCCAGGAAATTTCCGGCAAGGATTCCGATTTGGCGCTGGAGATGGCAACCGCCTTCGCTTCAAACGTAGTTCACTCATATGTACCGCAAAAACGAGGGGAAAAGCCTCCCGTTGCAACGATTGAGGCGATCAAACGCAAGTCGTCGATCAATATCGGAACCAACACCTTGCTATCGCTGACCGACTATAACACTGGCGCGCTTCCCGTTAGCACGCTGAGCGATGCCTCTGCCGCGATCGGATTTGCCACGCAAAGCCCAGAATCAGACAACATCTGCCGGCGGATGCTGCTGCTATCGAGTTTTGACGGCGCTACCGTCATGAGTCAGGCACTGGCCGCCACAGCCTTCCTGAAGCACTCAGAGACCATTCACATTGAACCGGCCTCGGGATGGTGCAGCGGCGCGTTGCATGTTGGCAGACATGCCTTCGCGATCGACAAGACAGCCTCGGTCTTTATGCACTGGTACCGCCCCGCCCCCGGACGCAAAAGTCCTTTTGACCACCATTACGCCTACAACCTCTTGAAAGCGGCCATCCGCCAGGAAGCCGGGCTGGATCCGGCCTTGCCGGGGGGCAGCTCCCCCGAGAGCATCTTCAAGGATCGTATCGTCTTCCTCGGCTCGACGGCCACCGGCACCTTTGACAACTGGGCCACGCCGCTGGCCAAGGTTACCCCCGGGGTTGAGATCCAGGCCACGGCACTGGCAAACCTGCTGCGTGGCGAGAGCATCACCCGAGTTCCTCGGGCCATCACGATAACTCTGGTGATCCTGCTCACCCTCATCACCGCCGCCGCAACCTGCCTGGGACGCCGCCGTACGATCATCCTGATCAGTGTTCCACTGCTCCTGCTGGCATTGATCCTAGGAAGCGGGTATGCCGCCCTGCATAAGGCAGATCTCTTTATCGAGATCATTCCCCCGATTCTTGCCGTCATCTCAACGTTCCTGGCAATGACACTGACCAACTATCTGACCGAGCGGCGGCACAGCCGCATGGTACGCGGGATCTTCGAGCATTATCTCGACAGCTCGGTCGTCGAGAATCTGATCGCCAATCCCGAGAATGTCCGACTCGGCGGGGAACGGCGCGAGTGTACGGTGATGTTCACCGACGTGGCGGACTTCACCACCACGTCCGAATCGTTATCCCCCGAACAAGTGGTTCATTTCATGAATATCTATCTCGATGCCATGACGGATATTATCATCAAGGAGGGCGGTTTTGTCGACAAGTTCATCGGCGATGAGATTGTCGCCGTCTTCGGTGCCCCCAACCCGCTTCCAGATCATGCAGCCCGTGCCTGCCGGGCCACCCTGCGGATGGCTGAACGGGTTGAAGAACTGCAACCTGCCTTCCGCGAGGCAGGCTGCCCGACCGCCATCTTTGCCCGCACCGGGATGTGTACCGGCGAGGTGGTGATCGGGAACATGGGGTCTGAAAACCGTATGAATTACACGGCCATGGGAAATACCATGAATCTGGGCGCCCGCATCCAGGGAATCACCAAGATGTACGGTGTACGCAACCTGGTGAACCAGACCACCGCCGCTGCCGCAGGCACCACGGAGTTTGTATTCCGTGAGGTTGACGCGGTACGCGTCAAAGGCAAGAAGCAGGCCGAACGGATGATCGAACTGATGGGGTTCCAAGCCCGGGGGGAGGTGTTCGCGACATTGGCAACAGCCTATGCCGAGGCGCTTGACGCCTACCGTCAACAGCAGTGGGGGGTGGCATTAAACCGCCTCGCACCGCTTATCGAAAGCGGCGACGGTCCCGCCATCCGGCTCGCGGCCCGCTGTCGCGAATACCAACTCGAACCCCCACCCGCCGGATGGGACGGGGTTACGAATATGCTGTCGAAATAGCCGTTGACAACGACCCACGCCGCGCAACACACTGCGCGGCATTCTCGCCATCCATGGCGGCCGAGGTGATTCCCCCGGCATATCCAGCGCCTTCGCCACAGGGGAAAAGTCCCGTAATATGCGGGTGTTGGCCGGTTTCCGGGTCGCGGGGAACGCGCACCGGGGATGATGAGCGCGATTCCACGCCGACGGCCACCGCCTCGTTAGTCAGATAGCCGCGCATACGGGATCCAAACGCCTTAAGCCCCTGTTGAAGGCGACGTCCGATCTGATCGGGTAGCCACTGAGCGAGCGGAGAGACCACCAGTCCCGGCAGGTACGAACAGCGAGGAAGATCTGCTGATGGGTTTCCGCCCACAAAATCAGCCAACCGCTGGGCTGGCGCAGACTGTCCCGAACCGCCATTCTGCAGGAAGGCCAAGCGCTCGATATGCTGCTGGAACCGTAGCCCGGCCAGCGCACCTGCCGATGCAAACTCAGCCGGAATATCGTCCGTCCGGATCTCGACCACCACACCCGCATTGGCAAAGGGCGAATCACGACGCGCGGTCGACATCCCGTTCACGACAATCTCTTCGGCCCCGCACCCTGCCGGCACAATATGCCCGCCGGGGCACATGCAAAACGAATACACCCCGCGTCCAGCCACCTGCTCCACCTGTGCATACGCGGCGGCGGGAAGCCATTCACTCCGCCCCGCCTTGCAACGGTACTGGATCTGATCAATCAACGCCTGCGGATGCTCCACCCGCACCCCCATCGCAAAGCCCTTGGCCTCCATCGCCACCGCCTGCCTCCCCAGCATGTCATAGACGTCGTGGGCGGAATGCCCCGTCGCCAGGATCAGCGCCCCCGCCTCAAACCGATCCCCTGCCGCCGTCCGGCAACCTCGAACCTGCCCCCCCTCAAGCAACAACGCATCCACCTTCTGCCCGAAATGAATGTCCCCGCCATGCGCCAGGATCGTCCGACGGATATTCTCGATCACCCTCGGCAACTTGTCCGAGCCAATGTGCGGATGTGCTTCGTAGAGGATATTCTCATCAGCGCCGTGGACATGCAGAATTTCCAGGATACCCCGTAGATTCCCTTTTTTCTTTGAACGCGTATAGAGCTTGCCGTCCGAGAACGTGCCAGCGCCGCCTTCACCGAAACAGTAGTTTGACTCCGAATCCAGCCCCTGCCGACGATGGATGCGGGCAATATCGATCTTGCGCGCATGCACATCACGGCCACGCTCCAGAACCACCGGTTTAAATCCTAGCGCAATCAGCTTCAACGCGGCAAAAAGCCCCGCAGGGCCAGCCCCGATCACCAGTACCGGTGCCTGCCTGGCAACGGACTGCCATCCGAAATCCGGCACAGCAAAAGCAGGCGGGGACTCATCAATCCACGCCTCAAGCTGGAGATTCACCTTCGGTGCCCCGCCACGGGCATCGATCGACTTACGCAGGATCCGCACATGCCGGATCCGCAGGAGATCCATGTGCAGGTGCGATGCCACCTGATGCATCAGGAGCTCATGGCGACCGGCCTGCTCGGGGGATACGACGATCTGTACGTCTTTATTCAATCGTAATCCTAATCGGCTGTTCCAGTAAGACGTGAAAGGATGGCCGCTTGGTAAACATCCATTTTTCGTGATCAACCGCTATTATCATGCGCATAAATATACCGATAATGAAGCCTGATGGCAAGATCGTGATTATGATTAATCGCATCATACCAGACGCCATAGGACCACGGGCTCGACGGTCACCGGCTTGCAGAGACGACCGCTTTTACAGCCAGGGCAACGGCGAGCACAAACCACCTCATCACAGCGCGTGACCTGTCTACGTTGCTCCAAAAAGGCGAGCATGCCTTCAACAGCGGAAAGGTCGGCCTTGACATGCCTGGCGATCGACACAGCATCTGCAGCACCAGAAACCGACAGAAACTCACGAATGTCCTTGAGAATTATCCCCTCCCCCCGTGCCGTCCAACCCACCGCAACCCGACGATTCCCGCCATCAGGAAGCCAAGGCAGCCGGCAATCCAGCATCCCGCCACCGCAGGCTGTGTCAACACCTGCGAGGATTGATAAAACAGGGTCGCGACGACCCACGCCAACAGCGTGAGGTAGGTCACCGAGAAGACCGTCCATTTCATGTTCGTCTCCTGATAGATGGCCCCTATCACCGCAACGCAGGGACAGTAGATCAGGATAAAAAGCAGATAGGCGATGACCGACGCCCGACTGCCGAAGGCGTCACGAATACCACCTTGCGGGGTTGATTCCCCCGTATTGTCAGCGCCCCCCCCGAACAGGGCGACAAAACCATCAGGAATGGCTTGAAAAGCATTAACAACGCCCTCGCGCAGCACAAAGGGTTCGGGAGCGCCGTCAACCACTGCCTCATGTCGATAAAGAGAAACCAGGGTGCCCGCTACGGCCTCCTTGGCAAAGACGCCAGCCACCAACCCCACCGTGGCGGGCCAGTTATCCTGCGAAATACCCATCGGGGCAAAGACCGGCGTAACGTGCCGGGCCACCCGTGCCAGCAGCCCCTTCTGCACGGGATATCCAGTATCCGCATCCCTCGCATGCACCAGGGCATCCATGGCACCGATCGCACTCGTCAGGACGACCACCGCCAGGATGACCCCACCCGCTCGCACGATGAACCCCTTGAGACGGTGCCAGGTATGGAACAGGATGCCGTTCACCGTAGGGAGATGATACGGTGGCAGTTCCATCACAAACGTACTGGGGGCTCCGGGCATCAGCGTGCGCTTCAGCAATAGTCCCGTCAATACCGCCAGCAGGATTCCGGTCATGTAAAGACCGAAGATCAGCTGTCCTCCATGCTGCGGAAAGAAGATCACCGCGAACAGGGTATAGACCGGCAGGCGTGCCCCGCAGGACATGAAGGGGTTCATCAGGATCGCCAATCGCCGATCCCTCTCATTCTCTAGCGTGCGCGTGGCCAGAATGCCCGGCACGTTACATCCGAAACCAACCAGCATCGGCAGGAACGCCTTGCCGGGCAAGCCAATCAGCCGCAACAGACGATCCATCACAAACGCCGCCCTTGCCATGTAGCCGGAATCCTCGAGAAACGATAAACATAGGAAAATGAAAAAGATCGGAGGGATAAATGTGGAAACGGTCTGGATCCCCTGCCCGATACCATCGGCGAAGAAGGTCACGAGAACCGCTGGAACCCCCCAGGATGACAGTAGATGTCGCACGCCACCAACAAACAGGGTCCCGCATAACTGGTCAAAAAAATCGATAAACGGGGCACCGATGTTGACGGTGACGAAAAAGACGGCAAACATGACCGCAAAAAACAAGGGAATGCCAAAAAGGCGGTTCAGTACCAGGCTATCGATTAGATCTGTCAGCGTCCGCCGCAACTCAAGTTCGCGATGCATCACATCCCGCACCAGACCGTGGATGAACCCGTAGCGTCCATCCGCCACCACGATATCCGCCGAATCGCCGGTATGCCTACGGATCCGAGCCAATTCCTGTGCAACCCGCTCCGTATGCACGCCACCGGTCATCGTGGTGGCGATAGCATCCTCCTCGATCAGCTTGATGGCCAGCCAGCGGGGATCCACGCGTCCAGCCAAAGCAACCTCGGTGACCTGCGGCTGCAAGTGGCCGATGGCGGCCTCCACTTCCGAATCATAAACCACATGCGCACTGGGAATATGCCGAGACTGCGCCACCTCGGCAACCGCCACGCGCAGCGCATCCAGGCCGATCCCCTTGCTGGCCGTCACGGGGATCACCGGACAATCCAGATGCCGGGCTAAGTGCTCGACATCGATCCGCAGATGGCGCAACCGCGCCAGATCCATCATGTTGAGAACCACCACCAACGGCACCTGGATATCCAGCAACAATGTCGTCAGGTACAGATTCCGCTCCAGGTTGGTCGCATCCAGCACATTGATCACCACGTCCGGCCGCTCATGCAGGATAAACTCCCGCGATACCCGCTCGTCCGGCGACTGTGCCGAAAACGAGTAGATCCCCGGCAGATCAACGACCTTGACGTCCGTCCCGCCATGCGCATAGCGGCCTTCCATCCGCTCTACCGTCACCCCCGGCCAATTCCCGACACGCTGCCGCGACCCGGTCAACGCATTAAAGAGTGTCGTCTTGCCACAATTCGGGTTCCCTGCAATCGCCACGGAGATCATACCTGGCACACCTCCACTTCAACGCCGTCAGACTCCCCCTTGCGCAGGCTCAGCAGCATACCACCGCAGTTTACTTCCAGAGGATCTCCCAGAGGGGCCTTGCGTATCAACGAGAACACCACCCCACGGGTCATGCCCATCTGGATCAGCTTCTGGCGATAATGACGGTCCCCCTCGCCAAAACGAACAATACGAGCTGACTGCCCCACCTCCATATCGCGAATTCTCATGCTTGCGCCACCTTCAAATATTGCCTGAACTCCTGCAGATAATCAGGATCGCCCGTGCGCTTCAGAAAGGCGGCAAAACTAACCAACCGGCTGAGCACGGCGGGATCCATCACATGCTCCATGCGGCAGGCGTTCTGTTCGGCAACCGGCGCATCCAGCATTAGGACATCCTTCAAGAATGACTTCAATACGCGGTGATTGCCAGACACCCGCTCGGCCGCCTGGAGTCCCATGGGCGTCATCTCAATCCGGCCATAAGGCTCATACGCAATCAGGGATTTTTCGGCCAAGGCCTTGAGCGCGGCAGTAACCGTTGACTTATGCACCGATAGCATCTCGGCGAGGTCGCGGACGCGTACCCGGCCATGCGCCTTTTCAAGCACAAGAATGGCTTCCAGATAATCCTCCTGGGCCGCTGATATCGTGATTTCGTCTGCCATACCGTCCTCATGTGCCTAATGTTTTATTAACAAAACTATTAAACTATCATCAGGATTTCAAGCATATTCAGAATATTCAGCAGATACGCGGATCATGCCACACCATGGTCTGCTTGGCGGGGGCATAAAGCAGGACGAGATTAGCATCATTGGCGAGTCGCCGTATCCTTTTCGCAAACGGTTCAATGTCTGAATTCCAGGCAAGACAACCTTCCCGGGCCGACAGGAACACCGTCAAGTCATGCGGCTTCATCTCACGCATGACAACCTTGGACATCGATTCCCATGTCACATAGGGAACCGCTGTTACTTCATTGGGCAGGCCAGCGGCAACCTGTAATTGCCTGACCGCCTCAAGGGTTGGATCCAGTCCCTGGAAAACAAAAGGAACCTTGAGATTGCGCCTCAGCGTATGCAGTGCTTGTAGACATTCGCGCAATCCATGCTCGAATTCGGCATGCGGGGGCAACACCAACGTCATCCGCTTAATCGTATTCAAAGGTGTCGATATTCCGCTGACAAACATCATGGGCGTGCTCTGATCAAGCAGATGCGATTGAAGACCACCAAAGAAATATTCACCGGGAGTATGCTCACTGCCCCATCCAAGGACAACGCAGGAGATGTTCATCTCACGGATCACGCGCAGGATCCCGCCACTGGCACTCACGTCCATACGCGAAATCAATTTAACCGCCGTCGCGCCACCCGAGGCGTGGCGGCGGACTTCGCGCAGCAGCGAATCAGTCTCGGCAACACGGGCCGCCGCATCGGCCGCATCGGTAACCACCGCCAGGGCATAGACCGGATCGGAAATCTTCGGATCCTTGATGGCAAACGCAATATCCAGCAGGCCGACCATCGACTTGACATTGGCGACCGGCACCAACAGACGCTGGCTATCGGGCGGCCCCTCTACCGGTGCGGCACCGATCCCCGACAGAGCCAGCCGTATCCCAGCTTTCTCAACGGCAAGCGCACTGGTAATGCAGGTGACGAAGATCATGATAATCGTACCGTTCAGCACATTCTCGTTGAGTAACCCCAACTGGTAGCCGACCATGATCGCCGCCAGGGTGTTGGCCGCCTGCGCATTGCTGAGGCCAAAGATCACGCCGCGCTGCGCACTGGTGTAACCGAAACATTTCTGAGCACCGAACGCAGCCAGCCATTTTGTCGCGGTGGCCACCACGGTCATGTGGAGCGCCACGATCAACGCCTCAGGACCGCTGAACAGCACGCGCAGATCCACCAGCATCCCCACATAGATCAGAAAATAGGGGATAAAAATCGAATTCCCCATGAAATTGATCCGATTCTGCAGCGTGGATCCCGCCGGCACCATCTGGCTGATCGAAAGCCCAGCCAGGAATGCCCCGATCACCGGCTCGATGCCCAGCATATGCGCAATAGCGGATGACACGAATACCAACGCCAGAATGAACATGAACTGCGAAGTGCCCTCGCTCTCGACATTGCAGAAAAACCACCGGGCAAGACGCGGAAGCAGGACAAACATGACCAGAGAAAAGAGCGTGAACGACGCCAGCAAGACAAACCAGAACATCAGATCCAGCGTCCCGTGCACCGAACTGGTGATCACCGCCAGGATGGAAAGGGATATCGTATTGGTCACCAGCGTGCCGCCGATGGTCACCAGCACCGATTCATCGCGCGTGATGCCCAGCCGACTGGCGATCGGGTACGCCAGCAGCGTGTGGGACGCATACATGCTGCCCAGAAGAATGGCGGGGCGGAGTTCAAAATCAAGAAGGTAGAACGCCAGCACGGTACCGGCGATCTGCGGGATGGAAAACGTGAACAATCCGAAAACCAAACTCTTTTTACTACTGCGCCGGAAATCGAGAAAATCCACTTCCAGTCCAGACAGGAACATGATGTAGAGGATGCCGACGGTGCCGAAAAGGACGACGCTGGCATCCTTGGCCAGGATGTTCAGGCCATTCGGTCCTAGGATTACGCCAGCCAGGATCAATCCCACGGTACCCGGTAGCCGCAACTTGGAAAGAATGATAGGAGCCACCAGGATGACCAGTGACATGACCGCAAATATATGCACCGGATGCGATATGTGCAAATCGAACCACGCCAGCGGATTCATCATGGGGTCATCCTTCAACCATCTTTCCGCTGCATACGGCGTCAGTACGATTTAAGGATTAACACTAACTGGCGCAGAGACAACCTTATACTGCAAGGGAGCGAGCATGCCGCCCGAAACAATCATGCGAATACCTTCCTCAACCGGAATGTCAGTGAAATTAATTTGCTTTAAAGGCAGGATGACAAGAAAACCGGACGTCGGGTTGGGCGTCGTCGGCACGAACACGCGATAGAGTACATTACCGGTAGGATCAAGCATCGTTCCAGTGACAAAACCAACAGCCATCGAATCGGGATGCGGAAAGGTCACCATAACCACCGCTTTGAAGGCGGTCGCCGAGTTCGTGGAGAAGATCTCCACCACCTGTTTTGATGTTGTATAGACGGATTTGATCAGCGGCAGCCGCAGAAGCAATGCCTCGCCCCACCGGATCACCCGCTGCCCGACAATGTGACTGGCAATCTGCCCGATCAAGTAGATCACCGTGACCATGAAGACAATCGCCATCACCACCAGCACGGATTGCGGCGCGGTTTTCAGCAGCGGCCTGACAAACGGCATAGCCGCCGACTCCAAGGTCGAGAGCACTACTTTTAGGACGAACAGGGTAACCGCGAGCGGGATCAGCACGAACAGCCCCGAAACGAAACGAGATCGAAAATGTCTCCCTAGTTTGAATTTTGGGGATTCAACGACCTCTTTAGATGATTCTTCCATGATTAATTACCCCCATATCAACCAGACAAAGATGCAGGCGGGAACGACAGCCAGCACCGTAAAAGGAATCCCGATCCGCATGAACTCGCGGAAGCTCACCGTGTACCCCTGTTTTTTCAGGATCCCGATCGTCACCACGTTGGCGGAGGCCCCGATCGGCGTTAGATTACCTCCGAGGCAGGCTCCGATCAACAGTCCGAACATCAGGAAGGGAACCGGCGTCTGGATCTTATCGGCAACCGTCTGCACCACGGGAATCATGACAAGCAGGAACGGCACATTATCCACAACCCCGGACACGAGCACGGCAAATAAGACGATCGCCGCAAACGCCAATGCGGGACTGTTCCCAACCGTCGCTGCAAACACATCAGAGAGCTTGTCCATCCACCCTGATTCGCTCAATCCTCCGACAAGCACAAACACACCGATCAGGAAAAACGTCGTATCCCAGTCAAGAGCCTTGCCGAATTCGCGCAGCCGTCCCCAGCGGGCAAACCAGCGGAACCAGACCAGGCCGACCAGGCTCAGCCCCAGGGTGAAGACTCCGGAAAACCAGGCGAACTCCGGATCGATGACCGTGGAAAAAGACAACCCGGCGACCAGGAGTCCCAGCAGGATGGCGGGCACCCATGAGCGCGCCTTTTCCTGGGTCAGCAGCACGGCCCGTTCGCGGTTGCGGCGAAACACCCACGCCAGCACGCCCAACGAGGAAATCGCACCGACCTGTACGGCAAAGAAAATGCCCGGTTTACCCTCGTAGACAAAGAAATCCCAGAACCCCATCTTCATGTAGCCAGCCAGGATCATGCTGGGAGGATCGCCGATCATCGTGGCCGTGCCCTGGAGGTTGCTGCTGATCGCGATGCCGATCAGTAACGGGACCGGACTGGTCTTCAGCCTGCTTGCCAGGCTCAATGCCACCGGCGCGATGAGCAGCACGACAGCAACATTCTCAACGCACATCGACACCGCCCCCGCCAGGGCGCACAGCGCCAGCATCGCCCCACGGGCACTGCGGGCCTTATCCACCAGCCACTCAGCCATCACGGCCGGAACGCGCGATAGCATAAACAATTCCGCGAGAACCAGGGTGCCGAAAAACAGGCCCATCACATTCCAGTCGATTTTCTCGTAAAGCGCGGTCTTCCATCCAATAACCCCGGTCACAACAAGCAGCATTCCACCCGCACAAGCGGTGATCGAACGGCGGTTTGGCAAAACAACGAATAACGTGTACGCAGCAACAAATACCAACAGGCTGATCCAAGCATTAACCACGACAGAATCCTCCTCATTCTACATTTATCTTATCCACTCAATCAAACGCTGCAGGACAGCGATGCCCCCCAAGAGGAGAAACGCGAAATACAGCGAGGTCAAAACCAGGGATGCGTAACCGAGGAGGACGGACCGTCCATCCCGCTGGAGCATCCCGATGGCCAGGAATAGAATCGCCAACCCCGGCAGGGTATTGGAAAACGGAACAAAACCAAACGGAGCCATTAGCAACAACGCCCCAGCAATCAGGGACAGCCCGTTGATCCTCGCCATACCTGCACCGTGCGTCAGCCCGGGCATTGAAGGGCGACTGATCCGGCCCATCCGTTGGATCCAGACGGATCCCTTCTCCAGCGCCAGACGGAGATTGGCGGCTGGGAATTGTTTCTGCATCAGCCGATCCGGCAGCCAGGGCGGACGGTGGGTCATGATCCCTACCCCCAC
>DIZZ01000157.1:12291-14987 GCA_002428045.1 Verrucomicrobia bacterium UBA6015
GGCAGCGTAAGGAATATACAGAAGACCAACATGCCCTCAAGCCCGATCAGGTTGAGAACTTCACGCAACGTCACGACATCCCCGGAAAGATTCTTGATCACATTCTGGACACTCTCTGCCAGTGTCAATTCGTCCTTATCTCCCCCTGAATCCATGATCGTTCCTTACCCTTTTGACGCATTGATTGATTGCTTTCGCCCAACGGTCCGCAGTCTAACCAATGGTCGATGCCAGATGCAAGCTGAAACCGCTGTCCTGGGATTTTGCTCCCGGCTCGGGGCTGGCACGTTTGCAGGCCTGGCGGATCCACTTCAGACTGTCGGCAATCACCGGCGTCTCTTCCCGCATGTGGACTAGCACCGCCGCATAGGTTTCCGCATACATGCGTAATCCACGCAAGGCATCCTCGCCCATATCCTGGCTGCTGAACAGCTCGTTTTCTCGCCGTTCAAAATCCAACGAGGCCTGAATCTTATCGGCATATACCGGATGCCCCAGATCATACCCGCTCAACAACAAGCGGTTCGGCCCTGAATCCGGCTGGCAGAGATCCTCAAACCAGGTGGTCATGTTATAAAGCGAATCCACATTCAGCAGAAGCAGTAGGTTCTTCTCCCGCACCAGGAGCTTCTCAATGTCCTTCTGCGCCACCCCGCACAGCAGCAGCGCCACCAGCTTGCGCAGCAGCACGGCATAGCTGGAGGAATAGTCTCCCGTCTTCGCCAGGCTGAAGCGGCTCGTCAGGTTGAGGATAAACGGCGGGGACTTCCCCGTCATCACAGCCAGTTGCTTGAGTGTCATGCCCAACCTCCCCCGCGATGCTGTTGTGTATCATTAAACCGGACGCACCGGGCGATAGCGCACGCGATGTGGCTGCCAGTTCTCACCCATTTCACGCCGCCGCCATTCGCAGAAAGCCTGGTAATTACCCTCGAACCAATGGACTTCGCTATCCCCTTCAAACGCCAGGATATGCGTAGCGATCCGGTCCAGGAACCAACGGTCGTGACTGATCACCACCGCGCATCCACCGAAATTGATCAGCCCATCCTCCAGCGATCGCAAGGTATTTACATCCAGGTCATTCGAGGGTTCATCCAGCAACAGCANNAGATCGTTGGTCGGTTCGTCCAGCAGTAGCACGTTTCCGCCGCTTTTCAACAGCTTGGCCAGATGCACCCGGTTGCGTTCACCGCCCGAAAGCACACCGACCTTCTGCTGCTGGTCCGCACCACGGAAATTGAACCGCGAGCAATAGGCCCGGCTGTTCATCATCTTTCCCCCCACCTCGATATTCTCCTGCCCGCCGGTAATCTCCTGCCACACGGTGTTGTCCGGATCAAGGGAGTCGCGCATCTGGCTGACATAGGCGATATCCACACTGGCCCCGAGGTCAATCGTACCCGCTGTCGGCGATTCCTCGCCGGTGATCATGCGGAAAAGCGTTGTCTTGCCCGCGCCATTGCCGCCGATGACACCGACAATTCCGCCCGGCGGCAGCGTGAAATTGACATTCTCCATGATGATGCGGTCACCATAGGCTTTGGTCAGCCCCTTGGCCTCGACAACCTTGTTGCCGAGGCGGCGCCCATGCGGTATACGGATGGTGAGTTCCTCCTCGCGGGTGTCGAATTCCTGGGCAGAAAGCTCATCATACCGTTTGAGACGGGCCTTGTTCTTGGTCAATCGGCTGGAGGCATTCATGCGCACCCATTCGAGTTCCTCGCCCAGCAGCTTGCGCCGCGAGGCGTTCACCTTGCCACGCTGCTCATTGATCACCTGCTTCTGCTCCAGCCATGCCTGATAGTTGCCCTTGTAGGGGTAAGCCCTCCCCGCCTCCAGCTCCAGGATCCACTCGGTCACATTGGTCAGGAAGTAGCGGTCATGGGTCACCACGATCAGGGTTCCGGTAAACCGTTTGAGGTGCTCTTCCAGCCAGCCAACGGACTCGGCATCAAGGTGGTTGGTTGGTTCATCCAGAAGCAGCACGTCCGGATTCTGCAGTAGTAGACGGCAGAGCGCCACACGCCGCTTCTCGCCCCCCGATAAGGTACTGATCGGGGTCTCTGGATCCGGCAGGCGCAGGGCCTCCATGGCCATCTCGACATGATGCTCCAGTTCCCAGAGCCCTTCGGCATCGATCTCGGTCTGCAGGCGGTCGAACTCATCGTTTAACGCGGCGGATGCCTCCTCTGACATCTCATCCCCGAGCTGACCGCAGATCTCGTCATAGCGCGCCAGCTTGGCCTGCTGGACCGCCACGCCTTCATTGACGATGGCCTGGACGTTCTTCTGAGGATCGAGCTGCGGCTCCTGCTCAAGGTAGCCGATTCGGGCCCGCTTGGCGACAATCCGCTCGCCCATGAAGTCATTATCCCCCCCCGCCATGACACGCAGCAGGCTGGACTTACCGGAGCCGTTACCGCCGATCACACCGATCCGGGCACCAAAGAAAAACGCCAGCGTGATATCATCAAGGATGATGTTGCCACCGTGCTGCTTGCTAATACGCTCGAGTTGAAAGACATATTCACCGGCCATGAGCCCTCCCTTGGATTGCAGACGCATAAATGCATTAAACAGTACTCTATTTACCCGTTTCAGACAGCCATGGAAAGCAAAATCAAGCAATCGCCATTTCTTGTTCAGGGTTCGATATCGCCCATCATTTTTTTACGGGGAAATAGCGATCAATA
>DIZZ01000274.1:0-2059 GCA_002428045.1 Verrucomicrobia bacterium UBA6015
ACCTGGACACCCACCACGAGATCGCCTTGCTGCGAATCGAGCAGCACGTCGCCAGCCGTGGCCGTCACCACATTGCCGACCACCAGATTGCCTGCGCCGCTCACCCCGCTCTCGATCTTGACGTTGGCCGAGGCAACGGCTCCCTCAAGACCATCCACACTGCCGATGATCAATCCGTCCTGCTCCGAAATATAGGCGGATCCATTGGTGACCACCAGGGCCAATTGGCTCACGTTGATTGACAGCGCCGCCGCGCCAGGACCGCCGATCCCGGTAGCGGCACGCAACGCCAAACGATCACTGGAAAGGGTTCCTCCCGATTGCGTGATGGATCCGTGGGTCGCTTCCAAGGTGGTCAGTTGCGTCACGGCTACATCGGCAGCGAAGCTGATATCGGCAGCCACGACATCAAGATTGCTGAGCGCCGTCGTGCCGCCGACCGTGTTACTGAAGGTCGTCGAACCCGCCGTGCTGACCGCCAGCGACTGCGCTCCGTTGAGCGTGCCGCCGAAGGTGATGTTGCCGCTATGGGTGCTCGAAAGCGTTGTGCCCGCACCCAGCGTCACGTTGTCATTATAGGTCTGAGCACCGCCAGTCGTGATCGCACCGCCATTGATCGCGGTGGTTCCGCCAGCATCCGTCGTCAGCGAGGTGAGTGCCGCCGTGCCGCCGACCGCGCCGACAAAAGTCGTCGTACCGGTCGTATTCACAACCAGCGCATAGTCACCATCAACCGTATCGCTGAAGGTGATATTGCCGGTCCCCGAGACGGTCCAGCTTTCTTCCAACGTCGTAGCGCCCGCCATGGTGTAGCCATCGGCAAAAGACGTATCCCCGCTGACGTTTGCCAATTGACCGGCCGTAAACATACCGACGTTGGTGGCCGCCCCGCCATTAAGTTGGTTGTCCACGATGGTTACTGGCGCGTTGATTGCCAGATCGTTGCCATCCCCATTTATACCGATGGCAAAGACGACATTCGACCCGCTCAACACCGTATTGGCACCCAGCCGGACATCATCATTATAGGCCTGATCGCCGGTGGTCGTGATCGCGCCGCCTGTGATCGCGGTCTCCCCGGCCGCATCGGTCGTCAGCGAGGTGAGTGCCGTCGTGCCGCCGACGGCGCCACCAAAGGTTGTCGTTCCACTTGAGTTGACCACCAGCGCGTGCCCGCCATTGACCGTATTACTGAAAGCCACATTACCCGTACCGGCCGCAACCGTCAGCGCACTGCCCAGATCCAGCGTCCCGCCGACATTGATATTGCCACCGCCCGAACTGATCAGAACCGCTCCCGTGTCGGTCTCGGTTGCCCCCGTGAAGGTAATGTTTCCGCTGGTGCTCGTCACATTGACGCCGCTGATCAGCGCATTCTGTAAATCGATGCTACCCGATCCATGGGCAACCAGCCCCGTACTCACGCCAACCACACCGACGGTCAGCGTCCCGCCCGGGGCGGAAATATCAATCAGCCCGTTGTTGGCTGTCGTCTGACCGGCAACGGTAGCGTCGCCCGCTTCCGTTATCCGTACATCCCCGCCCGCCGTGAATTCCAGTGTCGCCACATCCGTATTCAGGTCGATCCCCGTGCCCGCGTCAACCGTCAGCGCCCCCGCCGTCACCAGACCCGCCCCACTATTGGTGATCGCGCCCGCCGCCGCCAGCGTCACGCCCGCCGTCCCGGCGTTCACGTTGCCCGAAAGGGTCAGCGAACCGGCATCAACCGTCACACTGATCGCGTTGTTGCCGCCGCTGTTCAACCCGGTAACCTCAAGGGTGTCAGCATCGCGGATCGTGATCGTGCCGCCTGCCGTACCGGCGGCCGAGGTAAAGTCATTTGCCGCAGCATCCAGCGTCACCACACCGCCCGCATCGAAGGTTAGCGCACCGGCCGTGTTCGCCGCCGTGTCGGTCAGCGCTCCGCCCACCGTCACCGACAGCGCATTCGTGCCAGCGTCCACACCTGCCAGGACAAGATCATCCGCATCCACTAGGGTGATCGTGCCGCCTGCCGTACCGGCGGCCGAGCCAAAGTCGTTACCCGCATCATCCAGCG
>DIZZ01000274.1:2064-22321 GCA_002428045.1 Verrucomicrobia bacterium UBA6015
CGCACCGGCCGTGTTCGCCGCCGAGTCGGTCAATGCGCCGCCCACCGTCACCGACAGCGCATTCGCACCGGCATCCACGCCTGCCAGATCAAGACCGTCCACATCCACCAGAGTCACTGCACCGCCTGCCGTGCCAGAAGCCGAATCGAAATCGTTGCCGACGGAATCCAGCGTCACCACCCCGCCTGAGGCGAAGGTCAGCGCCCCGCCAGCCAGGGTACCGCCGGTCTGGGTGATCGCGCCGTTGGTCGCCGTCAACCCGAGTCCCGCCGTCCCCGTCGAAATGCTGCCATTCAGAACGATGTTCCCCTGGGCATTGAATGAGACATCGCCCTGGGTTGAGTCAATGGAGCCATTGAAGGTAATGTTGCTATGGGCTACCAGCGAGAGACTGTTTGCTGTATTCCATGTCACATCAGCACCAGCCAGCCAGTTGATATTTCCGGCTTCTGCACCGACTGGATCCGTTTCGATGATCAGCGAACCGGTTCCAAGAAATGTGGAGATATCATCAGCATAGAGCGTATTGTCCGCGACCGGAGACCCAACGATAGCCGCATTAGCACCATTTGTTATGGTAATATCCGTCGGATCAATCAGCCAAGTACCGCCATGGCCTGCCGGCGCACTCACATCCGGCATGGCACCAATTCGAATGGTCTCATGGCCGCTGGTCTCCACAAAGCCGCCATCGCCGGATTCGCTGCCGCCACGCGCTGCGATTTGAGCCCCCGCTTCGATCACGGCCGTTTGCTCACCAATAACCAGGATCTCGCCGCCCTGACCGTTAGCCCCCGCATTGGCCGTCGTCACACTGGCTTCGCCCAAGGTCACGGTATCAGAGGCCTGCAGGCTGATCGAACCGCCATCGCCGAGGATGCCATCCGCGTTGATGGTTCCCATCTGGTCGATGTTGCCACCGGCCAGCACGACCTGCCCGCCGACATCCCCACTGCTGTTGATGATGCCTTCGTTGAGGATCGAGGGGGGCGTCACGGTGACAGATTCAAGGTCAGCGGTTTCGATCTGGACGGTACTATCGACAGCGGGGACACCTCCAGCGTCAGTGCCAACCCCATCATCCTCGATCATCGAAACCTCCGCCACGGCGTTGCTGGCGGGGGTCACGGCATCGGCATCAACCGCATCAATGACCAGTTCGATCGTGCCGCCTGCCGCCTCGTCGATCAGGACGCTGTACTCGCCGGCAGCTAAGGCCACGCGATCCGCATTGATCGTGCCGTGGTTCTCGACGTTCCGCCCCACGAGGTATGCAAAACCGGCCGAGATGCTACCCTGGTTGATGACATCGCCGCTGCCACCGGCGAACTGCATCCGTCCAGCCAGGAAATCGTCATCCGTCATGTTCATGGCCGAGGCCACCAGGCCGCCGACATCCACTCGGGCCGAACTGGAGAAGAGGATGCCGTTCGGGTTGATCAGGTAGATCCGGCCATTGGCCAGCAAGGCCCCTTCGATCTCGCTGCGGCCACTGCCCAGCACCCGGTTAAGCGCCGAGGCCGAGGCATCGGGCTGCATGAACCGAACGGTTTCGGCCAAACCGATGCCGAAGCTATCGTAGTTGATAATCGCCGTTCCCGAATCCTGCTGGATCGTCAGCGTACCGCCCTCCACCGATAAATTGGCGGAACCCTGGGTTACCGTCCCGCCCTGGGGTAGCGCCATGAGCGAGTTCTGGCCCGTGTACATGACCAGCAAGGCCGACAGGATGCACCTTCTTATACGATTTTTCCGTTTTGCACGTGTACTCATGTATATCACCTTCTTTATTAGCCGAATTAACAACCCTAGTATTGTAACTGCGCGCTCAAATGAAATCCGACACCACGGTCCTGCTCATACAATTCCTCGAACCGGTAGCCGACATCCGCCCTGACCTGGGCATAGCGTGACAACGCCCAACGGAAGCCCACCCCGGCACTGGCAATGCTCTCGGTGCCTTCCTCCCCCTGCAGCAACTCCGAACGGGATATGAATCCCGCATCCACAAAGAGAAGCATCTGCATCCGGTCGACAAAGGTCTTCGGATCCTGGCCAGACGCCTGCCGACCGAAGGGCCGGGTTGCCAAATCCTGTAGAATGGGTGCACGCAGTTCGAGCGTCGCCACCGCGCCATGATCCCCCAGCAACGTACGCTCCTCGTAGCCACGAACCGTATTCATGCCCCCCACGGCAAACTGCTCGGCCGGGATCAAGGCCCCATCGGCCACCTGCCCCTCGACCTTTAGGAATAACGACCAGTCCTTGCTGGTGGTCTTCGGTGCCGCCCCGAAATAAAGGGACTGCAACCGCGCGATCTGGACACGCTGAATGAAATAGGATTCCTCGGCGTTCTGGCGAAGATTGTTGAACTGCTCGTCGGACGACATATCCAGTGCGGCCCCCATGTTGTAGGCCGACTCGAGCGTCAGGTAGTTGCGCCCGAACAAGGCATCGTCGCGCTTGGATGCGTAACTGATGGATAAGGATACCGGCAAGGCGTCCGCCTCGCGCTTAGCGCCCTTGGTATCGGCAAACACCAACTGATCCTCCATGCTCCGATAGACACCCCCAAGCCCCAGCGTGATCAAGTGGCGCGACGAATCATAAACCCGTTGCGCCCCCTGCACCCCGGTGAACCAACCGCTGCCGCGAATGCTGATATCCTGGAATATCTCCTCGGAATCGATCCGGGAGAAACCACTCACCACGCTAAAGGCACCCCCGTGACCCATGTAATGGGGAATCCGATAGCTCAAGGCCAGGGAGTTGAGCGAACTGAAATCGGTGGCATTGATGCCCCGCAGGGTAAGGACATCATCCTGCCGCAACAGGTTCAAATGCTGGAAAGTCAACCCCGCCCGCCACTCCTTGGTGGATTCGGTCCCCGTGTTGCTGATTTCCAGGATGGCATGCAGCGGCAGATTTTCCTCAACCGTCATTTCCATGTCGATGTAGCGTTGCTCATCCTGGCGAAGCCGCAACCTGGCGTTCAGCGTCAGATCCGGGTGCATATTGAGGTCATAAAGACTGCGGTAAAAGTCGTTATAGTTGAACGGACGCTCTCCGGTGAACCCTGAAAACTTGCGCTGAATCTGCTTCGCGCTGAAATACCGTTCCTGGAACGTATCCCTGACCGGCACGCCTTCCNNTTCCGGCGTCAACAGGATACTATAAAGGGAAAGGTCGCCATAGCGGCCGACATCAATATGAATCTCCATCGACTGCCCGCCACCCGCCAACACCGTGCCCTTTGACACCAGCCGGGCAAGCAGGTAGCCACGATTGATCAGGGTTTGCTGATACTCGGCGAGCACCTGCTGGACGGCCTCCGGCTTCAGTTCGGTCTTTTCCAAGGCCATCTCAAACGCATGGAAAAGATTCTCCACCTTCAGGACATTCCAATCGACGGTCAAAAGAAACCGTCCGGCATGGGTTGCCGCCCGCGTCGCCCCCTCATCCCCGTCCTGCGGTAGCGGAGCCTCGCTATCGCCTTCCGCAAGCGTCCCGCTGGCTTCCACAGCCGGAGCGACGGATTCCGTGGCGAGTTGAACATTCTGGACATCTTTCTCGATGGAGCTCATTTCAGCCCCCACATCCGTCGACCGTTGGGCCCATGCCGACGACGTCAGCCAGGCGCATCCAAACAGACCACACACAAGAACTGACCCGGCGTACCGGAATCGAGACTGCTCCTGCAAAACGGTTTCCTTATGCATAAATCATCGCCCTTTCAAAGCTAGCCATATATCATTCTGTCGGTGCGGATGGCGGAACCAACTGGTACACCATCCGCTTTTCCTTGTCATAATGGTAATCCCGATCCCGCTCGATCCCGAAATCACGCAGCAACTCATCGCAGACACTCCCCCACTGATTCAACTTCTTCCGCGTCAGTACAAGCAGTCCCTGAATCGCGATTTGATTCTGCATCTTACGCTCCGCAAGCTGGGAAAAATATTTTCCCTGGGTCGCAGTAAGCTCCTGATGCACAGACTCTTGACTTTCTACGGCCTCCTCAGGAGCACCCATCGTCGTCGTCCCGGGGGAAGGCATCGTTACCAGGTAGATCTTATTAGCCGTCTGATCAAAGCGATAGGACTTATCGGAATCCACGGAAAACACCAGCTTCAGTTGAAGATTGATATTCTCCTGCTCTGTCTTCATCTCCTCAAGCAGACGCTCAAGCATCGTGATTTCATCCCGAATCTGGCGACGGCTATCAACGAGGTCGCCAAACCGATCGTCTTCCTCTATCGACAGTTCGCGCCAAGCGATTTTCCCAATCTCGGATGTCTCCGCAGGCTTGCTAGACCACGGCCAAAAGGCATGGCTGTCAAGCAGCCCAAGGAAAAATACACACAAACAGATTATTTTGATTTTCGTTTGCACTATCGTCCTTTATTCCGAACCCTTTTGTTCCAATTTATAAATCACCCGAGTTTTTTTCTCGAAGTGATAATTGCTGTCGGGGTATATTCCAAATTCATCAAGCATCTCGTCACTAACCTTGTCCCATTGTTTCTTTTTTTGCCCATTGAGCACGTTGATGCCATCAATCGCCACTTGAATCCGCTTACGCACCTCGGCATAACGCAGGAAATTCCGCGTCTGTTCCTGCGTCAGGGACCTATGAAGCACCTCTTGCGGAGGAACGAGAATCCGATACACCGACCGCGTATTTCCGTCAAACCGGTAAGACTCATCCGCTTTGATACCAAAATTCGTCAGAAACGCAGCATCAATCATTTTCTTATCCGTCATCTTCTCATCAAGCAGGCGAGCAAGAACCGCGAGGTCTTGTTGTATATCGTTACGCCGACTCACCAACGCAATAAACCGCTCCTCCTGTGGCCTGGATAACCGCCGCCACTCTGTTTTGACAACGTCGCTGGCTGTCGACAGGGCTGATCCAAGAACCTCGAAGACATGGCATTGCGATAACAAAAAAACCACCGCAACGTACCTAAAAGCATTCTTTTTTGTTAACATCCCAATCGTAAATTTCACTAATAGTTAATATTTAGTATTCACTATCTCACGTTACAGCAGCCATTCTAACGATTAAACACAACACTGTCAATCATTTTCATTGTGTTACTGTGGCGGTTGCATGGTCGTTTTTGACTATGATCAACCCTTTTGAACACAATTCGTCGTGCCGGAGCAGGATGCTCCGGATACGTCCCACCGTGGCCGAAGCTTCCAGCTTCGGTTCTCTCATCAGGGAATCACGAAGCGAACGGTGTCGAAGGCTTGGCTGCGGACGAAGCCAACCGTGTAGGCGACCGCGCGGAGTGTGTGTTTGCCTTTTGCCCATTCTGCAGGGTCTAGCGAGAAGGATTGGCCTTCGCCAATGATCTTTCCGTCAACGAGATAGATGAATCGCGAGTAGGAGACGCCACGCGGTGCCTGGATATTCAAATCGATCGACCGGGCCGTGCGCAGGGATTCCCCTGGCTCGATGCCCTTGATCTGAAGCGTCGACCTCGGTGCCCATGGCGCAGTGAGCGGGTCACCAACCAGCATGAGCTGCAACGGGCAGCGAATGGCCTGGTAGAAGCTCTCGATCATGGTACAGCCCATGCGGTAGTGATTGAAGAAGCGCGCATGGGGGAATTTGCTCCAGTACGACATCGGTTCGCACACCGTGCCGGCAGATCCGGATGCCCCGGCCGCAATCCAGCGACTGAGCTTGGTCTGCGTCGGATGATCAAACGTCGCCGCAAAACTGGTTAGATGCTCGGCCATGGCCCCGGGAAGATAACCGCCTACAGCCGCCGGATTGACCACCGGCACACCGCTCATGATCCCGATGATGTCCGTTGCCGCCTGCGGAAAGCTGTTGGTTACCAAGGCATTAACCCCCATACGACGAAGCCCTTCGGCCGCCGAAGCAAACTGCCATAAACGGGCTTTTGAACGGATATCGTCCGAAACTACATAGTAAACGGTACCCGTCGGCTGGGTTCCATCGGCTTCGCTTCCGCGACGGAGCATGGCCAATACTTCAGCCACGGTGTTGCCTTGGGTTCCGATATAGCCCAGTGTCATGTTCGGAAGTGGCATTTCATCGCGCAGGAGTTGCTGCATGGTATCGAAGGATTGCGGCCCGAAGCCATTTTTACCCGGCCCATCAGGGCCTGCAAACAGGGATGACACATACGTTCCCTGCGCAATCTCCATCGAGGGCGGGATACGGTTGCGCACAAAGGTTAGTCCTTGCAAGGACATCGCCAACGGCGTTGTGTTGATCCGGTACGGGAAATGGGTTGAATAGGCCCAGGCCTGAATGTGAGCGGCAATGCCACGATCCCTGAGAGCCTGCTGCACCGGCGTCCAGATCTGGCTTGTAAAAGCCTCTGGGGATATCGCGGCGGCAACGCCGCCCGGCCCCGAGGGTCCGAGATCCAGTTCCACCAAGTTGATGTCCGGTATCTGGCGCATCTGCATATACGCCTTGGCGACGGCTACAGAATCGGGCTCGCGTTGGTTTGCCAGCACAAGGAGTTCGTGGGGGCCCAGCGCCAGGGCGGGCTGAAGAAACGCTGTACAAAACAGCAAAATGATCAACCCCATACGGTTACTTCCGCACGGCGGCTCGGCGAGGACGCCTCGCCCTACCTTCAACAGGCGAGACCAAAAAGTAGGGCGACCTGTCCGAGGGAGCCTGGTAGAGGCGGGGTTGGCAGCCAGCAATCCAAAGAGCAGGCCATACACCAGAACCAATTCAGCGTCACCGTAATTATATTCCACAAGGCCGTTTATAAAAAGACCGCTCAGCATCATGGCAAGCGTCAACCCGAGGCGTCGGTCGGTCACATCAGCTCCGCGAATGCCTTGGCGGATTCCCTTTATCAAACTGTTTCCCATCCAAACCATATAGACAGCCAAACCAGCCCACCCCAGCGAGGCGGTAATTTGCAGCAGGTTGGAATGTAAATGATTCCTGTTTTTTTCGACCCGCACCTTATGGCGGCGCGCCGTCTCCTGCATCAAGTTCTCATCCAGCGCGCGATAGCCCAACCCAAAGGGATGTTCACGAATCAGCGTCGGGGCGATTTTGGTCCACATCACTAGGCGCCCACCGTGACCGAGGCTTAACTCGCTGCGTAAATCAGACAGCCGACGTTGCACTGGCGGCAACATAACCATCGATCCCACAGCTATCAGCAGTAGGAGTACCCGCCGCCAATGTCCGGTCAACCCGTAAAAAAGCATGATCACGATGCCTGCCGAGGCCCATGAGCCTCGTTTGAAATTGAGGATAAAGGCAGCCAGCAGGGTGAGCTGTCCAAACCATCCGAGTAAGCGGGGAATACCCATCACCGGCGCGGCGTCCGATGCCGGACGATTTTCAGCCCGCTGCCTTGGAGCTAGGATCAGCAACCCGGTCAAGGCGATCAGCGCAACCATCAACACCTGGCCATGCGTCATCGATCCCCGGTCAATGATTTCCCACCAGAGATCGCTCGCTTTACCTTGCGCCACCGCCCGGTTCCCCGCCTGCCAAGCCGCCCAGGTACGCAGGACCAGGATATCCAGCGCCAGAACGCCCGCGCCATAGACATAGGCTCGCAGCAAGGCGATAATCCGAGCTCGCGAAATAGCCAGTGTGGCGGCGACGGGGATCCCCATGAACCAGATCAGCTTACTGATCTTACTGAAGCTCAATGACGGATTTACACCAAAGGCGGACGCCAGCACCGCCACAACCGCAAACGAAAACCAGCACCAGGCGGGGAATGGGAACCGGATGCGCCCGCCACCACGCACAGCCCGATAGATCAGCGTGATCATGCTCAACAGCAGGAGTACCCGGCCCACCGGCAGCGTAAACGCGGAACAGAAGACGGACGCCCACAATAACCGAAAGGCCCATTGTTCCAACGATGCTTTCCACGCCATCTTCATATTACCTCAGCACCCCATGCGCGGGTTGCAACCCGCCCCCCGCCACCGTGATCCGAACCGGATGCGCAAGCGCTTGAGCAACCGTAATGAATGTTTTACCGATACCGTCAGCGATCCAGACCGTACCGTGTCCATCAAACGACCGGATCCGCCCATCACCGCTAACCGTCGCCTGCAATTCCCCACACCAACCGCTCTGGCGCCCCTGCTCATCGAGCACCCGCACAAGGATTGCCAGCGTGACGCCACAACCGCCTGAAGGCGGGACTACTAATGTTTCGCCACCATCCTTGGCTGTCGGCCCGACTTCAGCCAGATTCGTCGGGCAAGCCCCCCCATCAGCAGACACCCCCTGTAACTGCACGGCACATCCCGGTTTCGCTAGCGGATCCGAAAGACATTCACAAGCCAGCCGCCCATCGCCATACGTCGTGGACAACCAGCGGGCGGATGCCTTGGGGAGTCGCCAGCCATCCACGATCCCGGAAAAACGCCGATAGCGCTGCTTACGCAAGGTGGCGTAATCATTCAGACACCAAAGGGCGAAGCCAGCGATTTCAGGATGCCGAGCCATTCTTGTAAGATCCTCCTGGATCGTCCTGAGCTGAATGGCCTCTGCATCGGCCTCCCCCCGCCGGGTATGCGGATAGTTAGAACATTCACTCACCACGGCACATTGCAATCGACTGGCCGTGACGCCATCCGCCAGCGCATCAAACTCGTAATTCAACCCCCAGACATCCGGAATACCCAGCGTATGCCCGCGCTTTGCCCGGTAGAAATGGTTTTCGGCATAAGTCACCGCCCGCTGCGGATCAAGCGCTTTACACAAACCGTACAGCGTTCGATAGGCGACCGCATGCCGCCCTTCGTTCCCCATGCCCCAGAGGATGACCGACGGATGGTTGCGATCCCGACGGAGCATGCCATCCAGTTGCCGCTGCGCGTGACACAACCACCCACCACCACGCACACTTTTCCACGACGACAACTCGGCATAGACCAGGATCCCCAGACGATCACAGGCATCCAAAAACGCAGGGTGCTGAGGGTAATGCGATAGACGCACGAAATTCAGTCCCATAGCCTTGATTAAACGAGCATCGGCATCATGTTGCCACTCGGGCAAGGCTCGCCCGAACCCGGGCATGCTTTCATGTCGATTGCATCCGCGCAATTCAACCCGCTCTCCATTCAGGAAAAAGCCCTCCAAGGGACGGAATTCAGCCGAACGGATCCCGACCGAGACGCTGACCGAATCCAGCAGCGAGCCCCCCCGCCGCAGTCGCCCTTCAAGCCGGTAACAGCGAGGCGTATCGACATGCCACAACTGCGGACGACGAACATCCAACCGGATCAGGCGCGTTGCCGCGTCCACTGCAACATCGACGGCAACCGCCCCCTCAGGGTCCAAAAGCCGCCAATCCACCCGATCCTGTGATTGAACCGCATCCTTACCTTCCAGCGACCAGATCACGTTGACCTGTGCCTGCGACTCAGAGACCTCCGTCGTGCGGACAGCAAGCTCACGCACATTGATCCGCAAGGCGGGCTCATACACCAGACGCACCGCGCCGGACAGGCCCCCATACAGCAGGAAATCGGGCATACGGATGCCCGGCAGCACATCGCTAGCGCAGCGGTTGGTCAACCGAACGCCGAGCGCATTAGGCTCACCAAACCGTATTTTACCAGTCACATCCAACCGGAATCCAAGATACTGGCCATCCACATTCCCCACGCGCTGGCCGTTGAGCCAAACATCCCCAGTGCCGTAGAATCCATCGGACGCCAGGAACCACTGCCCTGTCGATGATAGCGCCCAGTCGGGTAACGCATCGGCAGCAACGATGCGTCGGTAGCTCCCCCAGCCCTGGTAATAGGCGATGCCCTCCTGAAATTCATCCTCGGCATTCCAGCAATGGGGCAAGGTAACATTCGGAGAACACGCGGCAACGTTCAGCCATCCCTGGGACATCCGTCCCTTGCTGAATTCCCATCCATCGTTCAATACGATTATTTGCCTCTGATCCATGAGCGCATAGTCTAGCATAATCAGCGCCGGATGAAAGCAGGAACTTGTTATTTTCCACAACCTGTATATCATGATCGCCAATGAATGCAGGACACGAAACGATAGCGGCGATTGCCACCGCACCAGGAGAAGCAGGGATTGCCATTGTACGGATTTCCGGACCGCAAGCCCTGCCGATTGCGGATCGGGTTTTCCGATGCCGGGAGCCGTTGCCTTCCGCACGGTCGGCAGGATCCTTTGTTTATGGCCACGTCCACACCGAGGGTGATATCGACGAGGCCATCCTGCTGATTTATCGTGCCCCGGCAAGCTATACCCGTGACGATGTCGTGGAAATCCAATGCCACGGCGGACAAGCCTCCGTGAAACGCGTCCTGCGCACGGTTCTCGCAGCGGGGGCAATACCCGCCGCCCCAGGCGAGTTTACACGACGAGCCTTCCTCTCAGGTCGGATCGACTTACTCCAAGCCGAGGCAATCATGGACCTCATCGCCGCACGTTCCGAACGTGCCGCTGCCTCAGCCATTGAGCAACTCGAAGGGGTGCTGAGTGTAAACGTTAACCTCATTTACGATCAGTTGGTTGTACTGGGCGCCGACCTGGAAGCCTGCCTGGACTTTGATGAGGGCGAGCTTCCGGAATACACATTGACACAACTCCGCCAGCAATTGACGGCATCCAGAGAATCCTTGCGCGCCCTCGCCTCCGGCTGGAACGAGGGACACTTGCTGAGAGATGGGGCACTGGTCGTAATCATCGGGAAACCCAACGTTGGCAAATCAACCTTGATGAACCGGCTCTTGGGTCGCGAACGTGCCATTGTGACGGCCACACCGGGGACCACGCGAGATACGCTTGAAGAAACCTTCGTACTTAACGGAATTCCCTTGCGTCTCGTCGACACCGCAGGCTTGCGCGAGGCAGATTGCGCAATTGAGCAGGAGGGCATTCGAAGGGCCCGCGAATTACTAAAAAAAGCCGATTTAACATTGCTTATGATGGATGGGACGAGAATACTGGATGACGAAGACAAAGCACTTTTGGAACATATCAACCCATCAAGAACAGTGCTTGTCATCAACAAGATCGACAAAGGACAAAAACTTTCCGAATCTAGCTTTACCCCGCTACGCACGGTCGCCTGCGCCTTGCATACCGGCGTCGGGATTGAACACTTAAAGCACGCTATGTCGGAACGTCTGGATATCCAGTCGACCATGCAGCCTCATGCGGTCATCAGTGAACGGCACCATTACCTGATCCAACTGGCCGATGGAAAATTGCAGGACGCTGAACAGATTCTTCAGGATGCCGATGAATCCTTTGAAACCCTTGCCGCCCTAGAAATACGGGAAGCGATCAACCATCTGGGACAAATCACCGGAAGACATTATCACAGTGAATTACTGGACTCCATATTCAGCCGTTTTTGCGTTGGAAAATAAAAACCCATGAAAACCATTTTAAACTCCACTTGCTATGATGTGACGGTCATCGGAGGCGGCCATGCGGGGAGCGAAGCGGCCTTGGCGGCGGCGCGCTGCGGGGCTCGCACATTATTAATCACCATGCAACCTCAAGGTATCGCCTGTATGCCATGCAATCCGGCGATTGGAGGCATTGCAAAATCCCATTTGGTCTTTGAACTCGACGCATTGGGCGGAGAGATGGCAATCAACACCGATTTTACAGGCATCCAATTTCGGGTGCTTAACACTAAAAAAGGTCCGGCCGTACGCGCCAACCGTACGCAATGCGACAAGCATGCCTATTCAGCGCGGATGTACGCTGTCGCCTGTTCTCAGAAAAACCTAACGATCCATGAAGGAATGGTCCGGCGAATCGAACCCATCCAAGGGAAGGTCTCCCATGTCGTTCTCATGGATCATAGCGAAATCAAAACAAAAACTGTTGTTCTCACCCCAGGAACCTATCTTCAAGGAAGAATCCACATCGGAACCGAGGTTCGCCCCGGTGGACGCGGTGACATGGAAGCATCTGACGAACTCAGCGCCAATCTCAAAGATCTCGGTTTCCGCATGGAGCGCCTGAAAACCGGAACCCCGCCAAGACTGCACCGCGATTCTATTGATTATCACCGCATGGAAATTCAGGCAGGAACCGTCCCTCCGCCGTTTTTCTCCTGGACCGCCCAACGGCAATACGACATGTTCCACGTGGAACAAACCGAATCCAAGGAGTCGTCTCGACCCCTGAAAAGCGGCAAAGACGAGGAACCAAAACCGGCGATGTTCCACGTGGAACATCCCGTTGGATGCGCAAGGATGCCATGGATTCCTGGCTCTGATCAGCAGCCCTGCTACCTAACGCATACCACCGAGAAAACCCATGCGATCATTGCAGACAATCTGAAAAAGAGCTCGCTGTATGGTGGCGGTATTTCCGGAACGGGGGTACGCTACTGCCCGTCGATAGAAGATAAGATCGTGAAGTTCTCGGACAAAAGTGCGCATCACGTTTTTATCGAGCCAGAAGGTCGGCAGGATATCCGCATGTATCCGAACGGCACCTCGAACAGCTTGCCTGCCGATATCCAGCAAGAAATGATCCATTCGATTCCGGGACTTGAGCATGCCGAATTCATTGATCTGGCGTATGCGATCGAATACGACTTTTCAGACCCCACCCAACTTCGACATACACTCGAAACGAAACAAGTTGACGGGTTATTCATGGCTGGACAAATCAACGGAACCACAGGCTACGAGGAGGCGGCTGCACAAGGGTTCGTTGCCGGAATCAATGCAGCACGAAAAGCAATGGGACTTTCGGAATGGGTCTTGAACCGGAGCGAAGCTTATATCGGCGTTTTGATCGATGATCTTGTGACCAAGGGGACAGATGAACCCTATCGCATGTTCACGTCACGATCCGAGCATCGACTGGTGTTGCGACAGGATAATGCGCGATTCCGTTTGTATGAACATGCCAAAATGCTGGGGATTGTCCATCATGACACGCTAGATGAGACGGTGCAATATGATCGAATGATTCAGCAGGAACAACAGCGCTTGGCCATCACATTTAGCGGGCAACATTCGCTTGAACAGTTACTGCGTCGACCGGAAACCCGGTACGCCATGTTGCCACAGCACATCGAGGCCCTTCCCGCAGCGGTGGTAGAACAGATCGAGATCTTGACAAAATATCAGGGATATATTGTCCGGGAGCAAGCGAGTATTCGCGCCCTGCAGGCGATGGATGACCAGAGAATCCCCGCAACCATTGATTTCTGGCAGATCAAGAATATCAGTTTTGAATCCCGTGAAAAGCTAAGCCTGATACGGCCTGTCTCAATGGCGCAAGCGGCAAGAATCTCAGGCATCACACCATCCGATCTTGCGATCCTCAGCGTGGCGGTGAGAAAATGGCGATTTCTAAATCTGATAAACACAACGAATGGATAACACAACGAATAATTCCTGTCTTCCTGTTTTCCATATTGAAATCCGAGCATCAGTTTTGTCTATACCTTCAATTTATAGCCGTTGCGTGCTCCCCATTCGTTGTGAATAATTCGATTGGAAAGGCAGACAGGATAAGACAAGATAAAGAATACTGAGGTTTCGGTCCATTTCATCCTTACAATCCTGTAATCCTGTCAACATCAATCCGAGCATAAGCCACCGTGCTCACCACTGCCTTTGCCACGGGCGGCTCGCCCAGAGGTCTTCGCCCTACCTTGCCTTTGCATTTCTCGTCCGCACTTTTTATGTTGGATATTCAATTTCCAAAGAAAGAAGTTACGACCGCGACATTGCCCACCCGCATTGGGCAGACTGCCCGACGGACCCCTTTTATACATGCTTACTTTTTTCACAAAGCTACTCGACAAAATGCCTTAAATATGCGATAAATGCGGTTTATTATTTCAAGACACCGTATTGAGTTTTAGCAGCAACAGGAGATCTAATACCATGGCTATAAAAGTTACCCCCGAGACATTACAACGCATCAGCAATACCATCCGCGGGCTGGCAATGGATGGTGTGCAATCAGCCAAATCAGGACATCCAGGAATGCCGATGGGCATGGCCGATGTCGCCACGGTGCTTTGGCTGAATCATCTGAAGCATGATCCTTCCGATCCATTATGGGCTGACCGTGATCGGTTTGTTCTTTCGGGAGGGCATGGATCCATGCTGCTTTACAGCCTTTTGCATCTTTCGGGATATGCGCTGCCCAAGGCGGAACTCGGGCGTTTCCGCCAGTGGGAAAGCATGACTCCGGGACATCCTGAAGTCGGCGATACCCCCGGGGTGGAAACCACCACCGGCCCCCTGGGACAAGGCTGCGGCAATGCTGTCGGCATGGCGATTGCCGAACGGATGCTGGCCACGCGCTTTAACACCGCAGAAATGCCGTTGGTGGATCACTATACCTATGCATTCTGTGGGGACGGCGATATGATGGAAGGCATCAGCCACGAGGTCTTCGCCACGGCCGGACATCTCGGATTGAACCGCCTGATTGTCTTTTACGATGACAACCAGATCACCATTGAAGGCCGTACTAAACTGGCTTACAGCGACGATGTTCCGCTTCGCTTCAAAGGCTACCACTGGAACGTCATTACCGTTGACGGTCATGATTTCGACCAGATCGACAAAGCCATTCGCAAGGCCAAACGCGAGCTCAAGCGTCCGACCCTGATTATCTGCAAGACGATTATCGGCAAGGGCAGCCCGAACAAAGCCGACTCCCATTCGGTCCATGGCGAACCGCTCGGTGATGCAGAAGTAGTGCTTTCAAAAAGAAACCTTGGCTTGCCGGAGAACGAGAAGTTCTATATTCCCGAAGAAGTCAGTGATCTTTTCGGTAACCGTCAGGAGCAGTTGAAACGCGAACACAGCAAGTGGAAACGTCTGCTAAAGGCTTATACCGCAGCGAATCCTGAACAGGCGAATGCGTGGGCAGAGGCCCAGTCAGGACGGCTGCCAGCGGATCTGGAGTCGATGCTTCCGACGTTCGACGTCAACACGCCGATAGCTACCCGCATTGCAGGCGGGACCGTCATCCAAAGCATGGCCAAGGCGGTTCCATATCTGGTTGGGGGATCTGCCGATCTGGCACCCAGCACAAAAACCTGGATCAACGGTTCCCCCGCCATTCTGCCGGAACAGTTCGGAGGGCGTAACTTCCACTTCGGCGTCCGTGAATTAGGTATGGGATCGATTATTAATGGACTGACCCTGCATGGCGGTTTGCGTGTCTTCGGTTCAACATTCTTTGTCTTTGTGGATTATGTGCGCCCTTCATTGCGGCTGGCCGCGATCATGAAGCTGCCCGTTATCTATGTCTTTACGCACGATAGTTTCTATGTCGGGGAAGACGGTCCCACGCACGAGCCGGTTGAGCAGTTAGCCTCGCTACGCTGCATGCCGGGGATGTCCGTCATCCGGCCTGCCGATCCGACCGAGACCGGCGCAGCCTGGATTGCGGCGCTGGAGAAGAAGAACGGCCCGACCGCGATTCTGCTGACTCGTCAAAACCTGAAGGTTATCGACCGTTCCGTCTATCCGTCTGCGTCCAACCTCAAGCGTGGGGCGTATACGCTATGGCAAAGCGCAACAAAGGCTCCAGACGTTGTCCTGGTCGCCTCGGGATCCGAGGTTGAGCTGGCCCTGGATGCAGCCAAGCAATTGGCCTCGGAATGCTGTGTACGTGTCGTCAGCATGCCTTCGTGGGATCTGTTCGATGCACAGTCGGCTGACTATCGGAACGCGGTGATTCCGGCGAGCGGGTCCCTGAACGTCTCGATAGAAGCCGCCGCCTCAATGGGGTGGGAGCGTTACCTTGGCTCGAACGGGCACTGTATCGCCATGAACCGGTTCGGTGCGTCCGCACCTTATAATGTGCTGGCTGACAAATTCGGATTCACCGTCGAGCGGGTCGTCGAGCGGGTCCGCAAACTGCGTGCATGAGTTAGCGTTATGTCAGAACTGATCATACGGGGTGGCCACCCCATCAGCGGCACTCATCGAACCCCCGGCAACAAGAACGCGGCGCTGCCGATGCTGGCAGCCTGCGTCTTGACAGATGAGCCGGTTACGTTGCGCAATCTACCCTTGATCCGGGATGTCCAGACCATGCTGGACATCCTGGCCGATCTGGGGGCTTCCGTTGATTTACACGGTCACACAGCGACCGTCTGCTGCAAGGGATTACGCAAACACGTCCTGAGCGATGCGCTCTGCCGCCAGGCGCGCTCATCCATTCTCTTTGCGGGGCCGATGGTGGCCCGCCATGGTCGGGTCAAGGTCTCACACCCCGGTGGGGACGTCATCGGACGGCGACGGATCGATACCCATATCGATGGCCTATCACAATTAGGGGTAGATATAGAAACCCTTGACCAATATGTATTTAAACGATCTGATTCATTCCACGGAACCGCTATTTTACTGGATGAAGCCAGCGTTACCGCCACCGAGAACATCTTAATGGCAGCGGTGCTCGCACCGGGGGAAAGTGTGATCTATAATGCGGCCTGCGAACCGCACGTCCAGGATCTTTGCCGACTGCTCACCCGCATGGGAGCACATATCGAAGGTATCGGAACCAACCGGTTGAGCGTCAACGGGGTTGACACCCTGCATGGTGCCACACACCGCCTTGCGTCTGATTATGTGGAGGCCGCCAGTTTCGTGGCGGCGGCGGTGTTGACGGGCGGAGGATTGCGGATCGAGAATATCGATCCCTCCGACTTCCTCGTCATCGGCAAGCATTTCGGGCGCCTTGGAATTACGCTTAACATGGCTGAAGATTCGCTGTATGTACCTCCGCAACAACGGCTTGAAATTCGAGATGACATCGGCGCCGCCATTCCCAAGTTGGAAGATGGAACGTGGCCGAACTTTCCTTCCGACCTCATGAGTGTGTCTATCGTACTGGCTACCCAGGCGAAAGGAACCATGTTGTTTTTCGAAAAGATGTTCGAAAGCCGAATGTATTTCGTCGACCGCTTGATCGAGATGGGCGCCCGCATTGTGCAATGCGACCCGCACCGTGTCGTTATCAGTGGTCCCTCGCGCCTGCAGGGTACAAGTATGTCGAGTCCGGACATCCGGGCAGGCGTTTCCCTCCTGCTGGCAGCGCTCTGCGCGAGCGGGGAAAGTCACATCGGCAATGCCCATATTATTGATCGTGGCTACGAAAACGTTGATCGCGAGCTACGGAGACTCGGGGCGGACATCCGCCGGGTAGGTTCCAAGTAACTCGTCTTGGTTGATGCAAGCGGCATATTAGGAAAGAGTTAAGACAACCTGTTCATAACCTGTTCATAGGTTTATTTATTTTTTTCTTGTTTCAGTTGCCGGAACTGCTAACTATGGCATCCGTTCAGTGCGAATAGTGATTTCATTTTTCCCCATCCAATAAGGAGTTTATCAAGTGGAGACGTTGACTGCCAGTGTGCTGTGGAGCAAGGCTTGCGCACATCTTCAATGCGTACTTCATGAAAACATCTATTCCCGTTGGATTGGTGTGATCGACGCGGTCGAATTAACGGACGATACGCTCATTCTCGGGGTAGATAATGATTACTATCAATCCTGGCTTGAGGAACATTACCTTCCCCTGATTCAAAAGGCCCTGCGCTCCGTCGTCGATGCCGAATACAAGATCGGTTTCACCATCAAGGAAAAAAGCTTTCATCAGGAATCGGATGACGTGCCGATAAAAGCGAGGGTCACCTTGCAGGATAGGCTTGCACCCAAGAAAGCCGATTTCAAGCCGACCCTTAATCCGAAATTCACGATGGATTCCTTCATCGTGGGGCCCTCCAACAACTTTTCCCATGCCGCTGCCATGGCCGTCGCGGATGCCCCTGCAAAAGCCTACAACCCCCTTTTCATCTATGGCGGCACAGGACTTGGCAAAACCCATTTGATGCAGGCTATCGGCCACACCGTGTTGGCTAACGGCAACGCCCGCAATATCTGCTATGTCACCTGTGAAGCATTACTCAACGCCTACATCGATGCGCTTCAGAAACGCAGCCTTCCGGAATTTCGTAATCTTTACCGCAAGGCAGATTTGCTGTTGATTGACGATATTCACTTTCTTGCAGGCAAGGATCGTATCCAGGAAGAGTTCTTTCACACGTTCAACGCCCTTTTTGATGCGCACAAGCAAATCATTATGACCAGCGACCGGCCGGCCTCGGAAATTTCAGGATTGGAACAGCGCCTTGTATCCCGTTTTGAATGGGGATTGGTGACCGAATTACAGGAACCCGATTTTGAAACGCGCATGGCCATTCTCTGCAGCAAACAGCGACAGATGAATGTTGAAATTCCACCTCCCCTGATGACCTTCATAGCCCAGAATGTCCGATCTAATGTGCGTCGTCTTGAGGGTGCCTTGGTCAGGGCGGTATCCTACGCCTCGTTAACCCGGCAGGTATTGACGTTGGAAGCTCTACAACATCTGTTGCGCGATACCCTTGAGCAGGAAAAACAGGAAGATATCAGCATTTCCTCGATTCAACGGGTGGTCGCTGCCCACTACGATATACGCCTTGCCGATATGAGCAGTACACAGCGTCCCCGGTCAATCGCGGTCCCCCGCCAGGTGGCCATGTACCTTTGCCGTGAATTGACCACCGCATCCCTGCCGGATATCGGAACCACGTTCGGAAAAACCCATGCTACCGTACTCCATGCACACCGTACCGTAAAAAACCGTATGGATGTTGATAGCGATCTTAAGCACACCGTTCAGGACATTTCCCGTAAACTGGGTAAGCCCCTGATGGTTTAATCACCCTTCTGTTAATAACCTTATAATGCCCGTGGATAACTTCCCTGTTTTTGATTTCACCCTAGATTATATACTTTGCTGAACGCTGATCTAACAGTTCTATAAACAATCAAAATGACCTGAAAGACGGTTGATACCACGACATTAACTGACTTATAAACAGTTTCAACATACCATAATAGATTGAATAGTTTATTTAAATAGGATAGATATATCACTTATTGCTTTGTACACAAGATTGACGGGGCGTTGAAAAGGGGAGAATCACAGTGAAATTACGGATCGAAAAATCAGTGTTGTCAGCAGGCCTGCAGGCCGTGCAGAATGTTGTCAGCAGTCGCAGCACCTTGCCCATTCTAGCCAATGTGCTGGTCGTGGCAAAGGACAATGGCATTTATCTTTCCACGACGGATCTTGATGTCAGCGTCCGGTGCAAGGTTGAAGGAACGATTGATGTCCAAGGGTCGACAACGATTCCGGTGAAGCGTTTATCCAGCATTGTGCGCGAATTGCCGGATAGCATGTTGTCGATCGAGAGCGATGAAAAGGACCAGACCTCCGTCATGAGCGGATCCTCCTATTTCAAGATTGTCGGGCTTTCGGCTGATGATTTTCCTTCGATTCCAGAAGCGGATGGGGAATTTTCGTATTTGATTGATCAGGGAGTCTTCCGCGAAATGCTGCGTAAAACGGCGTATGCTGCGTCGACGGATGAAACGAGGTATAACCTCAATGGCGTGATGCTCAGCTTCAAGGAAGCCAAGCTGACGGCTGTGGCGACGGATGGACGGCGTCTGGCCCTGGCAGAAACCGAGATGGAATTTCCTGATGCTTCGGATGCGGATATGATCCTGCCTTCCAAGGCGGTTTCCGAGCTGATGCACGTGCTCAAGGAAGCCGGAAACTTGCGAATTTATCCTCGCAAGAACCAGGTTATCTTTTCATTTGAAGGAACGGTGCTTGCATCAAAATTGATTGAAGGGACATATCCGAACTTCCGTCAGGTGATTCCGTCGCAATGTGAAGAACGTGTTACCCTTGAGCGTGAGGCGCTGTTGACTGCCTTGCGCCGTGCCTCGTTGATTATTGCCGACAAGAGCAGTGCAACCAAGCTGACATTTGATGCCAATAATCTGGTGATCCTCACCATGACTCCTGATGTCGGGGAATCGCGTGAAACGATTCCGATAAAGTACAATGGAAAAGCGATCACGGTGGCCTTCAATCCTGACTACATGATGGATCCGCTGAAGAATCTGTCGACGGATGAGATATCCATCGAGTTGACCGACAACCTGAGCCCGGCGGTAATAAAGAGTGATGTTCCATTTCTTTATGTTTTGATGCCGATGCGTGTTGACTAATTTTAAAAAGTAGCGTATAACGCTGATCCTCTCGATGCCCGATGGTGTAATGGTAGCACAACAGACTCTGAATCTGTTTGTCATGGTTCGAGTCCATGTCGGGCAACCAAATCCCCGCGAGTATGGCAAAACAACTGTTCGCTTACAACGCAGAAGCCGC
>DIZZ01000051.1:0-2257 GCA_002428045.1 Verrucomicrobia bacterium UBA6015
CGCCAACGTCAGGATCATCTGCCAACTAAATCTTGCTCCAAACATCATCTCGCTGGTACATTCAGCACTGCTCCGCCAACGGGATGCCCCGCGATGCGGAACGATCTGGATTATGCGGCAGGGTTGCGCGTTGTTGATCTTGCTTTGGCGGAACGGTAATATAGTGATGAAGCTTGGGTAGGCTGCTTTTGCTCAGGAAGGGTGCATCGATGAAAAGTGACGTTTATGTCGGGGGAATCTCGAACACGCTGGTCGAAAAGAATCTCAAGCGAATCCAGGAATTGCTGCAGAAAACCGAGTTTGTCACGCATATCGGTAGCTGGGAATGGGATATTGCGTCGGACGCGATGCTCTGGACAGACGGACTGTTCCAGATTGTGAATCGTCCGCCCACCTTGGTTGCTCCGTCGTTTGCGGAGCAGTCGGGGATCCTTTCGCCTGAGGATTTCAGCGCCCTGAAACTGCGGGTTTCCCGCGCTGTGAAAGATGGGTTGCCGTTCGATATCGAGGTCTGTTTCATCCGTCCGGACGGAGCGATTCGCAATTGTCTCTACTGTGGGCTGGCCGAAAAAAACGAACAGGGCGTTGTCATCCGCCTGTTCGGCTCGGTACGCGATATTACCGAACAGAAACGTTCGGAAGCTCAGCGGATCAAGCTTGAGAACCAGCTTCAGCAGACGCAGAAGATGGATTCTGTCGGACGCCTGGCAGGCGGGGTGGCGCACGATTTCAACAATATGCTGACCGTGATACTCGGCTGCACGAACCAGCTTCTCGAGCAAGTGGATGCGTCGCATACGTTCTATGAGGATCTAAACGAAATCCGTCAAGCTGCCAATCGTTCATCTGAACTGGCTCGTCGGTTGCTCGCCTTTGCACGAAAGCAGGCGATCGACCCCCGGGAACTGGCTCTCAACGAGACGGTTGCAGGGATGCAGCAGATGATCCGCCAGATGATCGGCGAGAACATCAAACTCAACTGGCAGCCATCGCCGGGGGTGTGGCCGGTGAAGATGGACGCCTCGCAGCTTGACCAGGTGGTTGCCAATCTTTGTATCAATGCCCACGATGCGATCAACGGCATGGGGAACATTTCCATTGAGACGCGAAACGTATCGTTCGATGAGGACTTCTGTTCCCAGAATGTCGGGTTCTCTCCAGGGGATTACGTATGCCTGTCGCTGAGCGATGATGGTTGCGGGATGAACAAGGAAACCCTGGCCCATATTTTTGAACCGTTTTTCACAACCAAACGCTTGGGCGAAGGGACCGGGCTGGGATTGTCGATGGTTTATGGGATTATTTCCCAGAATAAAGGATTTATCAAGGTGTACAGCGAACCTGGGCAGGGGTCCACGTTTTCGCTCTATCTGCCACGTTTCGCACCGATCAAGGAGGCGGCTCCCGTTCCGGTGATTCCCGTTGCATCGGTGGCCGGGCATGGGACGGTGCTGCTGGTTGAGGATGAGGCGTCGGTTCTGAAGATGACTGCCCGCATGCTTGAGAAGTTGGGTTACACGGTGTTGATCGCCAATAACCCAGAAAATGCATTAGCGCTGGCCCGGCAGTACTCGGGGAATATCGATTTGCTGATGACGGACGTGATCATGCCCGGAATGAACGGACTGGAACTGTCAAAGGCTATCCTGCCTCTTTTTCCCCGAATCAAGCGCCTGTTCATGTCCGGCTATACGGCGAATATCCTTCCAGACCAAGGGGCACTGAATGAAGGGGCGTACTTTATCCAGAAACCGTTCATACGCCAGGATCTGTCATCAAGAATAATTGACATCATGGATAGTTAGTTCTCGCTTCGATTCGGAATAGGGCCGCTGATTGATGGATCGCTAGAGATTTGCGAACGGATTGGACGAAAAACGAGGCTGTGCGGTCTGTGTCGGTCGGCTGCCTGCGGCTGGTTTTCCTGTTGGACGCGGGGTGTTGGTCGCCCCCGGCTTGGATCCTGTCGCCGCAGTAGCAAGACCAGGCTTGCGTGTGGTCAGGGAAATCCGCTTGCGGGGCAGATCGACGTCCATCACCCAGACCGTGATGCGGTCGCCTGCCTGGGTAACCTCGGAGGGATCGCTAATGTAGCGGTCGCTGAGCTGTGAGATGTGAATCAGCCCGTCCTGATGGACCCCGATATCGACAAAGGCACCAAAGGCCGTGACATTGGTTACAATCCCCTTGAGCTCCATGCCGGGCGTCAAGTCGGCCATCGTGTTGACATCCTCGCGGAATCCCGCATCCTCGAAAT
>DIZZ01000051.1:2317-2526 GCA_002428045.1 Verrucomicrobia bacterium UBA6015
TACTTCTTGATATTGATCCGGCTGACAATCTCGATGTTCCCCACCAACTGGCTCAAGGGTTGTCCCAGATCGGCGGCCATCGCTTCCACCACGTTGTAACGCTCCGGGTGAACGGCGGAGGCATCCAGCGGTTGATCGCCGCCTCGGATACGCAGGAATCCGGCGGCCTGCTCGAAAATCCGCGGACCGACGCCCGGCACCTTGAGCAA
>DIZZ01000051.1:2691-11457 GCA_002428045.1 Verrucomicrobia bacterium UBA6015
TGGTAGACATCGTGCTGGTACTGTCCGACCCCGATCGATTTGGGATCAGTCTTGACCAGCTCCGCCAGTGGATCCTGCAGGCGCCGGGCAATCGAGATGGCTCCACGCACCGTCAGATCCAGATCAGGGAATTCCTCGCGGGCGATCGCAGAGGCGCTGTACACGGAGGCACCCGCCTCGCTGACGGCGACCACGCTGACGTCGGTGCGCTTCATCATCGACAGCAGGGTCTTGACAAAGGCCTCGGTTTCGCGTCCAGCCGTCCCGTTGCCGACGGCAATGGCCTGGGGTTTATGCTTGTTGATGAACCCGCCCAGGTCAATTTGCGCATGCTGAGTCTGGCTGGTGCCTTGGCCGGGGTAGATCGTAATGGTGTCAAGGTATTTGCCGGTGGCGTCTACGGCCACGCATTTGCAGCCGGTTCGCAATCCGGGGTCGATGCCGATCACCGATTTCTCTCCGTATGGGGCAGCCAGCAGGAGACTGCGCAGGTTCTTTGCAAAGATTTCCACGGCGGCGCGATCCGCTTTCATTTTCATCTCGACTGATACGTCCATCTCGACGCTCAACGTCAGCAACCGCTTATAGGCATCCTGAATGGCCTTTTCCAGTTCGGAGGCAAACGGTGCCGTAGGCTCGAGCTTGCAGAGCCTGCGGATCTGTTCGAGTTGCGGGTCGGCATCAATTGACAGGATCCGCCGCAATTCACCTTCGGTCTCGCCTCGGCGGATGGCTAGGTAGCGGTGCGATGGAATCTCGGCGATGGGCTGGCTGAAATCAAAATAGTCCTTGTATTTCGACGTTTCCGCTACAGCCTCGGGCGTGGCAGGTTTGGATGCAATGACACCCTGCTTGAAATAGGCCTCGCGGATCAGGGCGCGCACCTCGGCTTTCTCGGCAATCGTCTCGGCAACGATATCACGAGCCCCACTAAGGGCCTCTTCGATGGTCCTGACCTCCTTCTCCGAGTTGAGGAAGCTGGACACGGTGGCGAGGGGATCAACCGATGCCTCGGGATCCATGATCAGCAGCGCCAGCGGCTCCAGCCCCTTTTCGCGGGCGATGGCTGCGCGCGTTCGGCGCTTGGGCTTATAGGGCAGATACAGATCCTCCAAAACGGTCTTTGAGATGCAGGTCTCGATCTTCTCCTTCAGATCATCGGTCAGTTTACCTTGCTCCTCGATTGATTTAAGAATCGTCTGTCGCCGATCATCCAGGGTCGTGTAGTAGGCCAGCTTTTCTTGGATGGACTGGATCTGGACCTCATCCAGATTGCCGTGCGCCTCTTTTCGGTAGCGGGCGATAAAGGGAATGGTGTTACCCTCCGCAAACAACAGAGCGACTGCGGCGACCTGCCGCGGGGCAATGGCGAGGTCATGGGAAACATACGGAACCGGATTGAAAACAGCGTCAGAGGTCATGGAAAATAGCTCCTGTCGTTGGTAAATGTGGATTCAAACGGGTTGATTCCGATAAATCAGCGCGACGGCATTTTCTCGAGATTATCGCGGGCGACCGTGATCAGGGAGCGCCCCTCCACCTCATCGTTGCCGCCATGCTCATCCCAAGCGTTCTCGACGACCTTCAGGTAGCATTTCCGAGCTTCCGCGTATTCCTTGAGTTCTTGGTGGACAACGCCGAGGTTGAGCCAGGCAAATGCATTTTGCGGATTGATTTCGATCGCCTGGGTGAGCAACGCCTTCGCCTTGTCGTAATCCTTGCTCTGGATTTCCTTGTAGGCTTGGTTGGTCAGTACGCGGTCCTTGGCTGGAGGTGCCGTTACGCAGGCTCCCGCAGAACAAAGCAACGCGAGCCCAAGCACTATTGTTTTCAAATTCATACAGGATCCCTAATATAGATTGATGATGTTGTAATTCTACATAGGTAATCCCGTGATGCAACCAAATATTCTGTGGCGTAAGGGATTCCCCGATATCAAAATCAGGTAACACATCAGGGATGTCTTCTGCTAATTTGCGAAAAATTATGTTTGGGGTCGCTTATGGTTATCGTTGGTGCCATTACCTGTAGTCTTGCTTTTGTCGCCCTGTTTATCGGCATGGCGGCTATCCTTGTGCGTATTTTTCGATTTTTCTCTCGCGACTGAACCCTTCTGTGGTAGCTTGCTGCGATTTGCTTTTCACCTTGGTTGCACTCAGGAGGATGTGTTGAACTCGGAGCACCGTTCTTGTCGCCTACAGTTTGGTCGGTTTGATGTCGCCGCCTTTGGCTGTTTTTTCGTGTATGCCTCGGGCACGGTTGTACTTCCCGTGGCGTTGGTCGCCCTTGCCAGTGATTTGGGTTTTTCGCTTTTTGAGGGCGGTCTGCTGGCGGGGGGGGCGTTGCACTTGGGGCGTACGCTGTCCATGGTGGTTGCCATGCTGGCTTGCGGATTCGCGGCGGGTGCCAGGGGCAAGCGGCAGACGCTTGGCTCGGCCATGCTGCTGCTGGGAATAGGGCTGGCCCTGTGCGCGCTGGCGCCAACTTACGGGATCCTGTTTGTCGCCCTGCTCGTAGCCGGGATCGGGGAAGGCGTTGTCGAAGGGCTGGCAACGCCGTTTGTGCAGGACTTGCATCCAGAAGACTCCGGCCAATATCTGAATTTCTCGCACTCGTTCTGGTCGGTCGGTGTGCTGTTCACGGTCCTGCTAACCGGGGCCTTACTTGCGCAGCAGGTGTCCTGGCGTTTGATTACGGCGGGGGTGGCAAGCCTGGCGCTGCTCCCGGTGCTGTTGCTCTTGCTGCCGACGAAGGAATTCCATCCGCTTGCGGCTTCGCCTGACCGTCTTCCATGGCGTCATGTGATGGGGCAGATGACCACCATCCTGAAGACACCCCGCTTCTGGCTCTTCTTTGCGGCGATGTTCGTGGCGGGGGGCGGGGAGTTCTGCCTGACCTACTGGCTGGCTAGTTTCATCCAGATGGATATCGCAGGCTCCGCCTTTGCCGGGGGCGCGGGGGTTGCCTGCTTCGCGGGCGGGATGGTGCTGGGGCGTATGGGGTGGGGACTATGGATCAGTCAGCACCGGTTGCAGCCACTGATCATGTACTCTGCACTGGCGGGCACGGTGCTGTCGCTGTCGCTGCCATCGGTTTCCCATCTTGGATTATTGATGCTGATGCTTTTCCTGATCGGGGTGGCGACGGCACCGTTCTGGCCCAGCGTGCAGAGTTATAGCGTCGGGCGACTGCCTGGGGCGGACACGACAATGCTCTTTATCCTGCTGTCCTGCGCGGGCGTTCCCGGTTGCGGATTTTTTGCCTGGCTGATGGGGGTTGTCGGGAACTGGGGAGGCGGTCTGCGCCAAGCGTTTTATTTGGTGCCGATATGCTATTTGACGTTGGCTGTCCTTATCGGTACGGATGGATGGAGGGTGGCGCGATCCCGTGAGAAAGGGGCATGATGAGTATACTCAAGACTGGGTTGGTGATATTGTCGGTGAGTGGGTTGCTTGGGCACCCGGCGTTTGGGGAAACGTGGTCCGATTGGCTTACGCCGGATGCCGCGTCGCCGTTGAGGGTGACGTTTGTGAACGGATGGAATGTGGATCCCCGCCTGGATACCTTGGATGAGTATAGCGGTCGAAACGACCCATTCGAACCCAACCGTGGGTATGAAGGCGATCTGTTGATTGAAGCCGAGGGGACGGTGACGTCACTGACGGTGCGCCTTTTGCATTCGGTGCTTCATCCCGATGCGGTCCTGTGGAAAGCGTCGTCGGGACCTGAAGTTATTCCGGTGGTTGAGCCTGGCCGGATCGTGGCGCAATCCGAATGGGCATTGGTTGGCCCCTGGCCGCAGCGTATTCCTGTGCTTCTGCCGATGGCGGTGGGTTCCCAAGGCGAGAGCAGTCCGTCTGGTCGTCCGCCAGCCTTGGCCACCCGTTGCGAGATCCGTGATGCGTCGGGGCGGGTGCTTCACCGCTCGGTGTTGCCACTGCGCAGGCTCGGCGAATCGGAGCGGACGCTGCTCGGGAAGGATGAGCGCGACGAAGCGATGCAGAGCGTGTCGTCCCGCCAGTCATCGATCGACCGGGTGGGGGATCTTCCTGAATCGATGCATGCCTACCGGCAGGTAAAGGGGATCTGGTTCAGTGAGTCGTTGTGGCGGACCCTGGAGGGGCGTGAGGTACTGCTGCGACGCTTGCTGCTCAGCGGGGTATCGATGTCGGCCACGACGGGGTTGGTTGAGCGTATTCGCGAGCGGCTTGGCACAGGCTACAAAGGGCGGGTGCTGATCGGGGATGTAACGCCCGACGACTGGAACCAGGGCGATACGAAGTCGCTGCGATCAGCCAACTACGATTACAACGGGGATTTCGGTTTTGCCAAGCAGCGCGTGCCGAGCCCTTTTGAAAATGAGGCGGAGTTGTTTGCCCCGCACAAGGATAGCTACCTTTTATTGACCTTCGTTGGCTTGGGTATTTACGGGTTGGGGGCCGTCATCATCCTGGTCCGTGTGTTTGGCCGGATGAAGGGCGAGCGGCGCACGGTGATCTGGTGGGGGCTGCCCCTGTGGACGGTCTTTGCTACGGCGGGGATTTCCGTAGGGGGGATGCTGTTCCTGGAGCGGAGAGACCAGGTTGATGTTACCGAGTACCGCCTGCTGATGCGCGATTGGCCGGAAATGCATTGCCGTGCAGTGGCCACGGCAATGACCTTCGCACCGGGACGTGCGGAATGGACGCTACCGCCCGAAGCGGTTGTTTACCGGTCGTCGCACGATGCCCTCGACGGGTTCTGGAAACGGCAGGAAAGCACACATTCCGCAGATTCATTCCGGCTGCGCATGCCGCGGCAGATGTCCGGAACGCTGCTCCAGCTTGAGGCGGGGTGGTTTGCCCCGGCGCACTCGCCGATTACGTTGCAACTGCCGGAATCCAAGGATGGTGTAGGCAATGATCGTGCTGTCCATGCCACGGAGGATCTGGATGGTGTCTATGTGTTGCATGATGGCCAGTGGTTCGGGCTGGGAGCCATGAAGGCCGGAGAGAAAAGGAGCCTCTTGCAGGGACCCACGCAACGGCTTGCCACGTTGCATGGCTTGCCACAAGCACTGCATGACGTCGTTCATCCATGGACCATGGGACGTGGATGTCAGGATCCCTCGCATAACCATCAACTTCATGCCGTTCCGCTAACCGATTCGATCGTCGTGGCTTGGCGGCGTGGCGAGGTTCCGCAGGTGCGTCCGGTCTGGGATAATGCCGTAACGAAGGGACGGATAATATGGGTGATGCAATGTCCGCGATAACGGGAACAACTGTCCATGCCGGCGAGGTGCTGCTGACGCTGGACCGTCTGCACAAGCGCTATCCGAACGGGGTGGAGGCGGTTCGTTCTATCTCGATGGAGGTTCGGCGGGGCGAAGTCTTCGGACTGGTCGGGCCGAACGGGGCAGGCAAATCAACGCTGCTGAAGCTCATTGCGGGGCTGTTGCGTCCTGAGCAGGGGACCGTCCTGATGGAAGGGGTGGATGTGACAGGGCGCCCGGTCGAGGCCGCCCGGCGAATCGGCCTGATGCCTGATCCGCTTGGGGTCTATACCGATGTCAGTTGCCGCGAGTATCTGGTGTTCTTCGCCCGTGTGCACGGCATTCCGGGCGATGCGGAGTCGCCAGCGTTCAAGCGTGTGGTGGATCTGCTCGGGTTGTTGCCCTGGTTGGATGCGGAGGTGGAGTCCCTTTCTGCCGGGTGGCAGCGCCGGCTGGCACTGGGGCGTATGCTGCTGCTGGATGCTCCGCTGCTCTTGCTCGATGAACCAGCCGCCGGGCTGGATATCCAGGCACGATCCGCGCTGCTTGAGATTGTACGCAATCTGCGAGAACTGGGGCGTACGGTGGTGATCTCGTCGCATATTCTGCCTGAACTTGAATCCCTGGCCGACCGCTTCGGTATCATGAATGCCGGTCAATGGGTCGATATTCTTCCGGGGCAGTCGTTCATTGGACGGCAGGCCTTGAAACAGGGACTAGGCGGATGCCGCTGGCGGATTGGCTGCGAGGCGGCCGATGCCGCGCTCGGGGTCTTGACGAAAGCCGGGATTCGTGCGGCGGTGCTGGCGGATGGGGGTATCGAGTTCAGTGCAGCGTGCGAACGCCTCGCCAGCGATATCTTGCGTGATCTGCTGTTGGCGGGAATTCGCGTCAATGATTTCAGGCGTTTGGATACAGGACTGGCAGACGTGGCGCTGAGTGTTTTGAAGGGAGGGCAGCCTGTATGATCAACCCATTATTGTGGCTGGATTTACGAGTGAGGGTCCGGGAACGGCGGTTGTGGGCGATCGCCTTCTTCTTCCTGGCTATTCCTATGTTGATTACCCTCCTGTCGATCACCTCCTCGCTGGATGACGGCGGCAACAACGAACCCGGTGAAGTCGGCACCTTGACGGCCATGTGCGCCATATTCTGCCAGGCTGGGCTGCTGGTGATCCTCTCGCCACTGGCGGCAGCCCAGCGCATCTCCCAGGAGCGCGAGCAGCGCACCTATGCAGCATTGGTGAACTCGCCGTTAAGCCCGGCTACCATTGCGCGAGGCAAACTATGGGGGGCCTGGATTTTTACCTTATGGTTGGGTGTCTTGACGCTACCCTTTGTGGCAGTGGCCGGACTCTGGGGCGGATTGGCGCCCTGGGTCATGCCCCTATGCTTTGTGCTGAACATCCTGGCGGGTTTTACGCTGTCCTCACTGGCGCTGGGATTGTCTGGGTTGCTGGGCCGGTCGATGAGCGCGTATCTGGCCAGTGGGGCACTGCTCTGCCTGTGGGGAATGGCGATGCCGATCATCGGGATGTTGTCGCTTGGCATCCTCGATAATGGGAATGTCGCGAAGGCAGAAACCAAGGCGCTGTTCTGCGGGTTTCTGCTGCATCATCCGCTGGCGCCGCAGGTGTGGCTGGCGATGCGAGGCTGTGGATCAACGGAAACGTTCACCGATTGGGGACTCTGGGTACCACTGTATGGCGTGGGGATCTGGGGCTTGCTGACGCTGCTTGGCTTCAAACTGGCGGTTCGGGGGCTGCAACGCGAGGTGTATTAATCGCCTGGACCGAACAGCGGTTTGCGTGTTTACCTACGGCGGCAAACAGTAACTCGAAATCGGTTTGCTCATCCGGCTGTGGGATGAAGGGCGCAATCGGTGTGAAAAGGGGCGAGGCCAAAAAAACAGGGGTGGCGGCGGCGAAATAGTCCAGATCGTCGGTGGCAAAATGAACATGCCCATCGGGGCGCAGCTTGCGATGGAGCAGCACCAGGAACTCAGCGTTGATCAGTCGTCGGCAATGATGCCGCCGTTTCGGCCAGGGATCCGGGTAGAAGATATAGAACGTCTGTACGGAAGCCTCTGGAATTTGCGTCTCCAAGGCCTCATGGATGTCCATGTTCAACAGGCGGAGGTTGTCGAGACCGGCACGTTGCGCCTTGGCGGAGACCTTGTCCGCCCGCCGTCGTTGCCGTTCGATCCCGATAAAGTTTACCAATGGGAAAGCGGCTGCTCGCGCCAGCAGAAACCGGCCTTTACCGCTGCCGATATCGACCTCAAGCGGATGGGTATGATCGAAAACGTCCTGAGTCTGACTCACCATCCCGAATGCCTAACGTCCAAATAATCGGCTGAAGAAACCGGACTTCTTGCCATCCATTTCGGCTTCGATAAAGGGCAGGGCGAAGATCTGGAACCGATCAGCGCTGGTTCCGGGCTTGAATTTCTTGATTGCCGTGGCAATCCCGGCCTTGCCGTGTTCGATCATATCGTTGATCGAGGAGACATCGCTGGCCCGCTTCTTGGCCATCGTCGTCAGTACTGGCATCAGGTTGCGCTCAACGCGGTGCTTGGCTTCCCAGTCACCCCGCCGGGCGGCATTGATATCCTTCTCGAGGGCCTTCGTCTTGGCGGCAGGGCCGCTCAAGGGTACTTCTGTCATCGTTCCTGAAATTTTCATGAGGAATGAATACCAGACAGGTGGCCCGGTGCCAAGCTATTTATCGTAATGAGTGACACGGTACACGATGCTTTCAGTGCGCGCCGGGGCGCACTGAAAGCCTCTTACTGTTGTAGTATCATTTGTTGCGAGCCAAATTCTGATCGTATTTCTTGCCGATTTGTCCTCGTAAAGTTTTGCCTCTGCTTGCCGTGATCTGATCGCAAAAGGTTGCCTTATTGCCGCGCTTCGATCATAGCGCTACGAGGGTTGCAGCATGATTCGGGGTGCGTTCGGGGTGAGGAAGCCAGCGCTGAACAAGTGATTTCCTGCCGGGTTGCCGCGCTCTGGTCGCAGGCCTGCGACCGGCACGGCCGGTCGCGATGCCGGAATGTCAGTGTGTGATGGCCGCCATGGCCTGGTTGAAGATCATGCCCAGCACGGTCTCGAAGAAGTCGATGGTGTTGCCGCCCCGCTCCGTGTCGGGATCCCGCCAGTACGACTGCTTGATGACGATGCCGGGATGCTCGCTGATACGGTAGTTTCCCGCACCGCTCTCGCGCAGATGGAGGCCTCTGTTATGCAGCAGCGCCGGCAGCGGGGCACGCCGGGCCGCCTGGATCTGCTCGCGTGTCCATGGTGTCCTACAAGTTTGGCAGGTCATAGTCCTTCCTCCAGTGCGGTTGTAGCAGCACGCGGTTGACCTGCTTGATGTCGACGGTGCAGGTCTGGTCGCGGACGGTTTCGATCAGTGCCGATATGCACAGGTTGCGTGCGTACCTGAGCAGCCCCCCGGAGGAGCGTACCAGCAGGGCCAGGGCCTCTTGCGTGAAGGTGTTGTGCCCCAGT
>DIZZ01000034.1 GCA_002428045.1 Verrucomicrobia bacterium UBA6015
GGAGGGATATTCGGAATCGAAGGTTCTGTAATCACGTTCTTGCTATCCTCGCCCTTTATCAGTAGAGTGCCGCGTTCGAGAATAAGATTACGATGAGGAAAAATACCAAGCCATGCATACGCTGATATCCTGGACAATCAAGCTGCCCGACGAGGGCGTTAAGCGCGAAACCCGCGTTCACGTCTCTCAACGCCAGCTTAAATGGCAATTCAAACGGTCGGATCAGGAGAAATGGGACTATGACAGCCCGCCCTTGGCGGAGGACTGGGATATGCTTGAGGACATCCTGAAACGCCGCGGCGGGCGCGGCAATTCGATCAACATGCTAAACGCGGTCAAGACCCTGCGCATAAAGGCAACGACATAATGACATCAACCGATACTGCCGAAACGGAAATCCTCGAATTCCATGCCGCCACCATTCCCGGCACGGAAAAGGCACTGTGCGACGAGCTGCGTGAACTCGGGTTCGCCAGCGTTCGCCTCAACCGCGGCGGTATCCCCTTCCGCGGAACCTGGCACGACGGCAGGCGGGCCTGCTTGCAAAGCCGTATTGCCCAGCGAATCCAGGTCCTTGTGAACCGTTTCCCAGCCCCGACCCAGGAGGCCTTGTACGCAGGCATACGGCAATTTGACTGGTCCCGGTTTGTTTCCTACCGACAGACCCTGGCCGTATCGGCGGTCTGTCACGGCAGCGCCATCAACCACAGCGGATTTGCCGCCCTGAAGGTCAAGGACGCTATCGTCGACCAGGTACGCGAGCGCACGCAGCGCCGTCCGGATGTCGACCGCGAGGATGCCGATGTGCGCGTCTTCGTCCATCTCGCGAATGACAAAGCCGCCGTCTATCTGGATTTATCTGGCGAGCCGCTGCACCGCCGCGGCTACCGCAAGACCGCAGGCGAGGCACCCCTGCGAGAAACCCTTGCCGCCGCCATACTACGACTTTCGCAGTGGGACCGCCAATCCCCGCTGATCGATCCGATGTGCGGTTCCGGCACCCTGGCCATCGAGGCGGCCATGTGGTCAGCCAACATCGCTCCCGGCCTGCTGCGCGAACGGTTCGGGTTCGAGCGCTGGGCGGATTTCGACGATACCCATGCCGATTCCATGCGGGCTCTGCGCGGCCGGCTCCGTAGCGACGCCAGCGGACAATGCGCCCGCATCACGGCCAGCGATTGCGACGAGGAGGTCTTGGAACTCGCCCGCACCAATGCCCGTGCCGCCGGTGTCAAACCCGCCTTCAAATGCAGATCCGTCCTGGACACGCCCCCTTCGGGCGACATCGGAACCCTCATCACCAACCCACCCTATGGCGTCCGCCTGGATAAGGATCCCCTCTTCAGTCGGCAACTGGGGTCGGTCATCACCCGGCTGCACGGGTGGCGCGCAGGGCTGTTGGCCGGGTCTCCTGATTACCGCCGGGATATCGCCTGCAAACCGCGGTTCAGTGTTCCCCTGAAGAATGGCGATCTGGATTGTGAATTTCTTGTGTATGATATCGAATAGGAAGTCTCCATGGCACTAATCAGTTTACGCGATGTCAGTATCGCCTTTGGCGGTGATCCCCTTCTCGATGCCGTATCCCTGCATATCGAACAGGGCGATCGAGCCTGTCTTGTCGGCCGCAACGGCAGTGGTAAATCAACGCTCCTACGCCTGCTTTCCGGGGAGATCGAGCCCGACAAGGGCGAGATCCTGCGGGCAGCTGGAATCCGCGTGGCTTACCTGCCACAGGAAGTACCCACCCATCTGAGCGGTACCGTCCGGCAGATTGTCGAGAGCGGCGATACCCGTCACGTCCATACCGAACGCTGGGAACATGAACATGCCGCCGAACAGGCCATGACACGGCTGGGCATCGATCCAGACGCCCGGTTCGAGGCGCTTTCCGGCGGGCTCAAGCGCCGCACACTGCTGGCGCGCGCCCTCGTCTGCGAGCCTGATGTCCTGTTGCTTGACGAGCCGACCAACCATCTGGATATCGCCGCGATCGAATGGCTGGAGGGGTTTCTCCTGCGCCAGAACATCACCCTGCTGTTCATCACCCATGATCGAGCCTTCCTGCGGAGACTGGCCAACCGCATCCTGGATCTTGACCGGGGACAGCTTAATGGATGGGACTGCGGCTACGATCTTTTCCTGCAACGCAAACAGCAATTGCTGGAGGACGAAGAGGCCGTCTGGGAGAAAAAAGGCAAGCGCCTGACCCAGGAGGAGATCTGGATCCGCAAGGGGATCAAGGCCCGGCGTACCCGCGACGAGGGACGGGTACGCGCCCTGCTGGCCCTCCGGGCAGAGTTCAGCAAGCGCCGGTTTGAAGTCGGCACCAGCCGGGTGCAGTTGCAGGCGTCCGCACCCTCCGGCCAACTGGTCATCAAGGCCGAGAACGTAACCGTCGGCTATCCCGGACAGCCCCCCTTGATCCGCGACCTGAACCTGCGCATCCTGCGGGGTGAACGCATCGGCATCATCGGATCCAACGGCGTCGGCAAAACCACCTTGCTGAAACTGATCACCGGCGCGATAGCGCCCCAATCGGGCACCGTCACCCTGGGAACGCGCCTTGACATTGCCTATTTCGACCAGATGCGCACCGCGCTCGACGGCGAAAAGTCGATTGTCGAGAACGTCGCTGGCGATGGTGACACCGTGGAGGTTGGCGGCGTCAGCCGTCATGTCTACGGCTATCTGCAAGACTTCCTGTTCACCCCGGCGCGCGCCCGCTGCCCAGTGAAGGTGCTCTCGGGCGGAGAACGTAACCGGCTTCTGCTGGCGATGCTGTTCATGCAGCCCTGCAACCTACTGATCATGGATGAACCCACCAACGACCTGGATATCGAGACGCTGGACCTGCTGGAGGAACAATTGCAGCAGAATGCCCAGACGCTGCTCCTTGTCAGCCATGACCGCGTCTTCCTGAACAATGTGGTCACCAGTACGCTGGTCTTCGAAGGGGATGGCGTGGTCAAAGCCTATGCCGGGGGATATGATGACTGGGTCCTGCAACGCCAGCAGTCCGCCCCCGCCGCCCCGGCAGCATCCTCAATGGCCGCGCCCGCAACGCCAGCCTCAATGCCCAAACCCCGCCGCCTGAACAACAAGGAGCGCTACGAACTCGAACAGATCGGGCCACGGATCGAGCAATTCGAAGCCGAACAAGCCAAACTGGTTGCCGACCGGTGCGATCCCGGATTCTACAAACGGCCTGCCGACGACATCGCCGCCGCGCAAGCTCGATCGGAATTCCTAGCCAGCGAGATCGAGCGACTCCTAGACCGCTGGGCTGAGCTGGAGTCCCGCTGACGTTATCGTGCTAGATCTCTTCCCAGTTCAGAATACGGTAGCCAAGCAGGAACGGCATTGATTTTTTGGTCAGCGCCTCATCATAATGGAAATCCCCGGTACCGGTCACATCAATCGTTCCCGACACCACCGCCCCGAGGAAATCCCCCTGCCCTGAAAAGTCATACGCTGCATAAGGTACATACATAAATCCGGTAAAATGCGAAGCGCCGGTGTATTTCACAACCTTGCAGTTCTTTGTTCCAAAAATTCCCAGATTCGCTGCATTCCCGGTCTGATTGACACAACTGTTCAGCAGCACATCACCATTGGCATAGATTTCAACCGCCAGCGGAGCCCCCGCCGGGGATGGTGTGATGTGCATCGTGGCCGTTCCTGAAATTGACGTTTCGCCTTCCACATACAGACGCAGCCGACCACTACCGGTGATCGTAATCGCCCCCCCCGTCGCCTTGATATAACCGATAGCCCGGTCCATATTCCCTGCGACCACGATCGTCTCCACAGCCGCTCCCGACATTTTTATCGACGGATGCGTCAGCACGGTACTCATCGGTACAATCACATCAGAGATATCCGTATCGGCACCCGACCCCACGGCTCCCAGATTGGTATAGTTACCCGAGATCTTCACGCCACCGCCGATCCCGGCAATCAGATCGCCATACAGCACGCCACTGCCGGTGGCAAAGATCGCCGCTTCGGGGTCCGAACTCACAGTAACGATATCCCCGTTCACCTGGCGCTTGAGCGGATCATACTGCCCATTCGTCGATTTATTCGGGTCACTCGAGTCAAATGAATCCACGGACGCATTACCGCCATGCTTGACATAGCTTTTCGCAAGCAAGGCCGCACTGAACGGGGATGTATAATCCGGTTGGAGCTTGACCTGCAAAGTGCGTTGCATGCCATTCGTGAATTGCGCCAGCGTGACCGTTCCCGTTGAGGTTACGGTGAAGGTGTCCAGATTCGCGATCACGGAATAGAACCGATTGGTTTCACTGACGACGCCTGTAGGGAGAAGCGGCTTGTTGACGAAGGCCTTGATGCGAGGATTGGCCGTCACATTCGACCAGCCAATCCACGGAGGCACACCGGAAACCTCCTTGTAAAACTCATTGATGGCGACTTCCACGCCCGCTTCCGCCACATGCAGTGCGTTCACCCAGCTCCTATGGGTACGGGTCGAACGGTGGGTATGCATGACATACACAAGGGCTCCTGCCGTGATGGCGGTTCCCAGAAACACCAAGATCACCCCACCCACCAAGGCCTGACCTCGGGTTTGCCATTTCAATCCGGTTTTCATAACTACACCTGCTTGTTTCTCAACCTGACACGCGTTTCAACGGCATCCGTCAAAACCCTTCCCTGGCTGGTCGTTTTCGACCGCACCGTGAGATTCACCAGCACCGCGCTCGCAGCATCTGTGGTCAGTTCGTTCTGCATACTGAAAAACTGCAGTTCGAGCGTATCGAATCCGGTACCCAACGCCGTCAACTGAGGATTGCTGAAATCAAAACGGTACAAGGTTCCGTTGTGAATCAGATAGATGACGTTGAACGTAGTCCCTGCGGAGTTGGTTTTCTGGATCACAAAATAATTGTTGACCCCATACGTAAAGACGGCTTTGGATTCCATCAGATCCCGCGTCATCCTGCTCATGCTATTGCACAGATTATTATGCGCCACCGAATGCTTTACCGACGCAACCGTCGAATTCAGCACGTTGGAAAAACCACCAAACGCCATCGCCATGCAAATTGAAAACAGCGCCACAGCGAGCATCACCTCGACAAGAGTAAAGCCTGCTCCTCTGCATTTTTGTTGAGGTGTCATTATCTCAACCTCTTCTTTCGGGCGATCAGTGATGTCAACTCCCGTTCGCCATCATCGCCGGTCAGGCGTTTCCAGCGAACCCGAGCCGTGACCTTCCGCAACCGGTCAACCTCTCCTGTTGCGGTGGTCACCGTCAACGTACAGGATGACGACGGAAGATCGGCAAATTCACGATTTCCCGTGATATCAAACGAACTTTCACCCTTCGCCTCCCACAACGATAACTCGATCCATGAATATGTCTTGACGATCTCGAGAGCATGTTGCGCCGCCAGGGTCGCTTTCGTCTCTTCCCGGGTGATCCGGACCGTCCTCACGATGTGGGTTGCCGTCCCGAAGATCCCAGTGAAGCCCAGCGCGATGATGAACGTCGCAATGGCAATCTCAACCAGGGTCATGCCCGCAGAACTTTGTTTTTTATGTCTGATATTCATATTATCAGTAAGGTAAAGCATTTACCGTTCCAACGCCACCGTTTTGGCCGAAAATTCCATCCCGATGACACGATTACTCGACCCGCACTGATTATACTACAATGACCAAAAACAAAAGCAACGCCTAATTCTCGTTTTTGACAATCATCCTCGCCAAAAAGGAAACACGCAAAACGCAATCCTGTTGACGGCAATCCTTATATACTGGTAAATATGCGTCCCATGAGTGCGTTCAATCTTAAATCCTATTTGCACACCTGCGGGCAGCTCACCGGCGAGGCGCTGCACCGCTTCCTGCCGTCCGAGGAGGTTCCGCCTTGCGTGCTGCATCAGGCCATGCGTTACAGCGTCTTCGCCGGCGGCAAACGCATCCGCCCGGCATTCGTCCTGGCCACGGCCGACTGCCTCGGCCTGCCGCATGGCGGAGCGATCCATGCCGCCGCCGCCATCGAGATGCTGCACACCTACACCTTGATCCACGATGACCTGCCCTGCATGGACGACGATGATTTCCGGCGCGGACGCCCCAGTTGCCATAAGCAGTTTGGCGAGGCCAACGCGCTGCTGGCAGGCGATGCCCTGCTGACGCTGGCGTTTGAAACCGCCGCCTCGGCTCCAGCCGCCCCGGCGTCCTTGGTTCGTACCCTCGCCGCCGCCGCCGGAAGCCGCGGCGTCGTCGGGGGGCAGGTCGCCGACCTTGCTGCCGCTGGCACCCCGGCGGATGTCGATACCATCCTGTTTATCCACGAGCACAAGACCGCAGATCTTTTCCGGGCCGCCGTCGAAATGGGGGCCTTGGCGGCAGGCGCAACGCCCGATACCCTGGCGGCACTTAGCCGCTTCGGTCGAGCGACCGGCCTGGCATTCCAGATTGTCGACGACCTGCTCGATGCCGAGAATCCCGCCGACACCAGCTTTTCCTGCATCCACACCCTGGGTATCGACAGCGCCAAAGCCCGTGCGGCGGAACTGACCAACGAAGCCATGCGCGCCCTCGACGGATTCGGATCCTCTGCCGAGGCCCTGCGCCAGGCGGCACGCTATCTACTAGAAAGGACAACATGACCCCGACGCCCTGGATCATTATCGCCATTTCCGTCGCTTACCTGCTTGGTTCCATTCCCTTCGGACTGTTGATCGCCAAGGCGCGCGGGATCGACATCCGCAAGACGGGAAGCTGCAACATCGGCGCCACCAACGTCATGCGCTCGGTCGGCAAGCGCTGGGGCATCCTGACCCTGCTTCTCGACGCCCTCAAAGGGCTTTTGCCAGCCGCTACCTTTCCGATGCTGTTGCACAACATGGACCTGATTCCAGACGTCGAGGGCTGGTTCAAGATTGCCTGCGGCTGTGCGGCGATCCTCGGGCACAACTTCCCGATCTACCTCAAATTCAAAGGTGGCAAGGGTGTCGCCACCTCGGCCGGCGTCCTGATCGGCATCGCCCCGCAAGCCCTGCTGATCGGACTGGCGGCCTTTGCCCTGGTCTTCGCCACCACCCGTTACGTATCGCTCGGGTCGGTCATCGCCGCCGTGGTCATCCCCATCGCCGGCGTCCTGCTTTACCGGGAGGATGGCCCGCTGATCCCCTCGGTGCTGGTCATCCTTAGCCTGCTGGTCATCTGGCGCCACAAGGCCAATCTGCGACGGCTGCTCAACGGGACCGAAAACAAGATCCAGTTCCGCAAAAAAAAACAACAAGGAGATTAATCATGCACAGGCATTACCTGCACATTCTTATCATCACCGTATTGACCTTGAGCGGGCTGACCGCCATCGCCGAGGAACCAACCACATTCACACTGAAGGGCGTCCGCTCCCAGCGCGATTATGGTCCATTCGCATTCCGCCACGGGGCGATGCTCAAACTTGAATCGGGCCTGTTCAAGATCAATATGATGCAGGATAACAAGGCATTCACGCTGGTCGACACGCTGGGGGACGTTTCCTACGGCGTCTATGAGCTGGTGCTTGGACGCATGATCGACATCGGCGACGTGCTCTTCACGATCAACCGTATCATGGTTCCGCCACCGCCTAATGCCGGAACCCAGGGCACCCCCTCAATGTTCGACGACACCGAGTTGGCGATCGAGCTGGCCCTCGTCAACCAAGTCTCCTATAACTGGGAGATCAACGGAGCATCGGGCGGGGACGATGTCGTAAACCGCCGCCAAGTGGCCATCAAAGGGCGCAAAGGCCTGTTCACGATGCAGATCGGCCTCGTCACGGCCGCCGAATGGGATCACACCATCGCGGGCGACGGAGCAACCTTCGAACAGGCGGAACTCAGCAATGGCAGCGGGTGGTTTGCCGGTGCCGGCCTGAAAGTGCCTGTTCTGGACAAGGGCCGCTGGCGCGCCACACTACAGGGCGAAGCGTTCTACCGCAGTGAGGAATTATCCCTCGAATACGGGGCCTGGGAAATTCAATCGATTACCAGCGTCACCGATACCAATGCGATCACCAACGTGGTCACCGTCATTGAAAACCGCCGTTTCAATGATCACGAGGACGACGTCACCCTGACCGAGACGCTCATTGCGCTCGGTGCGGAACTTTCCTACAACGCCCCGTATTACTTTTTCTACGCTGGCCTGCGGGCGCTGCCCTGGTCAGAGACCGCCCTGGATGCGGTGATTTCCTCTGACGACAAGCGCTACGAACTCACGTTTGAACGCAAGGATCCGGTCATGGCCTACGGGGGTATCGGACTGAACATCCGCGGCGTCAAAGCCTATGTCGAAGTTCAGGGCGGCGGAGAAACGGCGGTCAACACCGGCATTTCACGCGCCTTCTAGGTCGGTGGCGTCCATGAATTCTGGAATCATATGGAATCCTGCATTCGCTTATGCCGCCATCGTCATCGTTGCCGGCCAGGGAGGCGGGGAGGAACCTATCTGCATAATAAAACCGCCGGGGAACAAGACACGTTGCCATATTTATGCGTTAGCCCTGAATGCCCTGCTTGACTTTTGTTCATGTCGTTGCTACCTTATCACTTCTTTTAAGGGATTTAATGTTATCCGAAGGGAATGCTGCTTATGAAGATGATGTATCAACCGTCGAAAAAGAAACGTGCCCGCAAAGTGGGTTTCCGTGCCCGCATGGCCACTGCCAATGGACGCAAAGTGCTTCAGCGCCGGCGGCGCAAGGGTCGCGTACGGCTTACTGCTGTTTAACGGCATCGTCTGTCATGCATCCGACCGAACCGTACCCCGCCGCGCCTGTCTTGGACGCGTCGTTCAACCGTACGGTTCGTTTGCTTTTAAATCGTGACTTTCAGCGGGTGTTCGGCAACAAACGCTCGATTGCCGGTAAATTCATGGTGATCTGGAATGCACAAGGCGAGGGTGCTGCGTCGCGCCTCGGGGTGATCGCCAGCAAACGCACATTCCGCCGGGCCGTGGACCGGAACCGCGCAAAACGGTTGCTGCGTGAATCGTTTCGGCTGGAGCGTGCCCCAATGGCTGATGATGCCGATCTGGTGATTGTGGCCAGAGCCCGGATTCTGGCGGCGGGAATCGTCGAGGTCCGCCGTGAGTTTGCCCGGTTGATGGATGCGCTGGGGCTGGCGCATAAACCGGATCACAGCCGTTGAGGAAAGGCGCCGGGATTGCGCAGGTTCGGCATATATCGCATTCCGGTGGTGTTGATAAAGGTGTATAAAGCCTGCATATCGCCCTATCTGGGGCAGAATTGCCGGTTTTTTCCAAGTTGTTCGTCCTATGCAATCGAGGCCTATGAACGGTTTGGTTGTATCAGGGGAACGTGGCTAAGCATAAAGCGGATCGGCAAATGTCATCCGTTCCATCCCGGCGGGGTTGATCCCGTGCCGGAACGTAAGAATAGGGAAGGCAGGACATAATGAATAAGACAGAACGGATCGCGGTCGCCGCACTTTTTGTATTACTGATAGCATGGTCATATTTCGGGCGCTATTTTTCGCCACCGCCCCCGGCACCCACCGCTGAGACAACCACCGTGGCGGCACCAGCACCGACGGCAGCACCGGCAGCCGTGGCGGCTGGCACCGACGCAGGGGTGGAACCGTCGACGAATCAAACACCCATGGCCGTGACGCCACCCCGCAGCGAGGGAGCCGTTCCCGTCGATCCCGCCCCCGTGGAGGAGACCGTTGTACGCCAGTCCCCCGAAGCGCAGATCGTCGTGAGCAACGCGGTCATGCAGGTGGCCTTCACCTCGTGGGGCGGGGGTATTGCCTCGGTGACGTTAAACGAATTCAATGCCACCATGGAGCCTGAAAGCGGCCCCGTGGTGTTTGATTATGCGGAACGAACCTCGCTGAGTTACAAAGGGTTACCGGGGCTATCTGAAGCAAATACGTTCGCTATCGAGCCGATGTCGGGCGCGACCGGGGTGCTGATCTCGGCAACATCCGATAGCGGACTGACACTGGAACGGACGGCGGTGCTCGAAGCAGGTTACGCGTTCACCGTGGTGGATCGCCTTTCCAACCGCAGCGAAAAACCGTTGTCGATCCGGGGCATGGCACTGCAGGCCGGGGCCATGCGCAATCTGGAATCCGGTCCGTCTATCAAAGGGACCGATACAATTGGCGTGGATGTGCTCTTGGCGGATACCGAAAAAGTGGACTATCTTGGCAGCAAACTGAGTGGGCTCTTCGGTGCCGGTGGGGGCTTCGGATGCTCGCGTCCCGATACGCGGGGGATGAAGCTGTATGCCGAAGATCAGTTCACCGGATCCATCGGCTGGGTTGCCGTCAAGAGCAAGTTTTTCACACAGATCATTGAGCCGCTGGATGGCGGGGCGACCTCCGTGCAATACCGGGCCAGCCGAGTCGCGGGATCGTCCGCTTTCGATCTGGAGAGTGTCTCAGCAGTGTTGAGTCTACCAGACATCATGATTGATCCGGGCCAGGTAATAGAGCGTCGGGTACGCTATTACGCCGGCCCCAAGAACTACACGCTGCTCAAGGACGAGGGCAACCGCCGCGCCGATATCATGGAGTTCGGGCGCTTCTTTAAACCAGTCTGCGTGGTTCTGTTGCCCCTGCTGAACTGGATCGAGTCGCATATCCCAGGCGGCTTCGGTATCGCGATTATCCTCCTGACGGTGATCGTCAAGCTGGTCTTCTGGCCCGTTACGCACAAGGGTACGGAAAGCATGAAGAGGATGCAGCAATTGCAACCGGAAATCAAGAAGCTGCGGGAGAAATACAAGAGTGATCCCAAGAAACTTCAGGAAAAGCAGATGCTGCTTTATCGCGAGCACAAGGTCAATCCCCTGGCGGGCTGCCTGCCCATGCTGATCCAGATTCCTGTGTTCATCGGCCTGTTCACGGTCCTGCGCAGTGCGGTTGAACTGCGTTTCTCCAGCTTCCTGTGGATCCGGGATCTGAGCGAACCGGAAGGATTGCTGGCGGGATCGATCCCGTATCTGTCCAGCGGACTGAACATCCTGCCGCTGCTGATGACGGCAACCATGGTGCTGCAGCAGAAACTGACGCCCAGCGTCGGGGATCCGCAGCAGCAGAAGATCATGGCCTTCATGCCGGTGATGATGCTGTTTATCTTCTACAACATGCCGTCGGCGCTGGTGTTATACTGGACGGTCAGCCAGTTGCTCTCGATCCTGCAGCTCGTGATGCAGCAGCGCAAGGATCAGCAGAAGGCACTGGCGGCTACTCCGGCTTGAGGTTGCGGCTCATGAGGACCTGAACGGCGCGAAGCGGTGATTCGCCGTCGTTCAGGATGCGGCAGACCTGGTCGGTGATCGGCACCTCGATATGGTGTGCCGCAGCCAAGGCCCGTGCATTCGCGGCGTTCCAGACACCCTCGGCAACCTGCTTCATGCCCGAGGTGATGGCAGTCAAGCTTTCGCCACGCCCCAGCCGCTCCCCCACCCCGCGATTGCGGCTGTGGCGGCTGGTGCAGGTAACGATTAGATCCCCCATGCCGCTGAGTCCTGAAAAGGTCTCGGCACGGCACCCCAGTTCAATACCAAGTCGCGTCATCTCGCTCAGGCCGCGCGTGATCAGGGCTGCACGCGTGTTGTCGCCAAATCCCAGCCCGTCGCTGATACCCACGGCAATCGCGATTACATTCTTTAGCGCACCGCCAATCTGAACCCCGGTGACATCATCCGAGGTGTACACCCGGAAGGTTCCGGTACTGAACACCTCCTGCAACGCCAGTCGATCCGCTTCATGCGGCGAGGCAACGACCACGGCCGTGGGAATGCCGCGGGCGACCTCTTCCGCATGACTGGGTCCGGAAAGCGCGGCGACCGAGGGAATACCCAGATATTCCTCGGCCATCGCCGTCATCGTACGATGGGTTTCGCGATCGAGGCCCTTGGTCACACTGACGACCTGGGCGGTCAACGGAAGATGCCCACGGAAGCGCGTGGTCACCGCTTGGCAGAACTGGGTCGGCACGGCAATCACGACAATCTCGGCCAGGTGCGCCGCCTGCTCAACGGATGTTGTCCAGGTGATTTCCGGGGGGATTTCAACGCCGGGAAGGTAGGCGGAGTTGAGTCGGGTTTGCTGGATCGTCCGGATATTCTCCTCGAAGGGTCCCCAGACAGTAACCTGATGCCCGTTTTGCGCCAGAATCATCGCCAACGCGGTTCCCCATCCACCATCCCCGATAACCGTTGCTCTCTTACTCATGCTGGATACTCCATCTGTTTCAACACAACCATTCGGCTTCTTCGTAACATCCCGCGTTTCGCCCGTGCTTGCCATCGGCGACCTTTCAGCAAGATAGGCGAAGCAGCCCCGATAAGCAAGACTGCAGTGCGCGAAGCTTCGATTCCGAATATCCCTCC
>DIZZ01000037.1 GCA_002428045.1 Verrucomicrobia bacterium UBA6015
GTCTACCGCTGCAATTTCTTGGCGGCTATGCGGAGTAATTCCAAGGGAATATTGTCACTGAACTTTTTGAATGAAGCTTTGTACATGGTTGGCAACATTGCGGTCTCGATCGCAGTCCTGCTGGCCCCAGTGGGCCTGGTGATGCTGACGGAATCTTTCCAGCCAATATTTGTTCTGGCTATTGGCATATTTTTGACAATATTCTTCCCGAAATTAACAAACGAAAAAACACACTCAAAGCACATTTGGCAGAAAATCATAGCCATCTGCATAACCGGAATTGGTACATGGTTGCTGCTCAAGTCTTAAACAACATATTCCGCGCATGCACTACCTTACCGACATCGGTCAATCTTTCGCCGAAACCACCTGATTTTCTGCCTGTGGCTGCGCTTTTGATTTGCTGCTGCGCCAGAGTACTCCCATTGCAAGCATCATGCTCTCGATCAAGTTTGACCCCTTTATCGTGACGGCCTACCTGCGGCAGGGTGCCTTCGGCGGCATGTCACCCCGCGACTGGCGCATCTTCCTCCTGAGCTGGCTGATCGCCAACGCCTGGTGGTCCGTGGTCTGCTTCACCGGTCTCTCCGCCGTGCAATGGGTGTGGGCGTGGTGGAAAGCAATTTGATTGTGTTGAGCTGTTGTTTTGCCTTGTTGTTTTGCCTTTGCATGGGGGGCGAAGTGGGCGTAGGATGCGGGCATCATGCCTGAAGAACTTCCAAATCGGCAAAGCATCCGATGCAGAGGCTGGGATTACACCGGCCCCGGCTGGTACTTCCTCACCTTCAACACCAAGGACAGACGCCCCGTGTTCGGCACGATCGTCAACGGGCGAATGGCGCTGAATGCGGCGGGGCGGATGGCGGCGGAAGAATGGCAAAAGAGTGCCGAAATCCGCCCGAATCTGATTCTGGATGAATTCGTGATCATGCCCGACCATGTGCATGGCATCGTGCGGATCGTGGCCGCGGGCGACCTGCCGGACGCCCGTACAGACAGGGGCGACCAGCAGGTCGCCCTCGCCCGCCAGCAGCCCGCCCGGCTGCTGCCCCGTTCGCTGGGGGCCATGGTTGCCGGGTTCAAGGGAGCCGTGGGCAAGCGTGTGAATATTTTGCAGGGCACACCCGGTGCCCCTCTATGGCACCGTAACTACTGGGATGTCATCGTTCGCGACGAGCTGGCGCTGGCACGGATCCGGGTTTACATCCGCGACAACCCGCGCAATGCCCATGCGGTGTTGCAGAGCGGCCCGCCTCGTTTGCTGGGAAATCCGGCCCTGCTGCAACGGCCGCGCCTAGGGTTCCTGGCATCGCGCGGGGATTCCACCCCCCACGGGAAGCTGCCCCTGCAGCCAGGCGAAGTGATCCTTTCCGGCTTTCTCTCGCCCATGGAGCGGGCCGTCTTCCGGGCTGGCCTCGCCGCTCGGCGTCCGATGATCTGGGTAAAGCCCTTCGGCCTTGCACAAGGCGGAGAATCCGCCGCCATCCAGACCGCCATTGCGGAAGATCGCCTGCTGATCCTTTCGCCGTTCGACGACGCCATTGAGGCCCCCAGTGCCCGTCGTGCAGTCTGGGCGAACCACTACGTCATTGCCAATAGCACTCGGCTGGCCGTTGGACACCTGAATCCCGATGGCATGCTCGCCTGCCTGCTATGCGAAACCCCACCCGATCTGGAAATCTTGTATCTGTGAAGCGCTTCGATCAAGTTCGATCCCTTTATCGTGACGGCCTATCTGCGGCAGGGGGCCTTCGGCGGCATGACGCGCCGTGACTGGAAAATCCTCCTCCTGAGCTGGCTGATCGGCAATGCCTGGTGGTCCGTCGTCTGCTTCACCGGCCGCTCCGCCGTGCAATGGTTGTGGGCGTGGATGAGCTGATCAATGTCGATTTTGCCAGTAGCCCGGCTTGCGATGCATGTGCGCGATGGCCCACACATTGATCCCATCCGCATCAATGGTAAAAAGCACCTTGTATGGAAATTTCGGGATGTATGCCTTGTAAATGCCGTCTTCCTCATGTGGAAACCAGAATGGATGGCCTCCAATCTTGTCAACGGTTTGGCGAAGCGCATTTTTAAACCGATCTCCCAGCCCCGGCAATTGAAGGTCATACCATTCTATGGCGTCATCCAGATCGTATTTCGCGAGTTCGTGAAAGCAGATGCGCATTATCCGAGCACCGTATCGTAATCAAGCATCCTGGTCCGGCCCTGTCTTACCGACTCCATTCGCTCCCGAACTTCGGTTAGCCATGCCCGCCGTACGGATGCGTCTTCATAGTCTATGCTGGCCAGCACGATTTCCGCAAACTCGACCCGTTGCGCAGCGGGCAGTTCTAGTGCTTTTTCTAGCAACATGGATTCCATCGCATACCACCTTCGGTTACACGTCATAGTGAGGGTCTTATCATCCCTTAATCCGCCGCACATCTCAATCAAATTCGATCCCTTTATCGTGACGGCCTACCTGCGGCAGGGGGCCTTCGGCGGTATGACGCGCCGCGACTGGAGAATCTTCTTCCTGAGTTGCCTGATCGGCAATGCCTGGTGGTCCGTCGTCTGCTTCACCGGCCTCTCCGCCGTGCAATGGCTCTGGGCAGGGTTCTGGGGCGCAGGGTGCGCTCGATGAGTAGTTCTTCAAGGTCTCTTCGACGATCAAAGACGGCAACAATGCCCACGGTCTTTCCGTACACGCGATAAAATACGCTGTAGGGGGAGGCAATCAATTCGTGATATTCAAAGATGCCGATTTCCCGTAGTTCGGGAGGAAGGCGGCAACGCTCGGGGCCCGACACCAGCGTTTCGATTGAGTGCATGAGTTTCTCATACACATCCATTGCAGCCTCTATGCAATCCCTAGCTGCGATGTAGGCAAGGATTTCATCCACGTCGGCTTGCGCAACCGGGGTCCACGCAATCTGGTAGCGGTCAGGCATTCTGAAGCTCCCGGATCTTCTTTTCAAAGTGTTTGCGAGCCGCTGTGTGCCCGATCATCTCGCCGCGCTTCACTTCCTGATCGCCTTGTGTCAGCAGTTTCAGCAGCAGGAGCGTGCGGCGCTGTGCTTCATAGCTTGCGACATCCTGCAAGACGGCCGTCGCTTTCCCGTTCTGGGTAATGATAATCGGCTGCTTGGAATTCCGCGCTTTGTCAATAAGCTGGGCGCTGCGTGTCTTGAACACCGTGACAGGTTCGATGGCGGTTGCCACATTCATATCTGACCTCCATTTAATGAAGCCTTATTTGGCACCGAATATAGCCCTATGTCAATGCGAATATAAAAAACCGGAGGGGATAAAAACCAGATGCTATTCGTTTATATTGTCTGACCATGAAATTCTACGACTGGTCCAAGCGGGACTGGCTTGGGATTGAGGCGATCAAGTCGTTGAAGGATTACTCTGGGGCGAGCCGATCCGGTCGGTTCATGGCCTGGCTGCTGCGCCAGAGCGATCTCATTGCCTGCATCCTGCTCTCGATCAAGTTCGATCCCTTTATCGTGACGGCCTATCTGCGGCAGGGGGCCTTCGGCGGCATGACGCGCCGCGACTGGAGAATCTTCCTCCTGAGCTGGCTGATCGCCAATGCCTGGTGGTCCGTGGTCTGCTTTACCGGCCTCTCCGCCGTGCAATGGCTGTGGGCGTGGTGGATGGCAATTTGATTGCCACGGTGAACGGTTGCGCTGTTGTTTTGCCTTTGCATGGGTGGCGAAGTAGGCGTAGGATGCGGGCATCATGCCTGAAGAACTTCCAAACCGGCAAAGCATCCGATGCAGAGGCTGGGATTACACCGGCCCCGGCTGGTACTTCCTCCCCACACGGGAAGCTGCCCCTGCAGCCGGGCGAAGTGATCCTTTCCGGCTTTCTCTCGCCCATGGAGCGGGCCGTCTTCCGGGCTGGCCTCGCCGCTCGGCGTCCGATGATCTGGGTAAAGCCCTTCGGCCTTGCACAAGGCGGAGAATCCGCCGCCATCCAGACCGCCATTGCGGAAGATCGCCTGCTGATCCTTTCGCCGTTCGACGACGCCATTGAGGCCCCCAGTGCCCGTCGTGCAGTCTGGGCGAACCACTACGTCATTGCCAATAGCACTCGGCTGGCCGTTGGACATCTGAATCCCGATGGCATGCTCGCCTGCCTGCTATGCGAAACCCCACCCGATCTGGAAATCTTGTATCTGTGAAGTGCTCTCGATCAAGCTCGACCCCTTCATCGTCACCGGTATTGGGTAGGGCGAAGGCGTCCTCGCCAAGCCGCCGGTACCCCGGTTGCGGCTCGGCGCAGCCTCGCCCCCCATCTCCTTGATGTGAGGTGCTCCAGCAGTAGGACCATGAGGGTGTTGACGTTGACCTCGAGGGAATTGGTCAGCTCGTTCCCCCCGCAGCAGCAGCCATGGGTGTTGGCTGTGTTGTTCAAGCCGTGGCGTGAATAGATGGCCACCCGTTTCCCGTTCAATTATTATTGCAATCGGGGGGCGGTACGCTATCCTCACATCATGAAAAAAATGATATTGCTTCTGCTCACCATCGGCTGGCTAACGCCCGCTGCCGCCCTAGCTGAACTAAGTCTTTTTGCAAATACCAACCGGATTCACCACACCGCAGTCCAAGGCGTATGTGGTGACGGATTTCCTGCAGATTTATGCACAGGGCGGCAGCAATGAGGCGTCCTGCACCGTCTCGGCCAGTACCGGCTGGCTAACGGTCGGCCCAGAAACATTTACCTGTTCAACCAATTTGACCGGCTGGCTGTCGATTCAGTATAATACCCGCATCATGCCAGCGGGTACCTATACAACGATCGTGACGGTATCCTCGCAGGATGTGACCAATCCGCCGGTGGAGGTGGAGGTGGTGCTGGATGTCGCCCCGACCAACCGGCTGGTACGCACCGATCCTCGCTATATATATGTGACGGTCCCGGAGGGCTCCCCGGCGGCAGCCGTGGAGTCGAGGTTTGAGGTCTGGAACGGCGGGTCGATCGCCACGAACATGGACTACACGGTGGAGGTCTCGGCCTTTGATACGAACTGGCTTTCGGTGTACCCAACGAATGGTACCAGTAGCGGCGAGGCCCATCTACATACGCTGGTGGTAACAAACCTGCAGTCGCTGGCGGTGGGCTCGTACTACTCGACGCTGATGATCCATTCGCTGACGGGGGGCAGCGATGGAACCGTCACGCTTGAGCTGACGGTTGCAGGGCCTCCGCCGGTCGCCTCGTTCAGTACGCAGGCGGTGAGCGTGGTTTGTACCCAGGGGAGTAATCCGGCCGACGTGCCGGTGTACCTGTGGAACCGCGGAGGGGGTACCCTCCATTACGCGCTCTCCGGTTCGCAGTCTTGGCTAGGCACCGATGCTGGCGCGGGCAGCATCACGACCGAAACCAATACCGTCCTGATCACGTTCAACACCGCCACGCTGACCGCTGGGACGTATGCTGGCCAGATCCTGCTGACCTCTGCGCAGCCCGGTTCGTTGCCGGTAGTGATCGCGGTGCAATTGACGGTTCAGCCCCGTCCGGCGGTGATCGCGACCTCCGTACCGGCCTTGCGTCATGTAACCGATGCAGGGGCGGGGAGTTACACGACGAATGTGCAGATCTGGAATGCGGGTACGGGAAGCATGGATTATGCGATCTGGGACAATGCGGCCTGGCTTTCGGTGCTGCCAACCAATGGGAGCAGCAGTGGCGGCATCGCACCGTCCCACGGGGTCACCCTGAACCCGTCCGGGCTGGGCGAGGGGTCTTACAGCGGCACGCTTTATGTCGTGAGCGCGGGGGCGGTCAATCCCACACAGGCGGTGCCCGTACAGCTCAATCTGGCAGCCGTGATGGGCTGCGCCCCTAATTTCCTGGCACCGGCCATCGCCCAGGGATTGGAGGCGCCATCCGATCTGTTGCGGATCTGGAATGCCGGGTCGACCAACGCGCTCAACTATCGCCTGACCTGTGATGCCGACTGGCTGGAGCTGTCCAGCGACACCGGCACGGTCTCCTCCGGCACCAACACGGTGACGCTGACCTACCACACGACCAGCCTCGCGCCGCAGGTCCACCGCGCCGTGATCCGGGTGATTCCGCAGGATCCCTTTGAACGGCACAAGACGGTGCTGGTGAAGCTACGGGTTGCTGAGCCGGTCGGTGTGTATGCCGAAAAAATCGTATTTCACTCGGATCGCCTGGGTGACGCGGATATCTGGATGATGGATCCGGACGGTTCGCATGAGCAGGTGCTGGTATATGGGGCGGGCGACCAAACCGAGCCGCGCCTCAGTCCGGACGGGCAGAAGCTGGCATACCTGGATTCCTTCCTTGGCAAGGATCACCTAGTGGTGCGCGATCTGCGGTCAGGGGCTGACCAGCGCTTTGCCCCGCTTTATGATGTTCGCTGGAACCGACACAGCGACACCCTTTATGGCAATGATCGCGACGGTGTCGCCCGCAACGTCTACAGCCTCGATCTTCGGGGTACGCGCCGTATCGAGTTCGCCGTGCGCGACCGGGTCAAGCTGGCGGGCGTGGGAAGCTCCGACGGGCGCCTGTTCTATACGGAGGATGTCTATCAGGCTGCCACCACGGTGATCAAAAGCTACAACCCGACGAACGCTGCGACGGCCATTCTTCTGAAGGATGACTCGCGCGAGGAGCGCCATGTGGAATTGAGCCCTTCGGACGATCAACTCTGTTATGCCAAAGCCACAACCTTCAACAAGCCCCCCTTCAGCCTGTATCGCTTACGCACAGCCACGACCAAGGAAACGCGACTCACGCCGGGGGTGGCGGGATCCGACAGCTATCCAACCTTTGCACCGGTCGAGGATGCACTGGCCTTTATCCGTCGCTATGCGTCAAGCACGACGGCGGTGATCCGGCTGGATTTGGCGACCACGAACGAAACCGTGCTGCTCGTCGATGCCTATACCAAGGGCGCACCGGACTGGGGCACCTTGTTTGTGCGCGAGACGGGCACGCCAGCGATCGGACTGGGCACCAACGCGCTTGCCGTAAGCGCGATGATGGGCAGCACCAACCGCCTCACGCATAGTATCAGCGTCTGGAATGCGGGCGAAGGGCTGCTGAGCTACGCCGTCTCGAATACCGCCCCTTGGCTGCTGTTGCAAAGCGACGGCGGGGGCAGCACAGGCGAGGTGCGTCAGATCACCTTTGCGGTCGCCCTCGATGGTCTGATGAACGGCGTGTACACCGATGTTGTCCATGTCGCTGCGTCAGGGGCCACCAACACCCCGCAGACCATCAGGGTGACGCTCACCGTTGATCCCTTGCCTGCCATGCTCAGCTTCAGCCCCGCCGCGTTGAATTTGTCATTGCTGCAGGGCGGCAATAAAACCGGCGACTACGTTTCCGTCTGGAACAGTGGCGGCGGGACACTGAACTTCACGCTTCAGGACAATCAGACCTGGATGACGGTATCCCCAGGGGTGGGCAGCTCCACCGGCGACTCCCAGTCGGTCTATGTCGAGCTCGATCCGGCAGGCCTATCCCTCGGTGCCCATACCGGGACGGTCAGCATACAAACCGCCATTGCCACACAGGCCGTTCCCGTGAACCTGACCATCATTATTCCGCCCGACACGAATGTGCCGGTGATCGCCTGGAGTCCCGGTGCCATCTCGAACAGCGTGGAGCGTACGCGCAATGCCTCCAGCCAGACGATTGAGGTCTGGAATGCGGGGAGCGGCCCGCTGTTCTATAAA
>DIZZ01000153.1:0-130 GCA_002428045.1 Verrucomicrobia bacterium UBA6015
AAGACCCCGTGAACGGTTACCGGATTGGATACCTTCCTGCTTCAAGGTCATGAGCGCCAGCGGCGAATGCTGGAAAATGACAGCCAGCACCACCACCGGTGCGCCCTGTTCTCGCCGCTGCAGCAATTCC
>DIZZ01000153.1:139-15802 GCA_002428045.1 Verrucomicrobia bacterium UBA6015
CATCGAATCCTGGCACGGTTGGGCAGGCAAGATGTCCACATTCAGCCCGGCATCACGGTAATAGCCTTTTTCAAGTGCAGCGTAATAGCCGGCAAACTGGAACTGATGTTGCCATTTCAACTGCAAGCGCACGTTCTCGGCAGCACCGGCAAGAACAGGGCTTAAGATAACCGTGGCGATCAATAGCACCGCCACCCATCGACGCACGGCCGGGCGTGGCATTGAAAACTTCTGTATGGGTTCCGGTACCATGGGAAAACGATATGATCATTCAACCGGCATTGTCAACCGGTAAAGGGAAACGTCTGAAATTAAAGCAATCAAGGCAAACTTGGCTCTCCTTTCGGGATGAAGCCGAGGTTGCACTTTCCTTCGATAAAGCTTGCCCCGCACGGACGGCATGGTATGCTTGCCAGCGTTCAAGATAAACGCTGAATGTCAGGGTGCAGAGTCGCATGCGTTTGGAGGTGATATGATGCCGGAACCATTCCTCAGCCTGAAGCGGCCCCATTCATTGTTAAGCCGTATCCCGCTGACCTTCGTCCTGCTTGGCCTGGTCGTGGCCACCTTTGTCTTTTATGTCGTTTCCGAGCGCCGGATCGATACCGCCAATCGGCATCGACAAGCCTCCTTCCTTTTAGCGGATGAATTACGCCAGTCGTCCGACGACCTGACCCGCATGGTTAGGACCTATGTGGTCACGGGGAATCCGATCTACAAGCGCCACTTCCAGGAGATTCTCGATATCCGAGACGGCAAGAAACCGCGTCCGGTGGTGTATCAGGCCGTCTATTGGGATCTAGTCGGCCCCGATGATGCCCGGCCACGCCCGGCAGACAAGGCCGTTCCGCTCCTGGCCCTAATGCAGCAGGCCGGATTCTCCGCGCAGGAATTCGCCAAACTGGCCGATGCCAAGGTCAATTCGGATGATCTCACCACGATCGAGTTCGCGGCGATGGCCCTGGTTGAAATGACGCATCCTCCAGTACCGGCTGATCGCGAACGCGCTATCGAAATGCTGCACGACGCCCGCTACTATGCGGCCAAAGCTGGCATCATGCGGCCGATGGCAGAGGCCATCGCGCTGTCTGACCAGCGGACCCTGGCGGCGGTCAATATCGCGAGACATAAAGCCGCCGGGTTGCGGATCGCGTTCGTTGTCTTCGCGTCCTTGCTGGCCTGGCAACTGGTCACCCTGCGGCGGCGTGAAGTCGTGATCCTTGGCGGATCGGTCGAGAAGGTGCATGCGGAAATCGCAGACCTCAGGCGCGTTGGCGGTGCGCCATCCGATGCGGCACTCCCGGACGGAAAGGGTAGTATCCTGGCCGAGGTCTCGCGAACGAAGGCACTTCTCGCGGCGTTGGACGCCGAGCGCAAAACGACGGAGGGCTCGTTGCGCCAGTCCGACGATATTCTCAGGAATATGCAGATGGGATTGTATGTCTATGAGCTCGAAAACCTTGAGGATGACCACAGTTTGCGCATGGTGGCCGCCAATCCGGCCAGCGGAAAACTTAGCGGTGCTCCTCCCGAGGGACTGGTCGGAAAAACCATCGATGAGATTTTCCCCGCCCTGCGCGACACGGGTGTTCCTGAACGCTTTGCCAACATCGTGCGCACCGGCAAGTCGGGCGAGTTCGAGAATATCTACTACGGAGACGATCGGTTGCCGTCGGCCGCTTACATCTTCAAGGCATTCCCGCTGCCACTTCATCGTGTCGGGATCACTTTTGAAAACGTCACGGAAATGAAACAAACCCAGCATCGGCTGGCGCAAAGCGAGGCCCGTTTCCGGTCCATCATTGCGGCGTCCAATACCGGTGCATGGGAATATGACAGGGACAAGGGGTACCTTTGGTGCAGCCCCGAATATTTCGCCATGCTGGGGCTTGATCTGGACGACTATCCGATGGATGGCTCCGCCAATCTGTTGGAAAGCTGGATAGACCTGCTTCATCCTGATGACCGGGAACAGGCTTCCGCACATTTTTCAGCCTATCTAGAGGGAGGTTCCGTCGGCATGTATGAAAACCATTTCCGAATGAAACACCGGAACGGAAGCCTAGTATGGATCTGGTCACGGGGACAAACCCTGCGTGACAGCGATGGAAACCTGACCAACCTTACGGTCGGAACCCATATCGATATCACCGAGCGGAAGAAAGTGGAGGCAGAGCGCCAGGAATTCGAGACGCGCCTGCACCAGACGCAGCGGCTCGAAAGCCTGGGGGTGCTCGCGGGCGGGATCGCCCACGATTTCAACAACATCCTGATGGCGATCATGGGGCATGCGGATCTCGCGCTCGACGAACTCTCGCCGCTTTCTCCAGGCAAGGCAAGTATCGCTGAAATCGTGGCCGCCTCCAAGCGTGCGGCCGAGTTGTGCGGCCAGATGCTGGCCTACGCGGGCAAGGGTAAAATCGAGCAGCGCAACATGTCGCTGGGTGGCCTTGTCGAGGAAACGCTCCACATGCTCAAGACGAGTATCTCGAAGAAGGCGATCCTCAACCTGAATCTTGAGAAGTCGTTTCCCTCCATGTTCGGCGATCCGGCGCAGATCCGACAGATCCTGATGAATCTGGTCATCAATGCGTCCGATGCCATTGGCGAGCGAAGCGGTGTAATCACCATCTCCACCGGGGCTGTCGATTGCTCCGAGCAATATCTGGCAGGCAGCTATATTGTTCCGCCCGGCAAGCCGGCAACCTATGTTTACATTGAGGTGTCGGACACGGGCTGCGGAATGGACAAGACGACCCTTTCGCATATCTTTGAGCCGTTCTTCACGACCAAGTTCACCGGTCGTGGACTGGGCATGTCGGCGGTCATGGGTATTGTCAAGGCGCACGAGGGCGCATTGCGAGTCTATAGCGAGCCGGGCAAGGGAACGACCTTCAAGGTGATGTTCCCCGCCAACGAGATAATCGAAGATCGCGAGCCGGAGGCTGGCAGGATCGACGCGTGGCAGGGGACCGGCACGGTGCTCCTGGTGGATGACGAGGAGAGCATTCGCGCCATCAGTTCAAAACAGTTGCAGCGATTGGGGCTCGAGGTCCTGACGGCCGCAGATGGTCGGAAAGCCGTGGAACTCTTCCGTGAGCGAAGGTCGCAGATCGACCTTGTCCTGCTGGATTTGACGATGCCGCACATGAACGGGGAGGAAGCCTACCGGGAACTGCGGCAAATCGACCCGGATGTGCGTGTGATTCTTGCCAGTGGCTATTCTGAACACGATATTGCCGCGCAATTCGCCGGGAAGGGATTGGCCGGTTGCCTGCAAAAACCATACACATTGATGAATCTGCGCTCGCTGTTGTCCAAGCTATTGCCGACGGGGGCGAAAATCACATGTGAGGGGTAACAGGTATTCAGTGAAGGAGTGATATGGGAAAATGGGCATTATGTCTGTGTGCGTTGGGTCAGTGGCTGCTTTCGGCAACGGCCGGTGAGATGAATCAAGACGTTTCGTATCAGCTCGCCCCCGGGCTGGCAGCACCGTTTGGCGATAACGGGGTGTTGCAGCAGAAGGTCAAGGTCCCGGTGTGGGGGTCGTCGCTTCCCGGGGCGACGGTGATTGTCACATTCAGCGGTCAGACGAAATCCACACATGCCGATGAGAAGGGGGGCTGGCGGATCGAACTGGACCCGATGGATGCGCCCCGGCTGAAATCTGTCAATGATTCGCCCGTCGGCGAGACGATGAAGATAGTCTGTGAGTTCGATGGACAGCGTGCGGTAAAAGAACTCACGAACCTGCTGGTTGGTGATGTCTGGATCTGCGCCGGTCAGTCCAACATGGCGGGGCGGGTCGGGAACAAGCGGATGCTCCACTGGCCGACCGATACGTTGGATCTGGCGAGCTATCCGGCGCTACGCAGGCTCGCTCAAGATGGTGATCCCTGGACCGTCTGTTCGCCTACGACAGCACCGGATTTCGGAAAGGTTGCTTTCTTTTTTGCCCGTCGCCTGCAGCAGGACGCACTCGTGCCCATCGGGTTGATCCGCAAGGCGGTCGGTGGCTCCTCCATTGAATCGTGGCTGAACAAGGCCCCCTACGAGGTAGGCGGCAACTATACGCGGCTCATGCAGCCGATCGTGGGTTATGGCATCAAGGGGGCCATCTGGTATCAGGGCGAAAGCAATGCAAAGGATGGGCGCGGCTACCAGCCGAAGCTCGAAGCGTTGATCACGGGCTGGCGCGAAGCGTGGGGGATGGGGGACTTTCCATTCTACTATGTGCAGTTGCCTGGGATCGGGCAGTCACTGATGGAAGATCCCGCCATGGGTGATGGTCGCGCGGAAATCCGGCAGGCCTGTGTTGAAGCCCTCGCGCTGCCCAATACCGGATTGGTGGTGACGATCGACGTTGGTGCAACGGGGGAGCATCCTCCGAACAAGGTTGACACGGGTGACCGGCTTGCGCGTGCCGTGCTACGCAACGTCTATGGATTCAAGGCGGTTGGCGTGTCTCCGCTGTACAAGACACACAGGGTTGAGGGGCGTGTCATCCGTGTGAGCTTTAGCGATGCCGAGGGCGGTCTGATGCTGGCACAGAAGCAGGGGCCGCTCGACTTGCAGCCGCCGACCCCGACGCCCGATGCGACGCTGGGCTGGCTCTCCATGCAGGATGAGGACGGAACATGGCATTGGGCCAGCGGAGCCATTGATGGGGCGGAGCTGATCGTCTCTAGCGATGCGGTCGCGAAACCTCAAGCCGTACGCTACGCCTACACAATACATCCAACCGGTCCGCTGCTCTATAGCAAAGAGGGGCTTCCTGTCGGTCCGTTCAGCACCATCGGGTATGGCCCGTATATCGGAGAATAGGAGTTTATACCATGGCGATGACCAAGCGAGATGTCATAAAAACCTTGTTGGCGAAGCAACTGCCTGATCGCGTCGGCCTGAACGAGCATTTCTGGCCGCATATTATCCCGAACGCATGGCGCGAGCAGGGGATGCCGGAAAAGACTGCTTTCGAGCAACGCTTCAACCTGGATATTCGCTCAATTGCCTGGTTCGCCGCCCCCGGGCCACGCCCCGACCTTGCCACGATCGTTGAAGAATCGGACGCTTGGATTGTCCGGCGTGATGGCTGGGGCGCGGCGACCAAGACGTGGAAACACAAGGCGGGCACACCGGAACATGTGGGGTTCTCGATGACCACGCCCGAGATCTGGCAGCGCGATTTCCGCGATGCCTTCACGGCGATTTCTGTTCGCAACCATGTGGATGTTGTGGCGATGAAGCAACGATACACGGCCGCGATGGCTGGCGACGCGTTTATCACCTACGGATCACTGTTCGTCTTCGAGGAGCTGCGCAAGGTCATGGGAGATATCACCATGCTTGAGTCATTACTGCTTGAACCGGAGTGGATCCATGATTTCTGCGATCTGGTCACGACCAAGTACATGGAATATTTCGAACTGCTTTTCAGCGAGGTGGGATTACCCGACGGCGTGCATATCTATGATGACCTGGGGTACACCGCTGCTCCGTTTGCATCCCCGACCTGTCATCGGGAATTGATCCATCCCTATCACAAGCGGCTGTTCGGCATGTTCAAGGATTATAACCTGCCGATCATCCTTCACACCTGTGGAGACTTCCGTCCGCATCTGGATTGCATTATCGAATCCGGTGTCGATTGTATCCAGGCCATGGAGGCCAAGACCGGCATGAACGTGGTGACGCTGGCCGAAACGCTCAAGGATAAGCTCTGCTTCATGGGCAATATCGATATACGGGTACTGGAGACGGGGAATCGGGACAAGATCAGGCAGGAGTGCCTCGGCAAGCTCAACGGCATGAAGGCTCTCCGCGCCCCGTATGTGTACATGTCGGATCACTCGATCCCGCCCACGGTCAAGCTGGCGGATTACGAGTATATGCTGGATCTGTTCTGGGCCAACTGCAGGTATTAGGTCATTGAGGCACGTGCAGGACCCCTCATGGTGTCCGCTTGAAGCCGGGCACCACGAGAGGTTTTGCAAGAGCTGAATGATACGGGAGGTGAAAAATGAAATTTACCGAGGGTCGCTGGCGGCTGCGAAAAGGGGTCGAGGCGAATCATCCGGCTGAAATCTTTGAAATCGAGGCGACGGAGCACACGGTCGATATCTTTGCGCCCGTGCGTCCGATAACGTTTTGCGGTGATACGCTCAACAACCCCATGATCAGCGTGCATTTTTCATCGCCAATGGACGGGGTCATCCGCGTCCGGATCGACCATTTCAAGGGCGTGGACACCGCTGGCCCTGAATTCCCGTTGGCGGACATGGCCCCGGACGTGTCCATCCAGGATGGCGAGGAGGCTTGCATCATGGCGAGCGGGGTGCTCTCTGCCCATATTCGCAAGCAGGGCGAATGGCAGATCGAGTACCGGGCGGGCGGGCAACGCCTGACCGCATCCGGTTTCAGGGCAATGGGCTATATGCGCGAAGCGGATGGCCGCGCCTTCATGAAGGAGGAGTTGGACATCGGCGTGGGTGAGTGTATCTACGGACTTGGCGAGCGGTTTACCCCGTTTGTCAGAAATGGCCAGGTCGTTGATACCTGGAATGATGACGGCGGTACCTCAAGCGAACGTTCCTACAAGAATATCCCCTTCTATCTCAGTAGCAGGGGATATGGGGTATTTGTCAATCATCCCGAAAGCGTGTCGTTTGAGGTCGGCACCGAAAAAGTTGAGCGCGTCGGCTTCTCCGTCCCTGGCGAATCGCTGGAGTACCTTGTGATTGCCGGGCCGACGCCGCGGGATATCCTGAACCGCTACACCGCGCTGACCGGGCGGCCCGGGCTGCCTCCTGCCTGGAGTTTCGGGCTTTGGTTGACATCCTCTTTCCAGACCCGGTATGACGAGGAAACCGTGACGGGCTTTATCCGCGGAATGGCTGAACGGGATGTCCCTCTGCATGTCTTCCATTTTGATTGCTTCTGGATGAAGGCTTTTCATTGGATCGATCTGGAATGGGATGCCAATGTTTACCCGGATCCGGCGGGCATGCTCAAGCGGATCAAGGCCATGGGGGTAAAGATCTGCGTATGGATAAACTCCTACGTCGCGCAACGATCCGCCATGTTCAAGGAGGGGATGGAAAACGGCTACTTGCTCAAGCGGCCGGATGGAGGGGTGTTCCAGCACAACCGGTGGCAGGCCGGTATGGCATTGGTGGACTTTACCAATCCGGAGGCCTGCAGATGGTATAAGGCTAAGCTTGCGCGACTCGTTGACATGGGGGTTGACTGCTTCAAAACCGATTTCGGGGAAGAAATTCCGGTGGATGTGGTCTACCACGATGGGTCTGATCCGCAGAAGATGCATAATTACTACACGCAGCTTTACAACCGGACCGTTTTTGAGGTGCTTGAGGAGAAGCTCGGGGTCGGCCAGGCGGTGCTGTTTGCCCGATCCGCGACCGTTGGGGGCCAGTCCTACCCGGTGCATTGGGGGGGAGACTGCACCGCCAAGTATGAATCCATGGCTGAGAGTTTGCGGGGCGGGTTGTCGCTGGGACTGTCGGGATTCGGCTTCTGGAGCCACGATATGGGCGGATTCGAAAGCACGGCATCGCCGGATGTATATAAGCGCTGGGTTGCGTTCGGATGCCTGTCATCGCACAGCCGGTTGCATGGCAGCACGACCTACCGGGTCCCCTGGCTTTATGACGAGGAGTCTGTCGATGTCTTGCGCGCCTTCATCAAGTTGAAGTGCCGCCTGATGCCGTACCTTTTCCAGAAGGCGGTCGAGGCGCATCAGTACGGATGGCCAGTGATGCGGGCGATGTGCTTTGAGTTTTCCGGCGATCCCGGCTGCACCATGCTTGACCGGCAGTACATGCTGGGCGAGGCATTGCTGGTGGCCCCGGTGATGGATCCGGATGGCTGGGTGGATTATTATCTACCCGAGGGCCGTTGGACCGATTTCGTGAGCGGAGAAGAAAAAACGGGCGGACGCTGGCTCAGAGAGCACTACACGTATATGGGGTTGCCCTTGTTGGCACGGGAGAATACGGTCATCCCCGTCGGCATGATCGATGACCGGGCCGATTATGAGCTGGCGGAAAGGGTCACGTTCCATGCATTTCATATCGCGGACGGGGCATCGCTGGAAACGACGGTCCCCGATCAGGCAGGTTGCCCCGCGACCGTTCTCGAAATCACGCGCAGGGGGTGTGAACTCCGGATCGGCACCCGTCTTTGCGGTGGTCCTTGGCAGCTACTGCTGCGAGGCCTGGGCGGATGTGCGGCGGTAGCCGGTGCCAATTCCAGTAAAACGTCGCAAGGATTGTTAATCACGCCGGATACACCCGGGGCGGTGATTGCTCTCACGCTCACGTAATGACGATACCGTGTCGGATAAATGCCTCTCGGGGTTGTTCATGATGGCTGATTTTTATGTGTCTTTGGCGGGCGACGATGATTATCAAAGCATTAAGTGACGAGAAGGAGTGGAGGCGAGCATGAGAAACTATGACGTGGCGGCCTATATCTGGCCGTCTTACCACTACGAACCGCGGTGCGGGCATTTCTGGCCTGAGAAGGATGGCGAGTGGTATACCGTCCGGCGGGGGTCGCCGCGTTTCCCCGGGCACGATATGCCGCGGATCCCGTTGCTCGGCTGTCAGGATGAAGCCGATCCGGCGGTGATGCGCCAGCATGTCGAGCTGGCCATGGCGCATGGCATCAATGTCTTTATCGTGGATTGGTACTGGTATGAGAATGCGCCCTGCTTTGAACGGCAACTCAACGAGGGGCTGATCCCTGCACTGGATGGTACCGATTGCAAGTTCTACCTGATGTGGGCCAATCACGATGTCGATACACTCTGGAATATGCACGAGGATACCGACTGGTCGAAACCCCGTGCGACCCTTTGGACGGGGCAAGTCACGCGAGATGTGCTGGAGCCAATGTTTGAGCGAATTGTTGGTAAGTATATGGGGCACCCCAATTATTATCGCCTTGATGACAACCCCGTCTTCTCGTTTTTTGACACGGGCAATCTGGTGGCTGGATTGGGAGGGATTGATCCGGCAAAGGCCGCTTTTGCCTGGATGCGGGAATGTTGCAAGGCGCGAGGCTTTCCGGGAATCGATTTGCAGGCGATTGCGCGGCTCAAGTCCGGGGGCAATGAGGCGGGGGCAAATCTCGCGGAACACGTGATCAACAAGGCGGCGCGAACCTTGGGTTTTGATAGTGCGACGTCGTATCAGTTCTGCATGGATGGGGGGGGGACGGTGACTATGTGGCCTGGGCAGCCAAGGCCATGGCGCGATGGTCGGATTTCGAAGCGACGTATGGAACCTTCTACCCGCATGTTTCGATTGGTTGGGACAACACGCATCGCAATCCCTCTTTTGGTGCGGATCATGTTGTGGCAAATGCTACCCCCGGCGCGTTTGAGGCGTGCTTATGGAAGGCGAAGGCCTGGCTCGATAGCAGGCCACAGCAGCCCCCGCTGCTGACCATCAACAGTTGGAACGAGTGGACGGAAGGCAGCTACCTACTGCCGGATATGCGTTGGGGTTATCGGTATTTGCAGGCGGTTCGCAATGTTTTCGGGAGGCAGTAATGATGATAGAAGCACAAAGTCGGCTATGTAAGTTGATCATGACGTTCGTTTTCATGGCTGGATCGTCGGTATTTGCTGCCGGTCCGGATATCCACCAACTGGGGCCGACCGGGCTGGCCGGTACCCTGGAAGGAAAGACCATCAATGTCATGTCCGTTGCTAAGGGTTCCCCCGCCGAGGGCAAAATCAGCAAGGGTGACCAGATCATCGGGGCAGGCTCTGTCGCGTTCGCAACCGATCCGCGTCGTGAATTGGCTGTGGCCATTGATAGTGCCGAGACGGAGGCGGGCGGCGGTACGTTAACGCTGAGCCTGGCGGGCGACAAGACGGTGGCGTTGCAACTGGCCGTGCTTGGGAGCTATAGCGACACCGCGCCATGGAACTGCCCCAAGAGCCAGGCGATCATTGAGCGGGCAGCAAAGGCGATTCTGGAGTCGAAAGCCTTCGGGGATGTCACGCATACCGGGTTGCTCGGGCTGATGGCCACAGGCGAGCCGGCGCATCTCGAGGCCGTCGCGAAGGTGATCAAGGCTGCGGATTGGGTCAAACCCAACGCGGCGGATATCGAGGCGATGTTTGCGGGTGAGAAAGATCTGGGCTATGTCGGCTGGTATTGGGGGTACCACCTGATCGCGCTGGGTGAGTACTATCTGCTGACCAAGGATGAATCCGTGCTGCCCGCCATTCGCACCTATGCCGTCAGTCTGGCACGAGGGCAGGATGCGGGGGGCTTGTACGGGCACCGCATGGCCACCCCGGCGCGCAATGGCCGTCTTCCGGGGTATGCCCAGATGAACCAGTCCAGTCTTTCGAGTTTTATGGGGATGCTGATGGCCGAGCGCTGCGGTATCGATGATCCGATCCTCAAGCAAGGTATCGAGCGCACCTATGCCTACTATGCCACGTTCATCGGCAAGGGGGCTTTCAATTATGGCGTGCATGGTCCGAATATCAGGAGCTACAACAACAACGGGACGAGCGGATCGGCTGCCCTCTGCATGGCGCTGAAGGATAACGTGCCGGGGGCCTCCTTCTTCTCGCAGCTTTGTGCCACGTCCTTTGACGGTCTTGAGCAGGGGCATGCAAGCACCTTCTTTAATCCGCTCTGGACCCCGCTGGGGGCCAACCTGTCGGGGCCTGACGTCTCGCAGCAGTTTTTCAAGGAATCGCGCTGGCTGCAAACCATGTACCGTACCTGGGATGGCAGTTTCTCCCGGTTCGGGAGCGATCAGAAGGAAGGGTCGCAGACCGGGGTCGCCCTCCTGACCTACTGTCTGCCACGTAAGGCGCTTTTTATCACGGGTCGCGATGCAGACCCCACGATATGGGTGAAGGGCGACGACGCGAAGGAGGTCGTGCAACGCAGTAAGGTCGATTATGCAGGCAAGCGCGTTGATGAGCTGCTGACGCTTTTTAATCATCCTCTCCCGCAAGTCCGGCGGGCCGTCATCGGTGCGCTTAGACTAAAGGAAGGCGATTTTATGGCTAGTCTGGTCGACATGATCGAGCGTGGTCAAAAGCTAGAGAAACTCTGTGCGATTGAGTATTTCGGCCTAAACTGTCCGATCGAGCAGGCCCTGCCTCAGGTTGAACGGCTCGGGGCGATCCTGCGGGACACACAGGCGGATCCGGAGGTGCGGGCTGCCGCGGCAGCATCCCTGAGTTATATGGGCCAGCCTGCCTACACCGATTATACGGCCATGCTGGAGTTGATTCTGGCTGACGAGCCCGGGGATCGGTTCCGTGATGTGGACCAGTCCGTTGCCGAGAGTATCAACCGTCTCTGTCTGACGCCGTTCGCATCCGGACTGGTGACGGACAAGGTGCTGCTTTACAAGGCCTCCCTTTCGCTGATGGATCACAAGCGTCAGCAAGCCCGCGAGGGAGGGGTACGTTTGCTTTCGGAAATTCCCCTCGCGGATTTCCATCGGGTGGCGGACAAGGTCATGCACATTATCGAGGATAAGGATCCTTCCTACCACTCCTATCATGCCTGGCAGGGATCGATCGGGGCCGCGATCAAGGTGCTTGCCAGTCTGAACATCAAGGAGGGGATTCCCTATACCGTCGGGGTTCTGGATCGGGAGGATGGCAAGTTCGGTTTCAAGGTGCGCATGATCTGTGATGTGCTTCCGGCATACGGGGCCAACGCCAAAGCAGCACTGGCTGCGCTCAAGGTCGATCCCCGGTTCAAAGCGGTCGAGGATGGCCGGTTTGGTGGCATGTGGCAGAAGATGGTCAAGGCCATCGAGGAGGATCCGGCTCCGCGCCAGTTGATCACGTTCGAGGAGGCCAAACAGGGCGGGATGTGAAATCCCGCTGCGGCTACCGGTCGATCTGCTCGAAAGACATGCCGATGTGGCTGGCGATGGCGCTGATCCAGAGGCTGTCGTCGGAGGTGAACGGTGGCTGGGCGGGGCACCGACCGAGAAAGAACTGCCCGATCGTCCGGTTGGAAGCGATGATCGGGGCGATCATGACGCTGGTGAGCTTGAGTTCATGGATCAGACTGTCGTCGTCGATGATCTGCAGCTTGGTTGTTTCAACAATCGTGGTTTCGCGGCTTAGCATGACCTGGGCTGCCAGACGGCTGCCTTCGCTTAGTGCAACCCGGTAGCGACTGGCGCTGATGCCGGACGGATGCCCGGCATATAAACGCCCCTGAAGGTATTGCCGATCCCGGTCAATAAAGGCGGCAATGACACATTCCGGGTTCATGCACCGGAAAATACCTTCCTGGGCGATCATCAGGATATCGTTGAGTTTGTAGCGTTTATGAACCGCCAGCATCAATTCGGAGAGGAAATGCGCCATCATCAGGGGGGGATCTTCCTTGGGCGGCTCCTCGGTATGCTTTTGGAAGCTGGCCGTGAGACTGTTGGCCACCTGGGTGGAACTGACCTTGCCCCATTCGGCAATACGGGTCATCATCGAAAGATCCTGCTCGTTCAGCTTGAAGAACTGCTCCATGTTGGGGTCCCCGTTGGCCGAGGCCCCGACGAAGTCCGGTAGCGAGAAGTTCTTGTCCTTGAGTAGCGTGGCGATGGCCATGGACACATCGCCGACCGCCGTTGGTCCGGCCAGCCGGTTGCCGAAGAGCAGGTCGGTGACCTCGACGGAGAGGCTGATGGCCTGCTGGCGGCGCTCGGCATCGCGCGGACTGTCGTTGGCCCTGGCGTGATCCGGCTTGTGCAGCTTCCAGTAATCGGCGATGGCGGCGGTGATTTCCGAGAAGGGAACCCCGAAAACCTGTTTGCTGGCCTGTTCGAGGGACTGTTTTTCGTTCGTTATCAGATGCTCCATATTGCGGTACTGCTCAGGAAACCCATTGGCAAGGATAAGCCGGGGAAGCTGTTCCATGAGCCCCGATACAAAAAGCTCCTCGGGGGTACTGTCACCGAGCTTGCGTGCCAGGTGCATGGCTAGGTTCCCGGTGCAATAGGCGCACACCAACAGACGGTATAATTCCTTGTCGCGGATGTCGGCGGCGTGTTTATGGAAGAGCGTAAGTCCCGACGCGAGTTGCTGGATCCGCTCGAACCCGAATAGGATCACGGCGGCCGACACGGTCTTGACGGGATTGCGGGGCCGCAAACAGGCTGAATTCGCCATGCCTAGCAAGCGCGAGGTGAGGGCGGCGTCGCGCATGATCACGGAGGTGAGGTCGGAGGCGGCCGACTCCGAATTGCCCGTCATCCGGCACAGTTGCGTCACGTTTTCGTCCAGTGCGGGGATACTATCGCTCTGGCGCAAATGTTTTAGCAGGTCGGCTACCGTGAACTCATTTTTCTTATTGCTTTTTAACATGGCCCGCGATATTGCCTTGCGGTGCGGTTGAAGTCAAGCCGGACGGCGGACGGCGGTGCGTTTCCAAGGGATTCGTCGTGGACGGTTATCCCCTGGAAACGACCATCGCCGAAGGTTACCAGTTGCCTTCAAAGAGCCCGTCCGGCATCAACGCAGGCTTCTCGCAGGTGCTTTCGAGGGCGACATGCGTCCCGTTGGCCGAGGCTTCATGGAAGGCATGCATCAGGTCCAGCACATGGAAGGCGAGGGCCCCACTCGCGCGGTGCGGGCGACCGGTGCGAAGGGCGTCGGCCATATCGGAGGGGCCGATCCCACGGCCGTTCGCATTGAACCCGCACGTCAACGGCAGCTCGCACCACTCCTTTTCGCCTTTGCGGCGAATGCATACCGGACCGCCGAAGGTGTTCGGATCCGGCACGGAAAGCGTGGCTTCCGAGCCAAAGATCTCGATGCGGGGTGTCTGTGATGCCCAGACGTCGAAGCTCGTGGTGATGGTGCCGATCGCGCCACTGGCGAAGTCCATGATACCGGTCACGTGCGTCGGCACCTCGACATCAATGATCTGGCCGTTCTTCTTGGCGCTGGTAATCGTGCGCTGCGGGAAGCTGATGCCGGTCGAGCCGGTCACCCGCTTCACCGGGCCGAGCAGCGAGACGAGGGCCGTCAGGTAATAGGGCCCCATATCGAACATCGGGCCGCCACCGACCTTGTAGTAGAATTCCGGATCCGGGTGCCAGCTCTCGTGCCCATGGCAGAACATGAAGGCCTGGGCACCGATCGGCCGTCCGATCGCACCTTCCTCGATCAGGCGGCGGCACGTCTGGATGCCTGCCCCGAGAAACGTGTCGGGCGCATTGCCGACCATGACGCCCGCTTTCGCGGCGGCGGCCAGCAGGGTCTTGCCCTCGCCGCGCGTAAGCGTCAGCGGTTTCTCGCTGTAGACATGCTTGCCAGCGGCAACCGCCTTCATCGCCACAGGAAAATGTCCCTGCGGCGTGGTGAGGTTAACGATGATCTTTATGTCCGGGTCGGCCAGCATCTCCTCGAATGAGCAGGCGTTGACGGAAGGATATTCCTTGAGTTTTTCCGCTGTCCGTTCGGCATCCAGATCCGCGCAGGCTTTGACCGTGACGTTCTTGAAGACGGTGCAGAGGTTCTTGAAGTAGATGCCGCTGATGTTGCCGCAGCCGACAATCCCGATGTTCGTGGTGTCCATGAGGTAGGGTTCCTATTTATGAGTGGGTTGGGTTTAGGACTAGGCCGAGGTGTATTCCGGCTTGATCCGCTCACGGGCGGCCCACTGCATCCCACGCTTCACGATTTCCATGGCTTCTGGAACCTTGAAATCGGCGGCGACATGGCCCAGTGCGGTGTAGAATACGCGGCCCTTGCCATAGGTACGTTTCCAGACGTAAGGCATGACCGTGCCCTTAATCCAGGGGCAGTTGCCGTGCTTGCCGCTGAAGGTCGTGGTCGCCAGCGCCTCGTTGGACGGGTCGGTGTGCATGTAGTACTGCTCGGAGACCATCTCGAAATCCTTCAGGCCCTTGACAATCGGATCGTCCGGCGCGGTGATGTTGATCTGGTGGGGGATGATATTGCCGGGGTGGGCGACCCACTGACCGCCGGTCATGAACTGGTACGAGGTATGGGTGCGGAACGAATCGCACATGCCGCCATGCCAACCGGCGAGCCCAGCGCCATTGAGGACAGCTTCGTTGAGCCCGGCCCACTGCTCTTTCTTGAGTTCCCCCATGGTCCAGATCGGAACAATCAGGTTGACATCCTTCATCTGGTCCTTGTCGGCGTAGGCATCCAGCGTATCCGAGACAACCACCTGGAAGCCTTTGGACTCCAGCCATGGCGCGAACAGATCAGCGCAGGGTTTTGGCGTATGACCATCCCACCCTCCCCACACAATCAGGGCCTTCTTGGTCGGTTTACTGGCAACGGTCTTGGTTGTTTTGCTGGCAGCGGTCTTGGCTTTCTTCACTGTGCTCATGATGCGTCGCTTCCTTTGGGTTGACTCTGGGCAGGCCGCTGTCGTCACGACAGCCGAATACGCCTGCGCCCGATAATCTTTCACGATAGTGCTGGAAAAAACAAGCAGTTTATGATTACGAGTAATAGAATCCGAATCCCTAGCGAAGCAGTGTCGCATCCTGGCTATTTACTCCTCCCTGCTAATATATATTCCCCCGCAAACCCGGCATCGCCAAAAATTGTAAAAAGATTATTATAGAATGCTTGCACTTGTATGCAGAGCTCCCTAGTATGGA
>DIZZ01000048.1 GCA_002428045.1 Verrucomicrobia bacterium UBA6015
AGCCCGCAGGAGATAAGAAAAAGCAACGCCGGCAAGCCAGCCCTCGCGCCGAAACCCCACCCGAATCTGGCCGCCGCCAGCGGAGGCCTCGAAGCTAGACCCTGTCCGAAAAGGTCAGCGCGAATTGATCATCTGATGTGGTTTGACGACGGGTTGAGTTGGCAGAGGACACAGGTTCACCCCGTGAAAGCATCGCAGACAACATCCGCCGGTAAACATGATCATGAAACCATCCCCCTCACAGCAGGCAACGCTGATCACGCTCGCGGTGATCGTGGCCTTGTCGCCCTTGACGGTTCTGGCTCCCGGGTTCCGCCTGGCCGTGTTCGCCCATCCTGCCGCCCGCCTCTCGGCGCTTTTCCTTGGGGCCGACTGCGTGCCGGTGGATCAGGGGTACATGATTGCACATGCCGCCCTGCCGGTCTGGATCTCGCCCGCCTGCAGCGGCATCAGCTTCTTCGTGCTGCTGGCGGCGATGGGACTCGGGCTTGCCCATCGCACCCGCAAACTCAGCGCCGCCGCCGTGTTCATCACCGCGCTCATGGCCTACGCGCTCACGATACTGGTCAATACCTGCCGGATCACGGTCGGATTCCATGCGTCCGTGTGGGCGCGTGCCATCCTGCCATCCTCGATGTGGGCAGGGGTTCACCTGTCGGTCGGGGTGTTTGTATTCCTGAGTGCGCTCGTCGGTGCCTATGCGATCGCCGAATGGACGGTGATACGCCAGGCGCGGTAGAATGCTTTACACTTGCTTGTTTAAAAATCTATTCATTTTCTATTCACTGATTTCACTAATTGCTTTATTTATTGGGTTTTATTTATTATTTATTCTATTCATGAATATGCATAACCTTGAACTGGAACGTGAGTTCTGCCGGCGGGGAATCTGCTCGGCGGCTGAATTGGCGGGGGCACTGGGAATCAGTCAGCCGACACTGTCGCGTACGCTGGCAGCCCTTCCGCCCGGGCGGGTGCATCGTATGGGGCGCGGGCGCCGTACGCGCTACGCCCTGCATCAACGCATCGAGGGACTGGGAAATCACTGGCCTTTGTATCAGATCGACGAGAATGGCGAACCGAGCCATGTGGCGGAGCTACACGCCCTGCAAGGCGGTTCCTGGCATGTGGAGCAGAAACAACCCTGGAATACGCTGCAGGGCTCACTTTTCCCGGATGGCGTGTACCCCGGCTGGCCCTGGTTCCTGGATGACTTGCGGCCACAGGGTTTTCTCGGGCGGCTTTTTGCCCGTTGCATTTCCACCGAGTACCACGTACCGCCCGATCCGCGACTGTGGACACCGGAACATATCCTCTCGGCCCTGCTGCGCAAAGGATCCGACCTGACGGGGGCTTTCGTCATTGGCGAGGACATGCTGGCCCAGGCCCGCCTGCGGTCGGCTTCCGCGGCAATTCCCAGAACCGAAAGGGCGGGTGCGTATGCGCTGCTAGCCGAGTCCGTCCTGGAGGGACAATGGCCGGGATCATCCGCTGCCGGTGAACAGCCGAAATTCATTGCCCGCACACAGGATACCGCCGGACGGACCTGTCCGGTCATCGTCAAATTCAGCGGCGATATGAACGATCCGGCACAAGCCCGCCGGGCGAACCTGCTGGTGGCTGAATCCCTGGCCAACGAAACATTGCTGGCGGCGGGGATCCCTGCGGCCAGCACGGAAATCCTCTATGACCAGAACCGCTGTTATCTGGAATCCACGCGGTTTGACCGGACCTCGGCGGGCGGCAGGCGGCATCTGGTTTCGCTGCTGGCGCTCGACGCCGCGTATTACGGCGATCTTACCAGCCCTTGGTTTCAGGCCGCCCGGCGTCTGGAGCATGACGGAATCCTGGATGCCGTGTCAGCGGAACGCCTGCGGCTGCTTTGGTGGTTCGGGCAGTGCATTGGCAACAGCGATATGCATTACGGCAACATCAGCCTGCATCTGGGTTCCGACTGGCCCTGCCAACTGGCCCCGGTCTATGACATGTCGCCTATGGCACTGCACCCGCGCAGCGACGGTTCACTGCCGACACACCTGCCGACAGTCCTGCCGCCTCCGCCGGAAGAGGCTGATGCGTTTGAACGCGCGGCCGACCTCGCGGCGGATTACCACGGACGATTGCGGTCGGACCCTCGCCTCAGCTCATCGTTCAAAACTGCCATCGACAATCGTTCGACATAGAAATAGAGGTAACGTGATGATCAAGACCGTGAATGAGACCATGAAACATCCCCGCATGCTGCTGTGGTTCATGCTGGCGCCGCAACTCCTGCTGCTCCTGCTCAATGGGCGTGCCTGGCGGATTGTGCATGGCGAGATGAATCCCGAACAACTACAGTTCGCGCTGTGGATCGGCCTGTACCAGGCCGCCCTGCTACTGGTGGCGACCGCAGAGTGGGCCGTGCTGCACAGGCTGAAGCGTCCGGTACACCTGGCCCTTTGCGCCCTGGTCCTGCTGGCGGGAATCGGGTATCTGTGGCTCTTCACCGCCTGTTTCGCGCGTCTCATCCCTACGACCATCGCCGACTGGATGCTGCCGGGATCACAGATCCTCTACTACCAGTACGCCTTGATCATGCCCGCCATGTTTTATGCCGGACTGCGCCTGGCCTGCTTCCCGGCCCGTCTCGGCAAGGCGGCGGATATCGGCGCGTCCCTGGCCGCCGTGATCGTGCTTCCGCTGACCTGGTACGTCGGACTGCGCGTCTTCGATGCCCTCTGGCGCTTCGCGAATCTGGAGACCTGGGTGATCCTGACGCTGGCCGTGGGGTCGACGGTGATCCTGCTGATCGCCTTCCTGCGCCTCCTGACCTATGCCTACACCGGGCTCGCATCCGTAAGCTGGGGGCGTCCGGTGATGCTCTTTACCGCCGGGCTGGTGGCCCCGATCGGCGGCTTGCTGCTGAACCGCAAGATCCCCTTCCCCTATGATTTCCAGTCGCAGTCCGTCTATGTGCTGACCTGCGTGAACGCCCTGCTGCTCCTGCTGCCGTTCACGGACAGGCAAGGACGCCGCACGCTCGTGTGGACACTGCGCTGTGTGACGTACCCGTTCTCGCTCTACTTCTTCGTCGTCTTTCTGCCCTTCCTGCCACTGTCGCTACCGGCGATGATCGCCGCCGGAGCAGGATTCCTGATCCTGGCACCCACCCTGCTGTTCCTCGTGCATACGCGCACGCTGATCGAGGAAGGCGGAATAATCCGGGCACGACTCGGAACCGTCCGCGTGCTGGCCCTGTTCGTGGCCTGCGCCGCCCTGATCCCGCTGGCGCTTACGGGACGTTCACTACTCGACAAGCAGGCCCTCACCCGCGCGCTCGATGCCGCCTACCGTCCGGATTACGCATCGGGGCTTGCCGAAGTCAACCGCTCCGCCCTGAAACGGACCTTGAACCGCCTGCATGATATCAAGTACGGCATCTACCTGCCGTTTATTACCGACAGTTACGATGCCCTCGTGCTGGACGGCATGATCCTGCCGGACCGCAAGATCGAGCATCTGGAAACCATGTTCTTCGGACAGGCTTCCGAACGGAAAAAAAGCGACTGGATGTTCACGGACATCTTCAATCCGGCCTCGGCCAGGCGGCGCGACCGCAACCAGAATCGCGTCCGGCTTCCGCCGCGAAACGTGCAACTTGCCAGCACTCAAACCCATGCCCTGACGGCCGGCGACACCACGACCGCGACGCTCGTGTTGACCCTGCAGAACGAGAACGATCAAAGCGATAGCGCTGAATACGTGGCCGATATCACCCTGCCCGACGGCGTATTCATCACCGGCTACTGGCTGCACATCGGCAAGGAACGCGTGCCCGGCCGGATCTTTGAAAAGAAAGCCGCCATGTGGGTCTACCACATGATCCGCGACCAGACCCGCCGCGATCCCGGCATGCTGGTCTATGCTGGCGGGGATACCGTACGCCTGAGCGTCTTCCCCTTCGCAGCCGCCGAGACGCGCACCACGGAAATCGCCTTCAGCTATCCGACGGGCATGTCGCCGCGCTTGCAAATTGGCGAAAGGGTGATCGACCTCGAATCGCCAACCCCCGCGCAACCGACGGTTTTCATGCACCGCGAGGCCAATACGACCACCCTGCTGATCCCGGCGACCGCCGCCGCCGCGCTACCGGCAGTCACACGCACACCCTACCTCCACCTGATCGTGGATTGTTCCGAACGGGCGGCGTCCGCCTACGCCGGATTCACACAAACGATCGACCGCCTACGTGCGCAAGTCCCCGGCATCAAAAGCTGCCAGATCACACTGGCAAACTACGAATACACACCGATCACATCTGCACCGGTTCCCCTCGCGGACGCCGCCCGTGTCATCGCCGGGCATGAAGGCTCGCTACCGTTCCGCGGGGCCTTGTGCCCCGAGCGCGCGATCAAGAGCGCCTTGCTTACCCTGCGCGACACCCCGGTGATCGGCGACGACAACCTCCCGATGGTCCCGGTCTTCGTAATCATCAAAGCTGCCGACTCGCCCCTTTTGCGTGAGGAGGACGGCTTCGGCCCCTTCGCTGACATCGCCCCCGATATGGACGACTATTACGCCTGCCGCCCCGACGGCCAGCTCGACGCCTATCCGTTCCGCAGGACACCGACACACATCGTATCCGCCATCCCCCCGCCCCAGCCTGCCATCCTGCTGCGCTCAGGCACCACCTATGCGGCCTGCCCGACTGACCGTGCCAGCGTGGAACGGCTGCTGGCTGGCGCATCCCCGGAATACTACGACATGACCAGCGGCGGCTTCCGCCCGTTGGAGCGCCTACAACCATTGTCTGGCGACAGCCTGACCGCACAGGGACTGACGCTGATGCGAACATGGGAGCAGACACAATTTGAACCGCGCCTCGCGGATGCCGCCCGCCCCGAACTGCTCGCCCGCAGCCGCGCCAGCGGCATCCTCCTGCCCACGACCGCCTACATCGTGGTCGAGAACCAGGCCCAATGGGACATGCTGCAGCGTGCAGAGGCGAAATCGCTCAAGGCCGACAGCAAACTCGAGTTTGACGAATTCATCGAATCCCCGGCCCCGCCCCTCTGGCTCCTGGCCCCCATCGTTCTATGGCTTACCGCACGAACAAGACGAAAAAACAATCAAAATGGAAAATAGATTCGACAAAATCGGTCAATTATAGAAAAATGTTTTTATGAAAAGGGATATTGAATCGGTTTTGTTGGATATGTTGCAAGATCGGCAACAGCGAGAGGTGATCCTCGTCGAGGGGGCTCGTCAGGTTGGTAAATCGACGTTGGTGAAGCAGGTGCTCTCGCAAGTAGGGGGTGAGCATGTTTCGATGGATCTGGAAAAGGACCGCAAGATTGCTCGCCTAATCGATAAGACGACGGATTTCGAGGATTTCCGGGCGTTGATGAAGGATCATTGCGGTTTGCGCGCGAAGGACAGTATTCTGTTTATTGATGAGGCGCAGGAATCGCCGGTACTGGCCCGGTATGTCAAATCCTTCAAGGAGGATTGGGAGGGGGTCCGCGTGATCCTGACCGGATCATCCATGCATCGCTTGTTCGGGCCGGATGTCCGAATCCCGGTTGGCCGTACGCGCAGCCTATGCGTGTTCCCGTTCAGTTTTTCAGAATTCCTGCGTTGCCTAGGCGAGGTGGAGTTGGCCGATCTGGTACGAGGAGCACCGGAGGCGATTCCGGCCTCCCGCCATGCCTATCTTATCGAACGCTACGACCGGTATCTGCACGTGGGTGGGTATCCCGAAGCGGTCAAGGCACTGGCCGCCGGGGCAGCGCCGGAGCCGGTCGTTGATGAGATCATGGGGATGCTTCAGGATGATTTCGCCCGCAAGGAGGATTACGATCCGACGCTGTTCGAGCAGACCATCAGGGCGGTTGCAAATCATGTGGGGAGTCCCTCGAAATATACCCACATCGATGCCACCAAATATTACGCCAGAAAGGTGCTCGCAGACCTGTGTGCATGGCATCTGGTATTGGAGGTGCATGTCCAACCGCTTGACCCTCAGCACGCCGATTTCCTACCGAAACGCTACCTGCATGATCTTGGCGTGGTCAGTCGCTTTCGGAGTATGGCGGTTCCTTCGATCTCCCTGCTGAACACATTGGACGCCTCCTTGCGTGCGCCGTTAGGTGGACTTTTCGAGAATGCCGTCCTCTTGAGTCTGCATGAAGGAGCTTCCGCCAAAAAGCGGATCAGCACATGGCGACAGGGGGCTGCAAGTGCGGTGGAAGTGGATTTTGTGATGGATGCGGTTGAGCTGGGGATGAAGATCCCGATTGAATGCAAGGCGGCGCTACACGTCAAACGGCGTCACACCGAGAGTCTGATGGCCTACCTAAGGGCAACCCATCAGCACGTGGGGATCCTCGTCAGTGCCGCCCCGCTTGGTTTGGTATCCAGCGGGGAAGGGTTCTGCATACTGAATGTGCCAATTTATCTGGCGACAAGCCAAAATCTTGCCCATTATGCGAAGGGGTGTGTAGACGCCCCGCAGAAATTCAACTCCCCCGATAACTGACCCATTATCCCCCCCCTTATACACCAGATATTCTGCTTCACCGTCAACGCTACGCATATAACGCCGAAAACGACTGCTATGGCTTCTATTGCTGTCATAACTATATTCCTCAATAGGGATGCAAAAGACGACGGAATCCGTGCAACAACACGACAAAAAGGAAGTATACATTTCTAAGTAATACGCCAGGCCAAAAATACCGAATGGGGGTCATGATCGCTTCCCCTGAGACTTTCGCGGCAAGCGCATCGGCCAATTCTCGCATCTTACCCGTGCTACGGGGCCAATCCTTGATGCCGTCAATCCATACCGAAGGAATGCCCGTCTCACCGACGGTCAGGCCTGCGAGTGCGCCAGCTATCGCACCGGTCGTATCTGTATCGCCTCCACATTCCCAAAGGGCCGTGAGTGTTTTCTCGTAATTCCCGTAATGAACATACCACGCAAAAAGAACCATGGGCACGGTGTGGTAGATGTAACCCGTAATACCATTCTTTAAACCCATCTTGTCTGCAAACGCTTCGACAGATAACCCATCCTCACAGGCACGCTCGATACTCGAGACCAGCCCTCGCCATGTGTTGTCTGCACTGATCGAAGACAACCGTTGAATGAATTCACCCAGAGCAGGGCGGCTGGTAAGATCGGCTCGGACAATCCACGACGCGATTTGCGAAACGGCTTTGGCCGCAATCAGAGCTTTTGGATCTGTATGGGTAATACAGGTAGAACGTTCCGTTAGTTCGTCATTCCATTCCGGTTCGTCAGCAAAGAATGCACCAATAGGGGCGACCCGCATGGCGGGACCATTGCCAGCGGAAAATACGCCACTTTTTTCCGGAGAGAATCCTATGCAAATTTTTATAATCGCGCGTCCCGTGGCCATGCCTATGCCTGCTGGAAGCGACAACAGCCACCATCGAAGGCACATGGCTAATCTTTGGATAAACAGATTGGCATCATCGGAATGAGCCAGCAAGCATTGGCAGACAAAGATCGTGTGCTCTGTATCGTCGCTGATCATGCCTTTGCCGAAAACGAGACGGTGTCGCCATGGACCCTTGAACATCTTTCTTGCCCGTGACTTGCTGACGCCTTCTGCCGGAAGACCCACAGCGTCACCTACGGCCGTGCCCAAGATCAGCCCTCTGAATCTGTCTTTGACTGCGATCACGCTCTTCTCCTCACCCCGATCTCCAGCTGCAATCAGGACTATCTCATGTTGTTATTACGCTCTGAAGAATCTCTGCATGATCAAAAGCAAGAGCGTCCAAACCCATGCTCATGTCGCCTTGGATTAATGCACCCACCTGTCCTGCACTGTTCATCCGCATCTCAAACCACCGAGCATCAACAGCATCGTCACCAAAAACTGGAGATTCGTGATCGTCCAATATGTCTCCAACAAATGCACACGAAATAATCCAGCCCCTTGGATCACGCCCGGGCTTGCTGAATACCCCTCTTTGCTTCAATGTTACGCGGGTTATTCCAGCCTCTTGCTGAAGCTCGCGGTACGCAGCCTCATCGACACTTTCTCCTGGATGCACAAAGCCACCTGGTAAGGCCCACATCCCCATATATGGGTGCTCACCACGCCTAATCATAAGAACCGAGAGCGACCGGTCAGCATTGCTGACGTCTTTCCCACGTTTCAATATGACAATATCGACCGTTAGCGATGGCCTCTCGTAATCGTCAATACGATAGGCGCTAAGAAATTCCTTCTCACCTGCACAGCATACTTTTCCTCGCTTAGCCAACGTAAGCAACTCATCCTTGGCTCGAGTTGAATAAAACAGGGGAATTACACCGTTTATGTAATCCGCACCCCGTGAGGTCAGGCACAATCTCGCGTCCTGCCATTCCATCAGCCCCTGCTGAAGTACATAGGCAACTTCGTCAGCAAACATATTTTCAAAATCGCTGCCGAATCTTCGAGCAAATGAACCTCGGTCAATGAACCCAAAATAGAATGCGACGGAAACCATCTTCGCGACGGATTCCTGTTGAGGCAGACAATAGATGTCCTGTATCGGGAATTCTCCTTGTATAATCTTGTCTCGATAACGAGCCAACTGTTTACTTGCCGCCCCATCATTGTAGGCAAGGTAATCCACGCCAAATGATTGTGCGCCCAGACCCACGCCAAGGTACGGGGTCCCTTCGATCACCCGTCTTGTTAGATAATCGCTTGTGCCGTAGTCGCCTTGAACCTTGCTGAAGGTATTCTTTCCAGGATTCGCCGCATAACCATGCTCCGTGAGCATCCGATAAGCTAGACGATACTGGTTGATGATTTTATAGAGCGATACACCCGCCGCCTCATCTTCCAGTTGGGTCCCCTTGTAGCGGTTCCTATACAAGGTGATATATTCGGGATTGAGAGACATCGCGTAATGAAGCGTGGATTCGAAATCTACGTCCGATTGGTTCAAAAAACCATACATGAGGTCTATATTGAAGCGACTATATCCGGCCGCGCGGATATTACGTACGGCCTGCTCGTAGATATGTGTCGAACCTTCCCGGCCAAGCTCGTTCAATAGCTTTTCGGAAACAGTTTGAACTCCCATACTTATACGCGTATATCCTAGATTGAACACATCCTTCAGTTTTTTGGGCTCTTTCGCGGCAATAACGGGTGTTGTCTCAATGCTAAAGACCACATCGTCCCGGAAATTTAATCCTTTAGTCACTGCATCGGTTATCCGCCGCAGGTTCTCCAATGAGATTTTGGTGGGGGTTCCGCCTCCAACATCAAAACCCTCGATTCGTTTTCCCTGTAGAAGCGGCCTGTACATTTCAATTTCCGCCAGGAGCAGATTGACGTACTCAGTCTCCGTTGAGGCCGTCCACTCCGGCAGCACTGTATATTCGCAAAATTTGCATCGTGCCGAGCAAAACGGAATGTGGATATAGAGAGACAACGCATTTGCTTTGGCCCACTCATTTACCAAAAACTGTCAGCGGCGGGTTGAAACCCGTTCAATACGGGCGGTTTGAAATGCGTGTTCTTCGGTTGATTTTCTTCTGAAAATTCCAAATATAATCATCTTGTTCGTTTTCTTCGGCCGTTGATGCCCACGGGTGTTAGCGGCTTTCTTTTCTCGGCGGTTTCAATGAGCATCGTCCTCCACAAGAAGGAGGACGACAATGAAAGAGCAACGGCGCCGGCGTAGTCGCAAGTGCAAGCACTGCGGGGAGATATACTTTCCGGATCCAAGGACGCTATCGCGCCAGCGCTACTGCGGGAAGGCCGATTGCCGCAAGGCCAGCAAGGCGGCCAGTCAACGGCGCTGGGCAGGAAAGGCATGCAATGCGGATTACTTCCGT
>DIZZ01000130.1 GCA_002428045.1 Verrucomicrobia bacterium UBA6015
TCGCCGGCGTGCTGGTGATGAAGATCAGTCCGACATCGTCTGGTAGCGGCATTCCCCAGATCAAGGCGACCTACTGGAACGACATGGGGGAAGTCCGTCTGCGTTCGGTGCTGGTGCGGTTCCTGGCCAGCGTGATCGGACTGGCGGGTGGCACCAGCCTCGGGTCCGAAGGCCCGACGGTTTGCATCGGCGGGGGATTTGCCTCGAATGTGGCCGGCTGGNNGGGCCACAGTGGCCGGGGCGGCGGCTGGCCTGGCGGCTGCCTTTAATACGCCCTTGGCAGCCATTTGCTATGTGTTGGAGGAAATCCTGGCGGATTTCAACAGTCGTCTGCTTGGCGGGGTGATGTTGGCTTCCGTGGCCGGGGCCTTGATCGTGACGGCCCTGATCGGCGCCCAGCCCGCCTTTATCATGCCGAATGCCGGAACCGCTTCCTGGGGGCTCTATCTGGCCGTGCCGGTGGCCGCCGCCATGGCCACGATGGCCGCCATCTTTTTCCAGAGGACGGCCTTGGCCACATGCGTCAACGCGTACGCGAATCCCGAACGTTGTCACGCTGGGCTTTCCCGGCGGTCGGTGCCATCGGCGTCTGGATCATCGGCGTCGCCGTCTTTGCCGCGAGTGGGCGAACCGGCATTTTCGGTGTCGGCTACAGCGATCTATCGTCGGCCCTGTCCTCGGGCATCGGATGGAAACTGGCGGGACTGCTGGCGGTGGGTAAGCTGCTGGCGGCGGTGTTCAGTTACGGTACCGGGGGGTGTGGCGGTATTTTCTCGCCGACCCTCTTTATTGGCGGCATGGCAGGGTTTCTGACCTCTGGCCTGCTGGGGTTATGGCTTCCGTTAACTCCTTCGGACCGGCTGATCCTGGCCGCGACAGGGATGAGCTGCTGTTTTGGCGTGGTGGTCCGGGCACCGGTGACAGCGGTCCTGATGGTGTTCGAGATGACCCACCAGTTCGCGATGATTCCCGCCCTGTTGCTCGGGACGCTGATCAGCCAGAGCATCGCCCGGCTGGCGTTGCATGAGAGTTTTGATGATGGCGTCCTGCGGCAGGACGGGCGTGAACCGCACCGCATCACCGCGCCGCGCAACATGGCCGTATGGCGGTCCGTGCCGGTATCCGCGCTGGGCAGCGGATCGCCGGTCTTCCTTACCGATCTTGCGCCTGCTGCCTTGCGGGAGCACCTGAAACGGTTCCATTACCGTTGCTTCCCGGTTATGCTTTCGGGGCGGATCGTGGGTGTCACCACACGGACGGCGATGGAGTCCGCATTGGCCCAGAATGTGGAACCGACAATGGAGACCCCGGTGATCGTGGAGGCGGGGCAGACGATTGGGGATGTGGAGCCGCTGCTGATCCAGTCGGATGCCGGGGTCTTCCTGGTGCGTGACACTCCTGATGGCCCGGTGAACCGTCTGTTCACCCTGCACGACTTGATCCGGGCGCAGGCCGACGTGTTTGAGTAGGCCTGTAGCGTTTCCCTTCCACCATTGCGCCAGACGGTCTATTGGGGGGTCGTCACGTTGATTTTATACATACGGTTTTGCGTGTTGGTGATCACCACCGTCTCGGTGGCCGCGTTGCCATAGAAGAACGGGCGTTCGGCAGTCCAAGTGCCGTGAAGCAGATTCGTGGTGTATTGAATCTGGTACAGGCGGCGGGCGGAGGCGGCGAAGGTGAAGTAGGCGTTGGTCGGTGTCTGGCGGGCGTCCGCAATGGCAAAGAAGTCGTTGGCATTGAGCGGATCCGTATCCGCCACGAATTCCTCCTGATTGACAACCCCGTCGGCGTCATTATCGCTGCTGCCGCCATATCCACCCGCGGCGGTCAAGGGATCGAGCTGGTGCTCGATCTCCCAGTCATCGCGCATCAAGTCGCCGTCCGTATCGGCGGATAGCGGGTTGGTTCCGTATTGGTGTTCGACACTATTGAGCAGACCATCGCCATCATCATCGCGGTCGGCATCGGTGGCATCGAGCGGGTTGAGGCCGTGGTCTGCCTCCCACTGGTCATCCATGTAATCGCCATCGCTGTCGGCGCTGGTGGGGTCGGTGCCCAGCAGGTATTCGTCCCAGGTGGTGAGTCCGTCGCCATCGGCATCATCGCCGGAGAGCATCGTGCCGCCCTGGGCGGTGTCTGCCGAATTGAGCCACTGATCGGGCAGACCGTCGCCGTTGGCATCGAGCATCTGCGAGCGGGCCGCCGCCAGATCGCTGAGATCGCTGAGGTTGCCAGCCTCGTCGCGGGCCTGGATCGCCAAATAGTAGAGCGCGCCGGGGGCGGGCAGCACAAGGCGGAATTGTTCCGGTGTACCGGCTGCCTGCGGGGTGATGGGTAGGTAGACCTCCGCACGGTCCGAGAGGTTGGAGTCGGTGCCGTAGACCAGTACATAGCGTTGGGCGGCACCGTTGGTCCCGTCGTCGCCGGGCGCCGTCCAGTTGCACAGCACCGTCCACGGGTCGTTACCGGTCCTGGCCGTGAAATCGGTGATCAGGGCAGGCGCATTCGTATCGGCCGAGGTATCCGCCAGGATGACGTAATGCCCGGTGTTGGTGATGGCGGCAGACGCGATATTGATCCCGTCGGCAATCGTGGCGGACGCCAACGTCCAGGCCAGCGCCAGCGGATCCCACCAATACAGTGCGGCGGTCGACTCGTCAAAACCGGCCATGTCGGCATCCTGGTAATAGAGGTTGAGCGCAACCGGATAGGTAAGGCTCGTGCCCTGCGGGAGGCAAATCACATGCATGTTGCCAATCTGGTTGGTCTGGGCGGTACCGGCGGGCAGGATCAGGCGGGCGTTGCTGGAATAAATCAAGAGGGGCGTATCGGTGGCAATATCGCCGGCCGAGAAATTGAATTCCGCGTAGCCGTCAAACGAGGAATGTATGGTATCCTCCCCTGCGGGAATGGTACTGAGGCGATAACGATCAAAGGCGAACAGCGAGTCTCCATCCGCCGCCTGGCAGGTGATTTCCACAGAGCCCATGGCGGCGGGGGATAAGGCCATCGCGCCCTGCCAGGTGTTACTGCCGCTGAGGGTCATCACGACGGCATTGCTGCCCGTGTTGTTTGGGTACTGCACCACCTGCGGCGGCGAGGCGAGCGCCTTGGAACTCGACACCTGTAGCACGATCCCCGTGCTGCTGTAAAGCATGGGCGTGACCAACAGGCCAAGGTCGCCAGCGGCGGACGGCCCGACGGTACCGGTCGATGCCAGGCCCAGGGCTGGCGCCTCGTCGAGATCCAGCGTCAGGTAACCGAGACTGCGCTCGCTCGCCAGCACCTTGTGCTCGAGCCTAAGTCCCTGCCAGTAAACCTGGATCAGATCGCCAGCCTGCAGATCGTAATCCAGCAACGTGCCGTCCGATCCGCTCTTTCCGAGATCGCGCAGGCGTGGTCGCCGCCCGCCGCCACGCACAAAGGTGGAGGCCCCCGCCAGCGCGCCTCCATCCTTGGTCACCGAGATCCGTACCGGGCCCGCCACCCCCGTCGGGGGCGTCTCCCCCTCGCTAAAGAGAATGGGATCCCAACCGCGGGCACTCGTCCAGATATCCACTTTCTTATAGGGCGGCATGATTAGCGTTGGCCCCGGTCGGTCTTGCGAGGTGCTAACCCCATTGGAGTAGAATCCATATTGAGGCACCACGATTTCCACAACCGTATTGCTGTAGCTCCGCTCAAATTGCAACTGGATAACCTGCCAGCAAGGCATCAGCAGATTGGATGCCGACAGATATCGGTTAAAGGCATGTTCAGTGACGTTGGAGGCGGCTACCGCCGCCGGATAGCTGGCCAGATAATCATTGAAGGAGGATAATTCCGTGATGGTGGTATGCAGATCCATGATGCCGTAATTCGGCGGTACCAGATCGGGATTGGCATTGCGGTAGATTGTCCAGTTGAACTGATTCTGCGAGGCATCCTCATATTCGTCACGGACGTTGAACGCATAATGGCTGAATTCATGCACCAAACCCCGGTAATAAGCAGCCAGCAACGGGCCATCCCCATTGAGGTTCTCCGTTAATCCGTGCTGGATATTGTTCAGTGTACCGTCGGCAGCCGGAGAGGCAATCCCAATGGTACCCGTCCGTGCACTCGGCCTGAAACTATTCTGAGAGAAAATCACCACGTCGGCATTGGTCCATGCGCCCACGCCCTGGGCTACATTCTGATCAATTCGGACCTTGCCGAACTTCATCTGGCCATCGGTGGCATCCCACAGCGAAGCCGAAGCCCGCCCGAAGCCGGTACGGAGGTCCGCGATAAAGTCAGCGCTGTCCGACTCCACCGCAACCATCAGGTTCCAATCGAAAACGGGGTGTGTGAGTTGCACGTTGACGATTCCGCCCTGATCAATGGTCGCCATATCGGCTGCCGATAACTTGTAGGAGCGCCACTCACCGTCCCAATCCGTCACATCGCTCCCCCCTAGATCCGAATCCATCCAGAGCTTGTACATGGTGTTATCCACGGCTGCATGACCACCTTTGGCAGCCGCCTGTGTAAAGATTGTAGATCGAATAAAGATCGGTTTCTGATAGACGGCTTCGGAAGCAACCGTCAAGAGGCCTTGTGCATCGGTCGTGCCGATAGGGGGCAGAAGGCGGGACTGGTCAAAGTAGACCTCCGCGCCGGGACGTTGTTCGCCAGCATCATAGCGTCCGTTACGGTTTCGATCCGCCCAAGGCCGGAGTCGCCAGTTCCGACTCCCCCGGGTATCGAGCAGGAAAGGATCCGACGTCACGGTACAGCCATTGGCCGAAAGCCGCACAACCATTTGGTCGGAAACGCGTCGGTTCCAATCTACACCGGCATCCCAGACAACCATGCGCGTACCGCCTGTCGTCACACCGGCACCCACGTCGCCCTCCAGTGTGTTGACCGGCACATCCCAGACGGCACCGCCCACTGAGGACACCTGCATCGAGATCGCCGGAATCGCATTGCTTGGCGCGGTAAAATCATAGCGCACGCATACATTCTTAGTGCCCGACTGCACCCAAGCCCGTACATTGTGAATAAAGTCAGGCGTCAGCCCGAAATTGACCTTGTTGTCATGATTAGGCACCGGGGTGAATGCCTGAGGTCTCTCCACCAGATAGCCCGTTTGGAGTGCCTGTTTAAAGCCCGGCTGGGCGGTCATCATCGGCCCGAGACGGTAGGCTCCATCCGCTCCCGTCCTAGTCGAAAACAGCCCGAAACAAACGATGGCACCCTCAATCGGCGTCCCCGATATGCGGTTTGTCACCACTCCGCTCATGAAGGTCCGAATCCGGAATCGGGCGGTGACCGTCTCTGTCCCCATCACCGTTACATGGTACCGGTCCGACGTACTATTCGTGTTGTCTTGCCAATAGTGGAACTCATAATCCGCCGCGGGAAACGCTCTCAGCCCAACCATGGTACCCTGCTCGAATTTGCCATCGCCCCCTGGCGGCGGATTGGTCGTAACCACACCCGTGTTCGACGGCAAAACCAGCGTATTCAAACGGAAGCGCGGTCGCGGGATCACGTTCATCACGACGTCCAGATGGTTGCTACCCAGGCCTCCCAGTGCCACGAGGGTCAGCCGTCCTGTATGCACCCCTTCCGCCAGCTCCGACGTGGAATACACCAGCGTCAGCGGATCGTGTTCCCCGTAATTCATGCGGTATCGGTTATTGATCGTGGCTGGCTCCACCCGGAACCAGGTACAGGTCTCCGCCACTTTATAGAACAGCGGGCCGCTCC
>DIZZ01000086.1:0-11380 GCA_002428045.1 Verrucomicrobia bacterium UBA6015
CCGGCGGATGGTGGAGGTGAGGGGGGCAGGGCGGGAGAAGAGGGTTGAGGGGCGGGGGGAGAGAGGGGCGGGGCATGATTGATCGTGGGAAGTCCGCTATACGGGGAGAGTTGCTGGCTTGGCGCAAGACGCTGGAGGATGCCTGGCTGACCTCGGCTAGTTTGGCGATCGCGCAGCGGCTGCTGGCGTTGGAAGCGTATCGGACGGCGTCGACCGTGTGTCTTTTTGCTGCGCTGGCGCAGGAAGTTCGGTTGGATAGGGTGCTACAGAACTGTCGCCAGTCGGGACGTCGGATTTTATTGCCCGCTTATCAGCCGGAACAGAAGATCTATGGATTCAAGCAATGGGCTGGGGACCAGCCCCTGCGGGTCGGGCATCACGGGATCCCCGAGCCGGATACGGAGACGTTTGAAACATTGGTTGGCACGGTTCTGATGGTTGTGCCGGGCTTGGCCTTTGATCTGGCGGGGGGGCGGATTGGCTATGGCAAGGGCTATTACGACCGACTGTTAGGAATGGAATGTAGGGATGGTGGATTGACGTCGGTGGGGGTCTGTTTTGACGTTCAGGTGTGTCCTGAACTCAAGCAGGACCCATGGGATCGACCGGTTGATTGGGTGGTGACGGAGCAACGGACCATCCGTTGCGTCCGGATGGAGTAAACAACGTCGGTTGTCAGCAATTCGAAGGGCGGATTGCCAGCGGCAGACGATAACGAGAAGAGAAGGAGGGGATGATGCTCATAGCGGTGATAACGGGTATTTTGACAGGTATAGCTGGCGGCGGAGTTGGCTACCTGATCAGGCATATGATGGGGAAGGTGAGTGCGGATACGGTTGAGATGCAGGCGCAGCGTCGGGTTGAGGATGCACGGCGTGAAGCGGACGCCATGCTTAAAGAGGCGCAACTTAGCGCCAAGGCGGAGGTTCTCAAGGCAAGGGAAGCGTTCGAACTCTCAACCGAGACTCGGCGCAAGGAGCTGCAGCAGATCGAGGAACGTGTTGCTCAGCGTGAGAATAATCTGGATCGAAAAGTTGCAATGCTTGATCGTAAAGAGCATTCCGTGGATGAGAAACTTTCCGATATTGACAAGCGCGAGCAGCAATTAACTGCCGAATTGGAAGCGGTTCGTGTGCAACAGGGCAAGGCACAGGAGACGCTGCAGCGGATTGCTGCGATGACTCGTGACGAGGCCCGCCAGGCGCTGATGAGCCGGGTGGAGCAGGAGCTGCATGGCGAAGTCGGTGTGCTGGTCCGGCGTTCCCAGGATCAAGCCAAGGAAATGTGCGAACGCGAAGCCCGCAAGATTATCTCGCATGCGATCCAGCGCTATGCCGCCAGCCACACCAGTGATGTGGTGACCTCCTCCGTGGCGTTGCCGGGTGATGACATGAAGGGCCGCATTATCGGGCGCGACGGGCGCAACATTCGTGCCTTGGAGGCGGCTACCGGCGTCAGTATCCTGATTGATGATACGCCGGAAGCGGTCGTGATCAGTGGCTTCGACCCGATCCGCCGTGAAGTGGCCAAGCAAGCCCTCGAACAGCTCATCCTGGATGGCCGGATTCATCCGGCCCGCATTGAGGAATTGGTCGAGAAGACGCACGAACAGGTTATGGAGACCATCAAGGCGGCTGGCGAGGATGCGTTGTTCGAGTTGGGGATCCAAGGGGTTGATCCAGAACTTGCCAAGACGTTGGGTCGCCTGAAATTCAGGACGAGTTATACGCAAAACGTCCTTCGTCATTCGATCGAAGTTGCAAATCTGATGGGGTTGATGGCAGGTGAATTGGGACTGGATCCCTTGCTGGCGAAACGGGTCGGTATCTTCCACGATATCGGCAAGGCTCTTGATCACGAGGTCGAGGGCGGGCATGCCACGATTGGCGCCGATCTGCTCAAGCGTATGGGCGAGACGCCTGAGGTGGTCAATGCTGTGGCTGCACATCACGAGGATGTGGAAGCGACCACGCTGTATGCCGTCCTGTGTGCGGCGGCCGATGCCATCTCCAGCTCGCGTGTCGGTGCCCGCTCCGAAACCACCGGCCTGTACATCAAGCGTCTGGAGAAACTGGAGGCGATCGCCAACAGTTTTGAGGGCGTTGAGAAAAGCTACGCGATCCAGGCTGGACGCGAGGTCCGCGTCATGGTCGAGCCGGATACGGTTGACGATAATGCCGCCATTGTGCTGGCGCGCAATATGTGCCGTAAGATCGAGGCTGAATTGAAATATCCGGGGCAAATCCGGGTGACGGTTATTCGCGAGCGTCGTTGCATTGATTACGCGAAATAGCCGGAAGGGATCCGTATCATGAAAATACTGATGGTCGGCGATCTGGTCGGCGGCCCTGGTCGGCTTGTATTCGCGCAGGTAGCGGGGCGGATGCGTCGCACCGCCGGGGTGGATTTCGTGGTGGTTAATGCGGAGAACGCCGCTGGAGGCAACGGGATCACGCTTAAAGTGGCGGATGAACTCTTTGCGGCGGGGGCGGACGTCATCACGCTGGGGGATCATGCGTGGGACCAGAAGGAGTACGTTCCTGTGGCCAACCGCGAGCCCAGGATTCTTAGGCCGGCCAATTTCGCACCGGGCTGTCCTGGGCATGGCTGCATTACGGTGCCAACGCCACATGGCCCCGTAACCGTCATTTCGGTGATCGGACGCGTCTTCATGAAGCCCAACGATTGTCCCTTTCGCGCCGCAGATGCCATTCTGGCAGGGCCGCTGGATGGAAAAATCAGACTGGTTGAGCTCCATGCCGAGGCCACCTCGGAAAAAATCGTTTTCGGACGCTATCTTGATGGCAGGGTCAGTGCCGTGGTGGGTACGCATACCCATGTGCAGACCTCTGATGACGTGGTGCTGCCGGGGGGCACGGGATACCTAACCGATCTGGGAATGACCGGTGTCAAGGACTCCGCGATAGGACGGGATCTGAAAGCGGTGCTTGGAACGTTCCTTACGGGCATGCCCGGTAAATTCGATCTGGCCAATGGCGAAGCGCTGCTGGAAGGCGTCATCCTGGATATTGATCCGAAAAGCGGACGCACCCGTCGCATTGAAAGGGTTCGCGAGGGGATGTCGGGCCCTGCGCAGACGGCACTGCGCTAACGCCGGTTAGCGAAGCACGTCGAAGAATTGGGCGGCAATGATGGACAGCCCTTCATCGGTTGGGTGCAGTCCGTCATCGCCAATGTATTCTGGGTGTTCATCGAATAGCGTCTGTAGCTCGACGAGTCGGATGCCCTCCTCCTTGGCTAACCGGCGAATTCGGGTATTAAGTTCCTTGACGAGAGGATTGAATATTTCCTCTCGGTACGCGATATGGGGGGTGATCGTTGCAATCACCGGTATCGTATGATTGTCCTTGGCTGCCTTGATGATGATTCGTAATAGTTCCTTAACTCGGTCGGGACTGTACTGGTGAACAACATCATTGGCCCCGTACATAATCAGCAGAAACCCCGGGTGATACGCCCTGAGTTCCTCGTCGATGCGAGCTGCCCCGGAATGCGTGCGCTCTCCTCGGATGCCTTCATTGATAACGGGCTTGCCGAGCATCGAACTGAGAATCTCTGGATACGAGGTGCTTCCCGACCCATACGTAATGCTATCTCCGACAGCCAGGTAAAGATTACGGTCATTTGACCCGAAATCATACCCCTGTCCCAGTGTTTTCTGGTTGTTGCTATCCTCGCATCCGCAAAGGAGAAGGGCAACGGTTGCAACCAAGGCAGAAAATCGACAAACGCGTATCATTTTCATAAAATTCTCCTGTTCAAAATTCGGTTGTATGATAGATACAGATATCATGCAGCGTCAAGGTTCAATTGCATCGAATCAGGAACATTTTCTCGATTTTCTTGTCTTTCACGGACATCTGGGTTAAAGTCTTAAAAATATTCTGAATTCCAGTCGTTAATCAAAAGAATTCTGCAAAGGGATGTCATTGAAAAATATATATTTGAATAAAGTCGTTGATCTGAAGGAATGGCGGGCACTGGGGGTGCATGCGTCCGAAATGGAAAAAGTACATTTGCGCTCGCTGTTCCGCGAGGATCAAGGTCGCGTCGAGCGCATGACGCTGGAATCGGCCGGATTATTCTTGGATTATTCCAAGAACCGTGTAAATGAAGAGACGATGGGGCTGCTGATGGCGCTGGTCAATGGACGCCAGGTTCCCGAGGCGATTGCCCGTATGTTCTCCGGTGAGCGGATCAATGAGACCGAGGGGCGTGCGGTGTTGCATACCGCCCTTCGGAATCGCTCGAATACCCCCGTGCTGGTTGATGGCAAGGATGTGATGCCTGCGATCAATGCCGTGTTGTCCCGCATGGGCCGCTTTGCGGATGCTGTACGTTCCGGGGAGTGGAAGGGGTATACCGGCCAGCGGATCCGTAACGTGATCAATATCGGGATTGGCGGTTCGGATTTGGGCCCGGCAATGGCTACTGAAGCATTGAAGCCGTATTCACAGCGTGATCTTGATGTGCGCTTTATCTCGAATGTCGATGGTACGCATTTTGCCGAAGTGACGCGCGGCCTCGATCCTGCCGAAACGCTCTTTATCGTGGCATCCAAGACCTTCACAACGCAGGAGACCATGACCAACGCCAACACGGCGAAGGCTTGGTTGCTTTCCTCGCTGGCGGCACCCGAGGTGGCCGTGGCCAAGCATTTTGTCGCCGTGTCTACGAATGCCAAGGGCGTGGCGGCGTTCGGTATTGACACGGCCAACATGTTTGAATTCTGGGATTGGGTGGGTGGCCGCTATTCGATGTGTTCTGCCGTCGGCTTGCCGCTGATGGTGGCGATCGGTCCTGATCATTTCGGGCGTATGCTGGATGGTTTCCATGCCATGGATCGCCATTTTGCGGAGGCTCCGATGGCGCAGAACATGCCGGTTATACTGGCGATGTTAGGGGTTTGGTATAACAATTTCCTGAATGCGCAGACACACGCTGTCCTGCCTTACGACCAGTATCTACACCGGTTTTCCGCCCACCTGCAGCAGATGGATATGGAAAGCAGTGGAAAATATGTCGGGCGGGACGGTCATGCCGTCTCCTGGCAGACTGGCCCAGTGATATGGGGTGAACCCGGAACCAATGGTCAGCATGCGTTTTATCAATTGATCCATCAGGGAACCAAGTTGATTCCTTGTGATTTTATCGGATTCTGCCAGAGCCAGAATGCGATCGGAGATCACCATGCCAAACTGATGTCCAATTTCTTCGCGCAGACCGAGGCGTTGGCGTTTGGCAAGACGCGTGACGAGGTCGAGCATGAAGGGGTTGAAGGACTGGTTATCCCGCATAAGGTGTTTGATGGGAACCGTCCGACCAATACGCTGTTGGCCGATCGGCTGACACCGGAGATACTTGGCGCGTTGACCGGTCTCTATGAGCACAAGGTTTTTGTGCAAGGGGTCATCTGGAATATCTTCTCGTTCGATCAGTGGGGTGTCGAGCTGGGCAAAGTCCTGGCAGGAAAGATCCTGCCGGAGTTGAGTTCGTCAAGTGAACCGACGCTGGCTCACGACAGCTCAACCAATGCGCTGATTCGGCGCTTCCGCGCCCGCCGCTGAAGGCGAGATAAGTGCGGTGCCGCAAGGATGCCCCCGCCATTGCATAAGCCGTGTGGTCGCCAGCGGATCGTTGCCCGGAAGGTCGGGCAAGGGTGCCCGACCTACGCGATTCATTTACTGGTTGATATGGATTGTCTGGGCGGGCGGGAACCCGTTGAAATAGGTCGATGACGCCCGACTGTAGGCCCCGATGTTCTCGCTGTAAAGCAGATCGCCGAGGTTCAGGTTGATCGGCAGCGTCTCGGCCATCGAAATCACGTCCAGGGCGTCACAGGTCGGTCCGAAGACCGTGCAGAGGGTCGATGCTCCGCGTTTGAACGCCTTGAGGTGATACTGGCAATGATCAAAGATGATGCCGGAGAAGGTGTGGTAGACGCCGTCGTCAATGTAATAGCAGTGTTTGCCGTTACGCACAGCCTTGCCGATGATTGAAGAGACGGCGACACCGGCGGTGGCAACCATGAACCGCCCCGGTTCCGCCAGAACCTGGACTTCAGCAGGGAATAAGCGATCCAGCTCGGTGTTGATAATCTTGGCCAGCTCGCTGAAGGGTTTGACACTGTCGTCGTAGGGGGCCGGGAACCCTCCTCCGATATCGAGCAGGTTAAGGCGACTGCATCCACGGCTCTTTGCTTCCTCGTAAACGTTAGCGGCAAGATTCAGCGCCTGGACATAATTCTCGAAATTAGTGGTCTGGCTGCCGACGTGGAAACTGATACCTTCGACGGCCAGGCCGCTTTTTTCGGCGGCAAGCATCAGATCCACCGCTTCGCCCGGTGCGGCTCCGCATTTTGATGACAGTTCACAGACGGCTCCGGTATTCGGCACGGCAAGACGCAGGACAAGCCCGGAATTCGGTGCGTAGGTCTTGATCTTGCCGATTTCCTCCAGATTGTCGTAGGTCACCAACGCCTTGTAGCGATCAAGTGCTTTCAATGCGGCCGGGATCTTGATGGTATTGGCATAAATGATGTTGTCCCATATCCATTGCTGCCGTGCCTTGGCAGGCATATCCTTGATCAGGTCATAGACGAGATTGAACTCCGGCATGGAGGCCACATCAAAGGCCGAGCCTGCCTCGAAGAGTGTTTTGATGATGGCAGGATCTGGATTCGCCTTGACGGCATAATAGACTTGAACACGGGGAAGATGGCGTTTGAATGTTGCATAGTTCTTGCGAAGCTGATCGTGATCAACAATAAACAAAGGGGTTCCATGGCTGGCAGCGAGTTCTTCCAATGTCTTGCGCGTATACATCCATCCTCCGGCGGGGTTAGTGTTTTCTCTTAATATTTAATCAAACGCGAAAACAGGCACGTGATTAACAGCATTGACTGCGTTGCCCCCATTCATGCGCGTTAGCGATTGGCACCCCCACGGGGAATCGAACCCCGCTTACCAGGATGAGAACCTGGTGTCCTAACCGATAGACGATGGGGGCAGTGCCTTCAACTGAGTCGAATTAACCCATATTTTAGAATAAATGTCAACACGCAATAGAGGTAAAAAAAAGAATCACATTTTGAGGTGAAACGGTAATACGCTAGCGGGGTACGTCGAGGTTTTGTTTCTGGTCAATTTGCCTTTTCGCTTTACGTTCGATGGCTTGAATGCTAGCTTCTTGTCCCCATGGTTGACATAACAAAACTGCAACGGCTGGCCATTCTATACCCGAAGGCGATTGGGGATTTCTACTTTGCACTGCCGGCCTTGCACACGTTGCGCCGGGCCTTGCGCGATGTGCATATCACGCTGGTCGTCAAGCAGAAGCAGGCTCCACTGGTGCTTCCCCAGAAGGGCGTGCTGGCGGATGAGGTCTTGGTGCTGGGGGGCGATGTTGGTTGCCTCGAGGTGCGCCGCCAACTGTCGCTGGCCGCTGTCGATACGGTGCTTGATCTGGCCGGGAATGATCAGTCCGGTCTGCTGCTGACCTGCCGGGGCGGCAGACGGCTGCGTCCGCACGCGGCGGATTGCAAGGGGATGGCCGCCCTGTATTCCCCTTGGGCCGAATCGCTTCCACGACTGATTCCCGGGCAGCATCGGGTCGAGGAGTTGCTTGCATTCTCCCGCGTGCTGGTGGACGCACCACCGGTCTACACGTTTGCCTTGGCATTGCCGGCGCAGGCCGTTGAGGAAAGTGAACGCCTGATTGCCGAGCGCGACTTGCGGTCGGGCTCCGTGATCGTGCTGAATCTTGGGGCGAGCCGCGATACCAAACGCTGGCCGGCGGCGCATTTCAGGATCTTGGCGAACCTGTTGCTGGAGGCGGGGCACCGGGTGGTTTTCACTGGGGCGGCCGCTTTCAAGGCGGATGGGAGCCATGATGCCCGGACGATCGCTCAATTTGCAGCGGAGGGGCTGATTGACGGTGAATCATGCATCGATCTGGTCAGTGACAACGGACTTTCCGCCGAGCGGCACCTGCAGCGCGATGTGCATTTGCTGCGGTATGCCCAGGTGGCCAGGGTGGTCGTGGGGAATGATACGGGGCCGATGCATATTGCCGGATCGGTCGGTGAGGATGCCCACAACAAGACCGTGTCGTTGTTCGGTCCAACGAATTGGGGGCGTTATGCACCGTATGATCCGTCGCGCCGGTTCCCGGATCAACCGGCGGGGACCTGGAACCGTGTGCTGTGCGCATCGGTGGACTGCCGCCCGGTCGGGACAACGGAGGCATGCCGCTGTTATCGACGGGGATGCGCCGATCCGAAATGCATGAAAATGTTGCATCCGGACTCTGTTTTTGAAACGATTATGGATATATTGGGGGGTAAATGAAAAATCGTATCATGGTGGTTTATTCTGGGTGGTTGGGCGATCTAGTCTGGATTATTCCGACGATCCATGCTTTGAAGGCGGCCTTTGATTCCGTTTCCCTGGTGGTTTCAGAGGTCCAGGCACCCTTGGCTGAAATCATGAAGAACGGCTTGGTGGACGCCGTTTTCGTCGATTCGCCGAAACAGCGCATGGCGACCGCCCGGGGTGTGCGGGATGCCGCTCGCGCCAAGGGGATCCAGACGTTCCTGGATTTGAAGGGCCGGGGCAAGAATGGGATTTACATGCCGTGGGGTAGGGACGTTCGTATTCTCATGCCGCATCGGCGCGATGCAAGGGAGTTTTTTCTTGCCCGCCTCCTGCATCCCTTCGCGAGCAGCCTTCCGGCGCGGCCTGACGGGCACATGGTCGAGGCCTACCTTAGCGGGTTGACGGCGCTTGGGATGAAGGCTCCAAAGGTTTGTTTCGACCTGCCATACGATGCCAAAACCATCCGCGAGGGGGAATCGATTGTAAAGCGTGAGGGGCTGCGGTCGGGACGCTGTGTGGCGCTGAATATAGGGTCGGCGCAATTCAGCAAGATCTGGCCAGCGCAGAATTATCGGCGGCTGGCGCAAATCCTGACGTCAGACTTGGCCTGCAAGGTCGTCATCATGGGGGCCAAACAGTTCGGCCCGAATGGCAATTACGACCTCAAGATATCGCAGGAGGTCTTTGGCAAGGGACCCTTCACGAACCTGATCGAGGTGACTAGCTTGGCGGTCGATGCGTATCTCCTGAGTTCCGGGGCGTTTGCCGTTTCTGTCGGCAACGACAGTTTCGCTAATCATATCGCCGGCTCTGCAAGCGAAACGAACGAGCCCGGCGCGGTGCAGGCGAGCAACGGGCGAATGTACAAGGCGAATCATACGGTTTCCCTGTTTGCACCCACGAATCCCGCGTATTGCCGTCCCTACGATCCGACCGGGGCGTTCAATAAGGTGGTCATGCCGGCAGGTTTTCCGGCCGCTTGCGTTTATGATCACGTAGCGCATACCTGTCCGCATTATGGCGACCGCTACTGCGTGGACAAGGCGCATTGCATGGAGCATTTAACGGTGGATCAGGTGGTCGCTGCCGTTGAGGAAAAACTACAAGCACCGGTGGAAAGGAAGGGACGGCGCGGCGCAGGCCGTTAAGTTCCTGGCATATTTATGAAGAATGATCAGCAACATGATGTCAAACGGGTTGGGATGGTTGTGAAGCTCAAGGAGGAATGCATCGAGGCGTATCGACGCTTGCATGCCGAGGGTAATCCTGGGGTGCGTGACTTGCTAAAGACATATCACCTGGATAATTTTAATATTTTTCTGCACAAGATCGAGGGCGCATGGTACGAGTTCGGTTATTACGAGTACAGCGGGACCGATTTTTCCGCTGATATGGCGGCGCTGGCCAAGGAACCTCGCAACGTGGCCTGGCTCGAGATATGTGATCCCATGCAGGTTCCGCTGGCAGGATCCACTGGGTGGTCCGATATGGAATGCGTCTATTTCAACCCCTGATGAATGGTGTTTATCGATGCGGATTAGTCACAAGGAGCAGGTTCGAAGGTCGACCGCGCGGCGGCGTTTCCTAAGGCACTGGGGCTGGCTTCCCGCCCTGCTTGTCTTTGATGTATTCTTTGTGATCTGGTGGCGGGGCCGCAGCCCGGGGGAAGACGCGGCGAAGACTGGCTCCCCGGCGGAGGTCCCCATCATGGTGGCCGCTCCGGAAACGCTGCCCGCTGTCCCGGTGGTTCATCCGATGCAGGTCGGGTTCCCCACGGCCCAGTCGAATCTTGTGCTGATACAGGATGCCTCAGTATTCATGCCAACGGCGGCTGGTCGCGTCGAGTCGGCGCATTATGGGTCTGTGCGTACTGCGAGTCAGGGCGGTCGGATCCTGCCCTCCTTTCATGAGGGTATTGATATTGCGCCCCTCACGCGCGACCGCCGACAGCGGGCCATGGATCCGGTGATGGCGATTGCCGATGGACGCGTGGCGCATATCAGTGCGCATTCAGGCAATTCAAACTATGGCATCTATGTGGTGCTCGAGCATGAGGATCCGGTCGGCACGATCTATTCCCTGTATGCCCATCTGAGCGCCGTAGACAAGCGCGTTCGCGAAGGGCAGCGTGTGCGGCGCGGGGAGGTTCTCGGTGTGCTTGGCAATACGCCGTCCTCGATTATTCCCGTGGTACGGTCCCATCTGCATCTGGAGGTCGGCATGATCCGGACGCGGCGTTTCTCTATCTGGGCCAACGGCCAGAAACTGGACAATCGTCACGGGAATTATAATGGATGGAACCTGACGGGAATCAATCCGCTGGCGTTGTACACCACCACCGATCCGGTTCGTGAGTTCTCGATGCGGAATTACCTATCCGATCATCCGGTGGCCTTTGAATTGCTGATCAACGTGAACCGTCCGCTGGATTACTTCGTGCGTTACCCTGATTTGTGGAAGGGGGAGGGGGAGCCCTCGGGAGCATTGGTTCTGGAGGTATCCGAGGGCGGTGTGATTCTTCGCGGGCACCGTCTGCACAGCGCCGAGCAGGGCTCCTCCAGCCGTTCGCCGCAGGTGCTGTCGGTCAACCGTCAGGTGCTTGGGCGTAATGGCTTGCACCTGGTGGTTGAACGAAGTGGCCAATGGTCGCTTGGCAATAACGGGAAAAAATGGCTGGAGATCCTCGTCTATTGATGAATACCGTTTTTGATGCCCATTGTCATGTGGCGTCCGCCTGGGCGGAAGCCATCGGGGATTTTCCACGGGATCGATATCCGTCGTGTTGTTGCGGTACGGGGCCTGCGGATTGGCTGGCGGTGCAACGCACCGCCGGACGGGTCGACGGCATGGTTCCTGCCTACGGGATCCATCCCTGGTGGCTTCCTTCCGAGGATGAGCGGCCTGTATGGCTGAATCTGTTGGCATCGCATCTGTCTGGTGATCCTGGCGCGGTGGTTGGCGAGATCGGTCTTGATTTTACCAGG
>DIZZ01000086.1:11414-25389 GCA_002428045.1 Verrucomicrobia bacterium UBA6015
AAGTTGGCGCAGCGCTTCCGACGTGTCGCCGTTGTCCATTGCGTGAGCGCATGGGGCGCCTTGTGCGACGTGATGGACGAGGTTGGCGGCTGTCCACGGGGGCTGGTTCTGCATGCCTATGGCGGCAGTCCCGACATGGTGTCCCGGCTGGCGCGCTATGGGGCCTGGTTCTCGCTGAAGATGCCCTTGGCATTGGATGCGAAAGCCATGGCCCGGATCCGTGCGGTTCCAATCAACCGTTTGTTGTTGGAAAGCGATGCCACCTTCGATGAATTCCGTTCGATTGTAGATACCCGAACCATGCTTGCGGATGCGTTAGCTCCGATTGCCAGCCTGCTGGACCTGCTGCCCGATCAACTGGCGGCGTTGGCAACGGCCAATGCCCTGAGATGCTTTCGAATCGGTGAATGACGGCNNTACCGACCCCTCCAAGGGGGCGCCTGCCGTGCGGATCACCCATGTGGCGTCGGCCATTGAGATGGGGGGTAGCTGCCGTTCATGCGACAGCAGGGAGCGCAGCATGCTGGCGGGCGACAGCACCAGTACCGGGGCTTCAAGCAGGCATACAGGGGTGGCGTCGCTCGCGAGCGTCCGATCCAGCGCTGCCACCGGGCGCTGCGGTGCGATATGGCGATGAAGGTGGAGCTTTTGTCCGTTGGGATGCGCCCAGGTTTGATAGAAACGCCGCCGTAGCCGGTCTTTGAGGCGGCGCAGGGGAGAACGGGCGAGCGGCTGCCAGCCGAGATTCTGAAGCGTCTGTCGGGCTGTTGAACCAAGGTCGCAGGGAATCCAAATATCGGCATCGGTAAAGGGCCGGAATCCAGGCTCCGGATAGTAGATCATCCGCATGGCCAGCCCGCCAAGCATCACGCAGGTAACGGACGCGCGATGCATGGCTCTGAACGCCTCAGCTAGCGCGGGTAATTGCCTTTGGCTCTTTGCCCATTGATGGCGGTATATGCCCTTCAGGCTGTTCAGCGATTCAGGTGCCACGCCTTGAGCCATCAGATTTCGGTAGATTTGAGGCACGAGGGCAATGGCGGCACCATCGGCATCATCAAGGCCGAACTCAGTTTCCCAGCGTGTCCACGCCGTTGCTGCCTCGTCGTCCTGTCGCAAGGCGGCGCACAGCAGCAAATCCCTTTCAACGAAAGACATCATGAATCAGGCACTCGCCGCCTTGTAGGGCCAGCCCTGTTCGCCGACCTCATGGATCGGATCCAGTAACAGAAGGTCCTGCATGTCCGTATATTTTTCAAGCAGCGGGACAGAAAAGTCGACCTTGCTTGCCACGGCAGCGCAGGGCGGCGGCGACGGGGATTCAGCGACCGACGGAATAATCAGTGCCTCAGTCTCCAGTTGCCGGATAAAATCGTCCAGCGCACCGCGCATGACGGCGGGATCGCCCGCAAGGCACCCTGTCAAGCTCGCCATCACCTCGTCACGGTCCAACCCCTTGAGTAGGCCGTCCAACATCAGTGCGCCGGTGCCGCTGGTGCTGAAATAGGCACCACTATCGAAATCGATGAGCACCGTTTCGCCATCAATGGTTTCGTGGGCGATTCGCGGTGCATTAATCATATAACGCATGTATTTACTCCTGAAAATGTGTGTTGATTCTATGTGAACTGATAACCGGAAGCAAATCAAAATTTTCGTGAATCGCCTTGTGGGAACATGTCACTTCTGCAGGGATCTCTCCTAATCGTAATCTGCTGTTTCAGTCGGCTTTGCTTTGTACTCGGCGTGTTGCTCATAAACGCGATGCGTTGATGTGTGACGAATCAGTCGACAAGAACATCAACGGGCCTCACGGTCGAAGGATTTCAAAACGCCAAGAACTACGAGAAAGGCATCACAATCCGAACTGAACACAGGGAAATACCAATTAATTTGAATTTATGCGCAGCCCCCTAATTGACCGGGGAGAGTCGGTACTTCAAGATGCACCAAAGTGCACGAACCCCGTCTTTCCATGTGATCTTCTTGCCTTCCGCATAGCTGCGTCCGTAGTAGGCAATTGGTACTTCGTAGATGCGCCATCGCTTTCCGCGGGCGACCTTGGCGGTGACTTCCACCTCGAACCCGAAACGATCTTCCTTCAAGGTGATGCTCTTAAGGACCTCGGCCCGGAAGAGCTTATAGCAGACCTCCATGTCGGTCAGGTTCAGGTCAGTCATCATGTTGGAAAGCAGCGTCAGAAAACGATTTCCCATCGAATGCCAGAAATACACCACCCGGTGCGGGCCTCCACCAATGAAGCGAGAGCCATACACCACGTCTGCATGGCCGTCGAGGATCGGAGCAAGCAGCGTTGGGTAATCCTTGGGATCGTACTCCAGATCGGCATCCTGGATCATGATGATGTCGCCGGTGGCGGCATTAAACCCGCTTCGCAAGGCCGCACCCTTTCCTTGGTTGAACTCATGGAAAATGATCTTCCAATCCGGATGATCATCCTTGAGAACCCTGAGCTTCTCGCGGGATCCATCGCGCGAACAATCGTCAACCAAAATTAATTCACGTTCGAGGCCAGTCTCGACGGCAAGCACCTGACGGATGATTTCATCCAGCGAGGCCATTTCATTGTAAACCGGAATAACGATTGACAGTTTCATCGTGTGACCCCTCGGGATTGATCGATTTGACTATTTGCTTACTTTTGGGAGCTTTACCTTCGACAGTGACCGGTGGAACTCCTGCAGGCTGCAGACGTCGATCTCTCGGTTACGCTTCAAGGCTTCGAGTCCCGCAATCGCCGCCCTCAGTCCATCAATGGTCGTCGTGATCGGAATGCCGCGGATAACGGCATGTGCCCGCATCTTGATCTCGTCAATGCGAGGGGCAGGACCGCTCTCCGGGGTACTGACAATCCAGCCGACCTCCTTGTCCTCGATCATGTCAACCACACTCGGACGCCCGTCCGCGATGCGGAACAACGCCCGGCTCGGAATACCGCAGTTGCGAAGTGCGGTACTGGTTCCGAGGGTGGAATAGATGGTGAAGCCCAGTGCGATCAGGCGCGGAGCGAGCTCCTTCAACTCGTCCTTGTCGCGGTCGCGCACACTGACGAAAATCGGGCCGGAAGAGGGAAGACGATTTCCTGACGCCACCTGGCTTTTCAGGAAGGCCATTCCGCCCACGCGGTCAATACCCATCACTTCGCCGGTGGATTTCATTTCGGGGCTGAGGATCACGTCGATGCCGGGGAAGCGCACGAACGGGAAGACGGCTTCCTTGACCGAGTAATGCTTGGGGGTGACTTCTTTGGTGAATCCCAGATCCTTGAGCTTGTAACCCGCCATGACCAAGGCGGCCAGTTTCGCCAGCGGAACGCCGATCGCCTTGCTGACAAACGGCACGGTGCGTGATGCCCGCGGATTGACTTCGAGCACATAGACTACATCGTCATGAATGGCATACTGCACATTCATCAGCCCGCGCACGTTCAGCGCCTTGGCAAAGGCAAACGTATGTTCGCGGATGGTTTTCTTGACATTTTCGCTGAGCGTCGGTGCAGGAATGGTGCAGGCACTGTCGCCGGAATGCACCCCGGCCAGTTCCACATGCTCCATGATCGACCCGATAACAGAGGTTTCGCCGTCGGAAATGCAGTCCACATCCACTTCCACCGCATCTTCCAGATAGTGGTCGATCAGGACGGGGCGATCCTGTGAGACCTCGACCGCCTCGCGCATGTACTTGCGCAGCATCTCGACATTATAAACGATGACCATCGCACGTCCGCCCAGCACGAAGGATGGGCGCATCAGCACGGGATAGCCAAGATTGGCTGCAATCCCCTCGGCTTCTTCGATACTGACGGCCAGTCCATTGGCTGGCTGGCGGATGCCGAGGCGGGTGACCAGCTCCTGGAAGTATTTGCGATCCTCGGCGGCTTCGATATCGACGGGTTTAGTGCCGATGATATTGACTCCGTTTTTCTCTAGGGCGGCTGCCAGGTTCAGCGGGGTTTGTCCGCCAAACTGAACGATCGCGCCCCAGCAGCCTTCGTTGCGGTAGATGTGGAGGACGTCCTCAAGCGTCAGTGGTTCGAAATACAGCCTGTCACTGGTATCATAATCAGTACTGACGGTTTCCGGGTTGCTGTTGACCATGACGGTCTCGAAGCCTGCATCGCGCAATGCAAACGAGGCATGTACGCAGCAGTAGTCGAACTCGATGCCTTGACCTATCCGGTTCGGTCCGCCACCAAGGATCATGATCTTCTTGCGATTGCTTGGCTTGGTTTCATTGACATCGCCATAGGTGGAATAGAAATAGGGAGTATAGGCCTTGAACTCGGCCGCGCAGGTGTCCACCAATCCGTAGACCGGCATCAGTCCCGTCTTTTCTCGGGCTGCCCGTACGACGTCCTCCTGAGTATTGAGCAGGTATGCGATCTGCCGGTCTGAGTACCCAAATGCCTTGGCTTGCTCAAAAAGCGGTTTATCGGCAACCAGCTTGTCGAGCGAGCCAACGCCACGGATGACGTCCTCATAGGCGACGAGATCCTCGAAGTGGCGCAGGAACCATCGGTCGATTTTCGTTAAATCATAGACGTGTTCGAGCGTCCAGCCGCGTTTGAACGCGGCATGCACGGCAAATACGCGCCCTGCATTCGGGCGCCGCAATAGATCCGTCAGGGTGGCGTCGTCATGCCGTTCCCACACACCGTCCTTGCCGTCGGCTCCGAACCCGGCACGCCCGGTTTCCAGCGAGCGCATGGCTTTCTGGAAGGATTGCTTGAAGGTCTTTCCGATACTCATGGCCTCGCCGACGGATTTCATCTGCGTGCCCAGGGTGTCGTCGGCCGCCGTGAATTTCTCGAAGGCAAAACGGGGGACCTTGGTTACGACATAGTCCAGCGTCGGTTCGAAACAGGCCGGCGTTTCCTTCGTGATATCATTCCGGATTTCGTCCAGGCTGTAGCCGACGGCCAGTTTGGCGGCGATCTTGGCAATCGGGAAGCCCGTGGCTTTCGAGGCCAGTGCCGAAGATCGAGATACCCGTGGGTTCATCTCGATGATGATCATCCGTCCCGTATCGGGGTTAACCGCGAATTGCACATTGGATCCACCCGTCTCCACGCCGATCTCGCGCATCACGGCAAAGGATGCATCGCGCATGCGCTGGTACTCTCGGTCGGTCAGTGTCTGGATGGGAGCAACAGTGATGCTGTCGCCGGTATGCACCCCCATGGGGTCGACATTCTCGATGGAGCAGACGATCACGCAGTTGTCCTTGCAGTCGCGCATGACCTCCATCTCGAATTCCTTCCAGCCGATGACAGACTCCTCGACCAGGACTTCCGACGTCGGGCTATAGAACAACCCGCGCTTGATGATCTCGACATACTGCTCATCATTGTAGGCGATGCCGCCACCCGTTCCGCCGAGCGTGAAGCCCGGGCGGATGACCAGGGGATAATCGCCCAGTTGCGTCTTGGCCTCCAGTGCCTCCTGCATATTATGCGCCGACACGCTGCGGGGCAGGTCCAGGCCGATCTTGGTCATTGCTTCCTTGAATGCCTTGCGATCTTCGGCCTTGTGGATTACCTCCGACTTTGCTCCCAGCATTTCAACGCCATGCCGTTCCAGCACACCCGACTTGGCCAGCTCCATGGCCAGGTTGAGTGCCGTCTGGCCCCCCAAGGTCGGTAGTAGCGCATCCGGACGCTCGCGTCCGATAATCTTCGTGAGCACGTCCAGCGTCAGCGGTTCGATGTAGGTGCGGTCGGCAAACTCAGGATCTGTCATAATGGTGGCTGGATTGCTGTTCACCAGCACCACTTCGAAGCCCTCTTCCTTGAGCGATTTGCAGGCCTGTACGCCGGAATAATCAAACTCGCAACCCTGTCCGATGATAATCGGACCGGAACCGATGATCATGATCTTCTGTATGTCTGTCCGTTTTGGCATTTTAATCCTTTCCCCAACCTTGGGCTACCAACACTCTCGTAAAGTCTATGATCAAGCCGTCGTGCTGTTCCTGTGCAGCAATGCAGCCTCCACAAATCCCCTGAACAGCGGATGTGACTTCAAGGGGGTGGATTGAAATTCGGGATGGAACTGGCAGGCGACAAACCAAGGGTGCGCCGGGTACTCGATGACTTCGACCAGCTCGCCGTCGGGTGACATGCCAGAGAACACCATCCCGTGTTCCTCCAATTGCTTCCGGTAGGCATTGTTGAACTCGTAGCGGTGTCGGTGGCGCTCAGAAATCTCATGCTTGCCATAACACGCCGCCGCCTTGGTGCCTGCCACCAGGTTGCAGGGGTATGAGCCCAGCCGCATGGTGCCGCCCTTGCGGTAGATCTCCCGCTGCGAAGCCATCAGGTGGATGACGGGGTGGGGGGACTGTGCATCGAACTCGCTGCTGTTGGCATTTGCCAGTCCGCAGATCTGGCGGGAGAAATCCATGACGGCGCACTGCATTCCCAGGCAGATTCCGAAGAAGGGGATCTGCTTCTCTCGGGCATGGCGTATGGCGGCGATTTTGCCTTCGATGCCACGGTCGCCAAAGCCGCCGGGAATAAGGATGCCATGGACTCCGTCCAGCAGTTCCGCTGCGCTCTTGCGCTCGACTTCCTCGGATTCGATCTGTCGGACCTTGACTTTCACATCATTGGCGGCCCCGCCATGCGTCAACGATTCATAGATGCTTTTGTAGGCATCTTGCAGGCTGATATACTTGCCGACGACGGCAATCTCGACGGTGCCGTGCTTGGGGTTAATCACCCGATCGACCATATCCCTCCAGTCCTGCAATTCCAGATTATCCACATGCAACTGCAGTAGCTCCAGGATGTAGACGTCTAGGTCTTGATCCGCCAAGGCGAGGGGAACCTCGTAAATCGAGTTGGCCACATCGATCTCCTCGATCACAAGCTGTGGCTCCACATTGCAGAAAAGCGCCAGTTTTTCCTTCTGATCCCGTTCCAGCGGACGTTCGCACCGGCAGATGAGGATGTCGGGGATGATCCCGATCGAGCGCAGTATGCCGACAGATTGCTGTGAAGGTTTTGTCTTCATTTCCCCCGCTGCGCTCAGGTAGGGGACGAGCGTTACATGCAGGAATAGCCCGTTATGGCGTCCGATCTCCTGCCGGAACTGGCGGATCGCCTCAAGGAAAGGCAGGGATTCGATATCGCCAACGGTTCCGCCGATCTCCGTGATCACAAAGTCCACATCATCGCTATCCATCGCACGGATGGCATTCTTGATCTCATCGGTGATATGCGGAATGACTTGCACGGTTTTTCCAAGATAACCGCCTTCGCGCTCCCGCGAGATCACCGAGCTGTAGATCCTTCCCGTGGTGAAATTGCTGGCCTGGGTGCAGTCAACCCCGGTGAAACGCTCGTAGTGTCCCAGGTCCAGGTCGGTTTCGGCACCGTCGACGGTCACGTACACTTCGCCGTGTTGGTAGGGCGACATGGTCCCGGGATCCACATTCAGGTAGGGATCCAGCTTCTGCAGTTTTACGCGGTAGCCCCGCCGTTCAAGCAGCAGCGCGACGGATGCGGCGGTCAATCCTTTTCCGAGGGAGGATACGACGCCCCCCGTCACAAATAAATGTTTTGTCATTGCAGCCTTGCCCCTTCCGGTAGCCCCGGATCAAACTGTTATAAGCCATTCCGCCTGTTGCATTCCGTAACAACAACCGCCATTGGATGCCTCGGGGCAGGCACTTTGCCCGCCAATGCTGCCGCTGTCAATCTTAAAACGCTGGAGAGATAACGCCGGTGCTCGTCTCTTCCCTTGTCGCCTTTTCTCTTATTCATCGAAAAGCGGGGTGGAGAGGTACCGTTCGCCGGAGTCTGGAAGGATGACGACGATGGTCCTGCCGGTAAATGCCGGGTCGTTGGCGATCCGGACGGCCGCCGCCGCTGCCGCCCCGCACGAGATTCCCGATATCAATCCTTCTTCCCTCGCCAGGCGGCGGGCATAGTGCATGGCCTCTTCCGTTGAAACCCGCTCGACGCGGTCAATCAGGTCCAGGTCCAGGATGTCGGGGATGAACCCGGCTCCAATTCCCTGGATGCCATGCGGGCCGGGTTCGATCGGCTGGCCGTCGATCGCCTGGGTGATGACCGGGCTGTCTTCCGGCTCGACGGCGACCGTGGTAACGGCACGCCCCTGCTTGTTCTTGAAATAGCGAGCGATGCCGGTAATCGTTCCGCCCGTTCCCACGCCAGCCACCAAGACGTCGACCTTACCGGCGGTATCCTGCCAGATTTCCGGGGCGGTCGTCAGGTAATGTATTTCAGGATTGGCCGGGTTCTTGAACTGCTGCGGCATGAAATAGCGATGAGCATTGGCTGCGGCCATCTGTTCAGCTTTCTTGATGGCTCCGGGCATGCCCTTCGGGCCTTCGGTCAGGATGATGTCGGCACCCAGTGCCTTCATTACTCTCCGACGCTCGATGCTCATGGTGGCGGGCATGATCAATGTGACGTGATAGCCCTTGGAGGCTCCGACAAACGCCAGCGCGATGCCGGTATTGCCGCTGGTCGGCTCGATGATCTCCATGCCGGGACGCAGTAGGCCTCGGTTCTCGGCGTCCTGCACCATGTGAGCGCCGATCCGGCACTTGACGGAATAGGCCGGGTTCCGGCCCTCGACTTTGGCGAGGAGGTCGGCCGTACCGTTGTGGATGCGGTGCAGCCGCACCAACGGGGTGTTGCCAATGGAAAGGGCGTTGTTGTCGTAGATGCTCATAAGATCCCCCGTCGTTAAATCGTCCAGTTCCGGTTGTGAAGTCCGCATTCCTTGTGTCCGCCCTGCTCCCACCACCAGCGTCCGGCACGGGAATCCTCACCCGCTTGCACCGGGCGGGTGCAGGGGGCGCAGCCGATCGAGAGATAGCCGACATCGAAAAGGCGGTTGTACGGCAGGTTGTATTGCCTGACGTAATCCTGCACCTGGTCCCAGGTCCAGTCGGCGATCGGATTGATCTTGATGATGCCGTCATGCACGTGATCGACCTCGATCTTACTCGTTCCCGCCCGGCTATCTCCCTGATCGCTGCGTACGCCGGTAATCCATGCCTGCGCCCCTTGCAGTGCCCGCCTGAGCGGTTCCACCTTGCGGATATGGCAGCACTCCTGGCGGTTGGCGATACTGCGCCGGAAGGAGTAGAGGCCTTTTTCACGTTCCAGCGCCTGGACCTGTTCGTGTTGCGGGAAATACCACTCGATCGAAATCCCCAATAGCCGGTAGAGGTCCTCTGCACATTGATAGGACTCCTCGTTCAGGCGGCCCGTGTCAATCGCGAAGATCGTTACGTCCGGGCGGATCTGTGTGGCCATGTGGACCAGCACCAAGTTCTGGAAACTGCAGGCGACCTTGATCGAGGGGTGGAACTTCCCAATGGCCCAGCGCAGCACGTCCTCGGCGCTGTGATCACCGGCGTAGTCAATCCGTGGATCGTTCTCGTTCATGCCATGCCTTCGTGTGATGCGTGATGCGGTGTGTGTGGGGAGACTAGGCGCTGATATCGTCAACCGTCCGGTCGATAATCTTGCCATCCTTGATCTCCAGAATGCGCGTTGCGATGGACCGGATCAGTCGGTGGTCATGCGACACGAACACGATCGTGTTCTCGAACTGGTCAAGGGCGAAGTTAAGCGCTTCGATCGATTCGAGATCCAAATGGTTGGTGGGTTCATCAAGAACGGCGACATTACCCCCTTCGAGCATCATCTTGGCTAGGATAAGGCGGGCCTTCTCGCCACCGCTCAGCACCTGTAGGGGCTTGAATACATCGTCTTTGCTGAACAGCATACGTCCCATGAACGAGCGCAGCTCGGTCTCGCTGATTTCCTTGTCCTCCGAATAACATTTCAGCCAGTCCATGGCCTGGGTTTCCGGTGGCTGCAGAACCTCTCCCGGATCCTGCGGGAACACACTCAGCTCGACTGTATCGCCGAGGATCACGCTGCCAGTATCCGGCGCAAGCTGTCCGGCGATGATCTTGAGCAGCGTGGTCTTGCCCACCCCGTTCTTGCCGATAATCGCGATCCGTTCTTTCTTTCCGATGGTGCAGGAAAAATCCTTGAACAGCGTTGTATCGTAGGTTTTTGAAATGCTGCTGACCTCGATCACCTTGTCGCCCAGTCGGCGTTTGGGTGCAAACCGCAGGAAGGGGGAGACGCGGGAGCTGGGCTTGATTTCCTGGACCTCGATCTTACCGAGCAGTTTCTGGCGCGAGGTCGCCTGCCGGGCCTTGGAGGCATTCGCGCTGAAGCGGCTGATAAAGGTTTTCAGGTCGTGGATCTGCTTTTCCATCTTCTTGTTGGCTTTTTCACGCTGCTCGCGGGCATCGAGGCTGGCGATGGTGAAATCATCATAATTACCCGTGAACATGCGGATCTCATGATAGTCGAGATCGGCGATGTGGGTGCATACTTGGTTAAGAAAATAGCGGTCGTGCGAGATCACGATCACGGTGCCTTCGTAGCGTCGCAGCAGATCGACCAGCCACTCGATGGAATCCATGTCCAGGTGGTTGGTGGGTTCGTCCAGCAGGAGCACATCCGGGTGTGCAAAGAGCACCTGGGCGAGCAGCACACGAAGCTTGAAGCCGCCCTGCAGGGTGCGCATCTGCTTGGAGAATACATCATCCGTGAACCCCAGCCCGTTCAGCAGCTTGGCTGCATCCGCCTCCATGGTGTATCCACCCGCTTCGCCAAAGGCTTCCTCGACCTCGCCGCAGCGTTCGTTCTCGGCATCGGTAAGGTCGGTCTTGGAATAAAGAAGCTCGCGCTCCTGGTGCAGCGCCCAGAGGTCTTGATTCCCCATGTAGACGGTATCCAGGATGGCGACATCATCGAACTCGGCATGATCCTGGCGCAGATAGCCCAGGGTGCAGCCCTTGCCGATGGTCACCTCGCCGTGGGTGGATGGCATCTGGTCGGCCAGGATCTTGACAAAGGTAGATTTCCCGGAGCCGTTGGCACCGATCAGGCCGTAGCAATTGCCGGGGGTGAACAGGACACTGACATCCTCGAAGAGAATATCCGCACCAAAACGTTTCGTCAGTTTAGAAGTCGATATCACGCCAAATCCAATCGTAAATATAGATTAATAATCAATTTTCAACCCGTATTACTACAGTAATCATTGCCAAACGGCAAGTTTTTATGATAGTTAGCGCAGCACTGTCTAAATTTAGTGTGGCTATTAAAAAACGGTGGCGTTGTTGCGATGGCGCCAGATCGTTCATTAAAGGCATTGGGAGTTAGTTAATGAAGCATGGATGGAATACATGGAATGTGCGGAGTGTGTTGTCGCATGTGCACCTGCCTGAAGGATTCGCGGTATCACTCGGCATTAAGAGTTATATGGAAGGATTGTGTCTACGGGAGGCGTTGATTGGCAGGGGGGGCAACGGAGCCAAGGGCGTCGAGGGGGTGCAGCCGGGACCGCATGCCTACGACGGATCCTTTACCTCGTTGGAACTTGAGTGGTTTGACGTGAGGGTACGCGTTGAGACGGCGGTTGATGGTGGTGACTGGTATGCCGTGATCACGCCGTTGAATGCCCAGCGCAAGACGGCGTGCCTGACGATCGAGGCGGGGGTGCTGTGGGGCCGTCCGGGGTATGCAAGGCGTGATGGCGGTAAGCTGGTCGTCCAGAACGATAGTCAGTGCGTGGCGGTTTTCGCGTCGGGAAAACACCGCGAGGAACCCGTTACGGAGATCAGCGGGCCATACCTGCTGGTCGAACTCGACCAGCCCGTGTGTATCTCGACAAACGAGGCGCGGTTAAGTCAGGCCGCTGCAATCGTTGACAAGAAGAAGGCGGATTATCTGGAAAGTCGGCAAAGGGGCGACGCGAAGGAGCAGGAGCTTTACGACGCCATGCAGATCTGCCTGGCATGGGATACGATCTATGATCCGTTTCGTGATATGGTCATCTCGCCGGTCAGCCGTATCTGGAGCTGTAACAACGGCGGCTGGGTGCTATTTGACTGGGATACCTATTTTGCAGCCTGGATGGCCGGGCTCGAGAACAAGGAACTGGCTTACAGCAATGCCATCGCGATCACGACGCTAGCAACGGACAAGGGCATGATCCCGGGGATGACGCGCGCCAACGGACTCAAGACCCTTGACCGGTCCCAGCCGCCGGTTGGCAGCATGACGGTCCGTGCGCTCTGCGACATGCATGGTGAAACCGTGCTGGCGGAGGCACTGTTCGATCTGCTTCTCGGCTGGAACCGTTGGTATGCGCAGTATCGGGATCAGGACGGCTATCTCTGCTGGGGGTCGAATCCGTATGAGGCAAGGATCGGTCATATTCTTGAGACCGTGGTCCTAAACTCCAAGTTTGCATCCATGCTGGAATCAGGACTCGATAACTCGCCGATGTACAAGGAGGTCGGTTACGACAAGGAAAAGAACCTGATGCAACTGGCGGATGTCGGCCTGATGTCCTTCTACATCGCGGACTGCCGCGAGCTGGCCGAGCTGGCCAGGCGCATCGGCAGGGATGAGGTTGTCGGCGAGTTGGAGGCGCGGGCGGGGAAATACGCCGCCAGCCTCAAGACACTCTGGTGCGAGGAGACAGGCCTTTTCCTCAATAAGCGGCTGGATAATGGCGCGTTTGAACATCGGCTTTCACCGACGCATTTCTATCCGCTGCTTGCTGGGGTTCCTACACAGGCTCAGGCGGAACGGATGATCAATGAGCACTTCTTCAATGAGAAGGAATTCTGGGGCGAATGGATCCTGCCGTCGATCGCCCGTAATGACCCGATGTATCCGGACCAGGACTACTGGCGCGGCAGGATCTGGGCACCCATGAACTTCCTCGTCTATCTTGGGCTGTGCAAATACGACCTGCCAAAGGCGCGCAAGGCCCTGGTGGAGAAGTCCGAAGCGCTGCTGTTGAAGGAGTGGCGTGAGCATCGGCATGTACATGAGAACTATTGTGGCGATACCGGTGTGGGATGCGGCAGCGGAAAGCAGAACAGCGACGCCTTTTATCATTGGGGCGGCCTGCTTGGGCTTATCAGTGTGATGGAGTCGGAGAAGAATGATAACGCTATTTGTTAGTGTTTGGTTTCGACATCACCCCCCGTGCCATAAGGTGACATGCGCCCTAGGACGTTAACGGACTCCGGTCGGTGTTTGGCGATGTGCACGATCGATAGGTAAGTCTCTTGCTCTCGGCGTATCCGTGATGTATGGTTTCTCCATGATGAAACCCCTTTTGAAATCAATAGGCATCGAGACGGTGGCACCGAGCCTGCTAACATTAAGTCATAACATGAAAACAGTGATTACCTACGGAACGTTTGATTTATTCCATGTCGGGCACTTGCGGCTGCTGNNGTTTGGCGACCGGCTAGTCGTCGCGGTCTCGTCCGACGCGTTTAATGTGGGCAAGGGCAAGAAGACCATCATCCCGTATGCCGACCGGGCGGCGATCGTCGGTGCCTTGAAATGCGTGGACGAGGTTATTCCGGAGGAAACCTGGGCGCAGAAGGCGGAGGACATCCGCCGGTTCAACGTCAGCACCTTCGTCATGGGTGCCGACTGGACCGGCAAGTTCGACGAACTCAAGGCGCTCTGCGAGGTCATCTACCTCCCGCGCACCGACGGCGTCTCAACCACCGAACTGAAACGCACGATGGCCATCATCGGTCAGATTGCCCGCCAATTCGAGTAAAGAAGGGGTAGGCATGGACCGGATATGGCTGTTTGGCGCATCACGCAAAGGCGAAGAGGCCTACAACCGCCTCCGCGAGCGGTTCATCATCGCGGGTTTCATCGACAACGATCCCAGGAAGCAGGGCGGCCATTTCCTGGGTCTGCCCGTCATCGCGCTGGCGTCGTTGGGTCAGCAGCGTCATTCCGAACAGGTGGTTATCTGTTCTCAATATGTGTTCGAGATCATGAGCCAGTTGCTGGACTTCGGACTCCGCGACTTCTCGGTTTTTGAACTGCCGCAAGGCACGGCGGCGG
>DIZZ01000208.1:0-3839 GCA_002428045.1 Verrucomicrobia bacterium UBA6015
CGGGGATCGGGACGGGTGGCCCAGGGTACGCTCAGCAGGCGGTTGAAAATCCGCAGCAGGCCCAACTGCCGCTGCGCCAAGGACCCGCAATCGGCCCACGGCCCCTACTACGAATGGACTCGCCGGGGAAATGGAAAATACATGAACACGGTGGACTCTGAAGAACAGGCAAAAGATTTTGCCCAATATATTCGATAGCTTTCCTTATGTCGGCCGTTTAGCGCCTTGCCGATTCCCCCGCCGCGCATTGCACAATAAGCGTCAGCCACTGAACAACCCGGAAATACGTGCCGCTTTCTTCATATTCGATTTTGTACTGCAATACGCCATTGAAAGCAATACTTGATTGAATCTGCCATACTCTACTCGTTATTGATTAAACATCATTGGAGGAAAAAATGAACGATCGTTACAAAGCCATGCTGTTCCAGCGTCCCGAATACATTCCGATAAACATGGGCATTCTTCCTTCCGCCTGGAAACAGTACAGGGAACAGCTCACCGCCATCACGAGTAAGCACCCTGTGCTTTTCGGAACGGATCAATCGCAGCGCGACTACGACGCCATCAAGGGAACCTATGTCGAAGGCAGCCATACGGACGCCTGGGGCTGCGTGTGGGAAAACATCCATACCGGCCGCGAAGCCATCGTGAAGCATCACCCCTACCCGACCCGCGAATCCGTCCGCGCCATCAAACAGCCGGAAAAGGACATAGGATTCCCCCATGGCTTCATGTACCTGCGCCTCGCCGACCTCCGTGGGTTCGAGGAAGTCATGATTGATTTCGCCGAGGAGCCTCCTGAACTCCAGCTCCTGATTGACACGGTCCTGGAGTACAACATCAGGCAGGTCAAACTCTGGCTTGAAAAGAACAAGGAGGAAAAGAACCGCATCGTCTACTTCGGCGACGACCTGGGCATGCAGGCATCGCTCCCGATGAGTCCCGAAAAATGGCGGAAGTACCTGAAGCCATGCTACAAGAAGTTATACAAGCTTATGCACGACGCCGGGCATTATATCTACATGCATACAGATGGCCACATCCATGAAATCATTCCTGACCTTATCGAATGCGGCGTCAACATCATCAACCCCCAGATCCGAGCCAACGGACTCGACAACCTCGTACGAGTATGCAAGGGCAAGGTTTGCGTCGCGCTCGATCTCGACCGCCAGATGTTCCCTTTCTGCAGGCCTTCCGATATGGATCCGCATGTTCGGGAAGCCGTAGAGAAACTCGGCAGTCCCGAAGGCGGCCTCATTCTGGTCGCGGAAGTCGATGACGGCGTACCGCTCGAAAACATCGACGCGCTTGCCTCTGCCCTGGAGAAATACAGAACTTTCTTCCGGAACTGATCGGCGTCATAAAGCAGCAGGAGCGATCCGGAAAGCAATATATGAGCGACAGCAAACCTTACGCTGAACGATACCGTCCTCAATTTCATTTCAGTGCCAGGGAGAATTGGCTGAACGATCCCAACGGCTGCGTCTTTCACGACGGAGAGTACCACCTGTTCTTTCAGCGCAATCCGGCTGGCTTGAAATGGGGCAACATGACTTGGGGGCATGCCGTCAGCACGGATTTGGTTCACTGGCGTGAACTGCCGAAGGCCCTTGAACCCTATGACGATGGAACCATCTTTTCCGGGTCTGCGGTAGTTGATCCAGAGAATACTAGCGGATTCGGGCATCCGGGGCTGCCACCTCTTGTGGCAGCGTTCACATTCGCGAAGAAACCGTTCGGCCAGGCGCTGGCGTTCAGTACCGACAAAGGGCGTAGCTGGTCGCTTCACGACGGAGGCAGGCCGGTGGTCCCAAACCAGGGACTCGACGAGAGCGAACGCGACCCCAAGGGTAGGCTCCTTTGACGGAATCCGTTTCGCGCCTGAGGCGGGCCCCATGCGGGGTGACTTCGGTAGCAATTTCTACGCTGCCCAGACGTGGAAATCGAAACCATCACGGTCAATTCCGATTTAATCACTGATAGAGTCCTGTCGACCGGCGAGGAGTTCCTGCCTGACCAGCGCGGCGACCTGTTCGACATCACGGCTGAGATTGACGCGCCTCCGCATGCGGCATTTGGCATTCGCCTGCATGAGATAGATATTGCCTGTGCTGACGGCCACATCCGCTGCCTCGGAAATGAGTCCCCTCTGACTGCGCATGACCAGAAAGTCAGTTTACGGATTCTCGTGGACCGCACGTCCATTGAAATCTATGCCCAGGGCGGCGAGCTGTGCATGAGCTTGTGCTTCCTGCCCATCGAACAGGACACGACCATACGATGCTATTCAGAATCGGGAACTATAACAGTGAGCAAGTTTGTGGTACGTCGACTGCGCTCCGCCTGGTAGCAATCGTGGCATGGCATTGAAGAAATCGAAGACGTTCCAGGCACAATATTCATCAGTTCTGAACAACCTCCATGGCAATCCTTGCCCAGTCGATCAAGCGCTGAGGCTCGTAACAGACGGTGCTGATATCTTTCTGAATCAGCTCCAGCGGGCACCCGTGCTTCGCGCAGATATCCCGGGTTTCCGTCAGATCTTTGCGAACTGCCTCCGCATCAAAGTGCGTGGCTGCCAGCAATGCCGGGTTCGGCTTGCGCGAGAAGACGTAATCGCCGGCAATCTCCTCTGCGCCAATCTCCTGATCGGCCCATGGACTCATGGAGACTTTCCGCACATTGGGGAGCTTGCGGACTTGATCCATCTTACCGTGGAGCGGTTCGCAGCACCCGTAGTAAACCAACCCGAAACGCTGGCATATTGGTTTGGCGTATGTGATTTCAAACTCATCGTACATCGCCGGCGATACCGAACCGAGAATCTGGGCCAACCCGAACATCCAACGGTCTTTCGTCCTCGGCTTCTCCGGATTGTGGCCTTCTGCCGGTAGTTCATCTGTGTAGGCCCCGGTACAATGAATGGTGCTCTGCTGATCGCCGAGCAATCCGAGCTCCTCCAGTTGATCCAGCTTGCTCAGGTACCCGTTGGAGAGCTTGGCGGCAACCCGGTGCATGAAGTCCGGACGATCCATGATTGCCATAAGCAGAGCCTCGGCACCCATCCAGGTGGTTATGGGATCCCAAATCCCGACGTAAGGCACGAAAGACCATGGACTGAGTTCAATCGTGTCGCCAAACAGCTCGTTTGCAAAAGCCATCCGCCGCTCCGTTTCCGCATGATCATGTGTGATCACCGGCATTTTGATCTTGTCAAGATCATCATCCGTCGCCAGTTCGTTGTGATACAGATGCCCCCTGACATCGTTGTGCGCGTCTGTGACCGCGACATCCTCTTTCACGCTGATCCCGAATCCGGTATCGTGGACAGCCTTGGGCACGGTGATAAACGGTTCCACAACCATGTCGACCGGGAAGTGCTTCCACTGAAAGAGTTCCATGCGCATCCGTCGTTCGTAGTTGCGGCATTCCCTGCCCTCGCACTGGAGAGTCAGTACATCGCCGATATTCATCTCGTTCCAGCAGACCTGGTCGATCATCACCATCGGCCGCTCCGGCTTGAGCCCGTTCAGCTTGCGCCACAGGCGGCGCTTCTCTTCCTGAATCGGAAGCGCGGCAATCTCGGACACCTGCGCAGCCAGTTCGCGAATAATGGCTGTGTCTTTCTTGCTTGGCATTACTGTCTCCTTGTAAGTGTATGTCGAAATCAATAGTGGCGCATCACTTTCTGACGATCAAGCGCTGATATTCGTCCAGCATGATGCGATAACTGTCCGTCGGCATGCCGTTGAAAATGCAGTTGGATGTGGAAAAAATGTAGGGTTTGCCGATGCCGCCATGGGTCATGCAGTACCGGACCGACTCGCGGATCT
>DIZZ01000208.1:3876-6542 GCA_002428045.1 Verrucomicrobia bacterium UBA6015
TATTTCTCGCGCACCGCCTTGATATCCATACCACCCTGGGGGTCCACCGACTGATAGCCATCAATTCCGGTTTTGTGGATCTGATCAAGGATCGGGGTGAGATGACCATCGCTGTGAACGATAAGCTTTCGGCCCAGGTCATGCGCGCAGTCCACGAGCTCGGTCATATAGGGTACCACGATCTCCTCGAACATCTCAGGAGAGACAAAAGGCTGCGTATTGAACCCCATATCCCAGGTGCCCAACAAAACGTCAGCCCCCGCATCCACAAGGCGCCTGAAGGTCTCCTTCGCCTTGTCGCATTTCGCTCGCGCCTCGGCCTGGATGGATTCTGGATCCTCATACAGTCGCACCGAAAAATCCATCATCTTGTCTCCCTCGGGCATCCAGAACACCCCGGCGCCTTCGAATCCAACCACCAATGCGCGGTTGACCGATCTGCTTTTTCCGGAACGCAAGCTCTTCGGGGTTGTAGCTACCCGGGATGGCGGCCCAGCCCAGCGCTTCCACACAACGCTCGTAGATATCAAAGTCATACTGCCACAGCGCAAGCATTTTCACTCTTTCAGAACCATAGGGTGCATTCCGAACCGTGCTTCGAGGTGGCATTCCGAAAAACTCTTTCTCGATCTGGAAGACCAGTTCCCAGGTCGGCGGGACGTCGGGAATGCCGCCATCCAGAAGCGTCTGAAGTCTATTCTTGTTTTCTCGTGTACTCATTTTTATTCCTCAATTTGCGTTTTTCGTGTCAAGGCCAGTGTAATAATCTCAAACGGTCCGATTTCAAACCGAATCTCGTCTTGCGTGCAGGGGAGTTCGAGTTCCGGTTCCTCCAGCAGGTTTGTACGCATCACCTGCTTGATGGGCACGGATGTCCTGAGCCGGGTGCGGGTGCGTTTGCCGTGGGCTTCGTAGAGCCGCAGGATGACGGCGTCGGAATCCTCGGCATACTTGACGGTTTCAAGAATGACATTTTCTGTATCCATACTCACAACCGACCTGCCTTCTTCCGGGCGTGGTGCAGGCACATGCGCCAGGGGCCTGACAAACGGAGGCACATTGAGTTCATAACCAGCACGAATCACCCCGCCGGTTACGTGATCGCCCGCATGCGGGAAGAACGCATAGGTGAAATCGTGGTGCCCGGCGTCCGCATCGGGTGCCGGGTTTGACGGGCTTCTCAGCAGGCACAGATCGATCACGTTCTCACGGACACGATAGCCATATTTACAGTCATTCAGGACGGCCGCCCCATAGTTGCGCCGGGAGATATCCATCCACTTTTGGGCGGCGACGTCAAAATCGGTAAAATTCTCGATACGGTTGGCGTGCGTCTCCCTGCGCACATGGCCGAACTGGATCTCACCGTGGGCATCGCCCATCACCACATTGACGGGAAACGCCGTGCGCAGCATCCTGCCGCGCTCCTGCCAGTCCACGTGCGTTACGAAGTCTACCCGGCGCGACCCGGCCGTAAGCTCGACATCCTGTATCAACGAGGACCTTCCCCAGGAGTAGTGCATCCGGCGGCGGAGGGTCGGTCCGTCCCGCTTTATCTCGCAGGATTCCAGCGCGAAGCGGCTTGTTGGAAATCGTCGATAGTCGGTGGGGAAATCCCATGCATCGCCCGAATCCGCATAGATCAGCAGGTCGTTAGCTGGCTGCGCGGGGTCGACGCTCTCGATGTCATTCTGCTTGTCGTAGACGGAGGCGATGCGCCCCTCGGGAGTGAATGTCACGCGAACGACGGCGTTCTCGATGGTGTTCTCGCCAGCCACAAGCTCGGCCTCGGCCACCGCCAGCAGTCCGTCCTCCGGTGTCCCGTCAAAGACGGCATATCCCGCTGGCGGGAGAGACAGGCGGTGCCAGCCAGTATCCGTCTTCACCCACTCCAGACGCGGCCACGAAAGCGTGTTCAGCGCGATGGAGGGAGCCATCATGCCGTTGGTGCCAATCCCCTTGACCAGAGCGTCGAGGGCGGCATCGGTGAGCGATTCGACCTCGCGAAACACCTCGGCATATGCCGTGTCGGCCTCCGTATAGACCCGGCTGATCGAACTGCCTGGCAGGATGTCGTGGAACTGGTGCAGGAGCACGCGTTTCCAGATGCGCAGCAACGCCTTCCTTGGCGTTTCGTAATTTGACTCCAATCCGGCAAGCACGGTGAGAAACTCAAGACGTGAAAGCGCAATCTCGATCTTCCGATTGTTGCGTTTGGTCCGTGCCTGTGAGGTCAGGCATCCTGTATGCTTGTCCAGGTCGAGCGGTCCGGTCCAGGTGTGATAGTTCTCCTTCTGCTGCTCCTGGCGGTGAAAGAATTCGACCACGAATTCCTGGCGGACAGGCGGAATACCCGCCAGGTTCTTCTCGCGACGAAGCGCCTCCAGGTGTTCCATGCCAGCTCCGCCGCCACCATCGCCGCAGCCGAAGAGAACCACGCACTCGGTCTCATGCCGTTTCTCGGAAAAACGTTCTTCCAGCGTCTTGAACGCCTTGGGGGTGGCGGACGATGAGTAGTGCCAGAATGGCGGGCAATGACTCAGTACCTCGCTGCCGTCGATCCCCCGCCAATTGAACGTGTCGAACGGGTACGAGAAGACCTTGGCCCAGTTCAGCTTCTGTGTGAAAAAGAATTTCACCCCCGATTTTCGCATGATCTGCGGCAG
>DIZZ01000118.1 GCA_002428045.1 Verrucomicrobia bacterium UBA6015
CGGAATAACGTGACGCGCCACACCTTTATCGGTCCTTCTAAAAACGCGATCTCAAAAAAACAGTGAAGTTATCAACTTGCGTTCTTTTGCAGGATCTGCTGCGTATGCAAATCAATTTCCTTGGCTAAGCTCGTCGTCTGCTTGCTTTGCAACAGTGCCTTGTCGACATCTTGGGAAATCCGGTCAAAGCTCTGCTGGATATTGGCCATATAGGGCGCGAACCGCTCCACCTCCTTGCGCGACCGTTCCGCAAGCGTACGCACTTCTTCTGCAACAACCGCAAAGCCGCGCCCGACGCGCCCGGCCCGTGCGGCCTCCACGCTGGCATTCAAGGCCAGGATATTGGTCTGGAAGGCAATGTCCTCGATGGACTTGGCAATCGGCAGGAACTGTTTCAACGCCCCTGACGACTGATCCACGCACTGGTGCAATTCCGAAAACGACGCATTTTGAGCCGCAATCATTTGCAACAACTTCTCCAGCCGATCGCGGATGCTGTTGGTACTGCTGATCAACTGGGCATTGTTCTGGCTGGACTCCGTCATCAACGCCTGAGTTTGCTCCTGGGCTTGCCGTGCCTCGTTCGCTTTCGTTTCCGCCGCAAGCTGCTCATCCTCCACCTGGGCAATCAGATAATGATGACAGTTCTCGGGCTTATTGAGTCCGTTATGTATGGCTTTGGCCATGGCCTCACAGGTCTTGTACCCGCAGGCATTGCAATTATAGATGTCCTCTTCGCCCTGCTTGCCCATGCTCCGGTAAATTTCTGCCTGCTCGCGTGCCGACGGATCAACCACCTGATTGTTCGACGATCGGTTGACGTAGCTCCGGTTGTACAATCCTGGCTTCCAGTATTTCTCGACCAAGGATTGAAGCGACTTCCTTGTCCGAGCCTCCGCACGGAAACCACGCTTGCGATACTTGCCCTGCATCTCCTTGTTACGGGCTTCAATGCGCGATTCGATCTCGTCGGGCTGCGTATGGATGTTCATGGTCGCCGTCCCCCCGTTGCACCCGCTTTCACAATTCAGGCAGTCGATCAGCTTGGGAGCCTTGCCAGACGCAATCATCTGTTGCAAGCCTTCCAGATACGGGTAGATGATCTCCTGCCCCTCGATCTTACGGGTAATTGAAAGGACATCCGGATTCCACCGCATCGCGGTACGCAACAACCCGCCGGGTGTCGAGAACAGCACCCCCCGTTCGGCCGGGGGATTGTCGTAGTCAACCGGGGGGAATGATGACAGCTTGATTCCCTTTTCCTTCAAATAGGAATCAATCGCCGCAAAGGTGACGTTGTAATCGCCTACACCTGTCTCGACAAACTCACGTTTCTTTGCCCAGCAGGGCGAAATAATGGCAAACTTGGCCTTTTTATGGGCCGGATAAAACTCACGCACCATCCGGATCGTATGCAGCATCGGGCTGTCCGCCGGCGCCAGATAAGGCAGCAACTCGGGATGATACGTTTCAATGAAATTGACAATCGCCGGGCAAGGCTGGGCAATCACGGACGCCGGATTATTCTTGGTGATATGCTCAAGATAGCTCTTGATGGTTAGCTCGGCACCGAAGCTGACATCGAAAAAGGCACGAACACCCAGCGACTTCAACCACCCATTCAACTGCAGATATTGCTGCGGGAAATTGGAGGCAACGCCAGGCGCGACAATCGCCACCACATGCTCACCCCGATGGGCGGCATCCATGAATTCATCGAAATCATCCATCCCGTAGCGGGCATCATGCGTACAGGCCGTTAGACAGCGGCCACAACCAATGCACAGGTCGGTATTGATGGAGACATGATCGCCACTGCCATCGTTACAGAACTTTACCGGGCACGCCGCGATGCAGGCATGACAATTCACGCAATTCTCTGCGTCCACCGTAATAATCTGAGGCAATGAAAGCATCGACATTCCGACTCCTTTTGATTAGACACACACGGTTTCGTCTCCGAAGCATCTTGCTTCGGGTTTATCCACACATCCTCCAGAGCAAGATGCTCCGGCTACGCCCCATCGTGTCCGAAGCATCTTGCTTCGGGGTTCCCCACATACGCTTCCACCTCCCAATCGCCGATCTCGCCGGATTCCGCATTGAAGGAAACACCCACCAGGGTCAGATCCCGCTCGTCCATCCGGTACTTCTCGAAATATGCCTTCTTATGGATCTGTGCCAGCGCATCCTGTGCCGTCATGTTCAACTTGAACTCGAAAATGTAAATCCAGCTTTCGGTCTCGACTACCGCATCCATACGCCCCTTGCTGGTGTTCTCCTCCACCCGAATGCGGTACCCGAGCAACGTGAACAGGATGTAAAAGATCGTCTGGTAGTATTTCTCGTGCTTGAGCTTGATGCTGTAGTCCACCCGCGCATAGAAGGTTGTCAGTATTTCGAAAACACCATCCAGATCGTGATCGATCAGTGCTTGGCGTAAGTGCTCCACTAAATCAGGAACACGCGGCTCCGGTACGGGTGTAAAATAATCAGCCAGTTTCTTCACAAAGGCGGTCCGCACCTCCTCGTTTGGATAGCCCAGTGTAAACAACTGAGTCGCCGCGTCATAGTCAATAATGGTCAGATAGCCGGTCTGGAAAAGCAAGGGCTCCACTCGCAAATGATCAATCTCATAACTTGAAAAGGAATCGGAAGATAGCCGCAAGTCATCAAATTCCACGATGTTGTAATCCCCGTCGCGCAACATCCGCAACAGGAAGGTCGGCGTCCCGGTCTCGAACCAGTAGTGATCGAACCCTCCCTGATCCATGGCCTTGGTGAAAGATACGGGATTGTAAACGGTAGTCGGCAATTTGCTGAACCGCAGACCGTTGTAGGTTCGGCGCAGCTTCTCTAGATAGGCAAGACGACTCAGCCCCAGCTTGACTGCGTTCTCGTCGATCCATTCGGCAAAATAATGCTCGCATTCTTCCTGGGTAAACCCGCAGATCGTCGCATACTCCGGCATCATGGTCATGTCGTCGAGGTTGTTCAGGTCCGAGAAGATCGACACCTGCGTGAACTTGCTCACCCCCGTGATGAACGAGAACCGGATATGCTCCTCCATGGCCTTGATCAGGCCATAGAACTGCTTGAGCAGGGTGCGGATCTTGAGAACCTCTTCGCGATCAAGGATATTGTCCAGTATCAGCTTGTCGTACTCATCGACCAGGATGACGACCTTATCGCCACCGGCACTTATCTGCTGGATCATTTCCCTGAACTTTGCCACCGGACGGCTAGCGGAGAGTGAAATTCCCTGTTGACTGCCAAGCCAATCCAGCTCCGACGCGAGGTTCTCCTCGAACTCCGCACAGGTGGCCGCACTCAGCTTATTCATCGCCAGCCGGATGATGGGATACGGCTTCCAGTCATAGGGCTGATCGTAGATATACAGTCCCTTAAACAGTTCCTTCTCACCCTTGAAAACCGATTCCAGCGTGGACAGCGTCAAGGACTTGCCGAACCGACGCGGACGTGACAGGAAGAACTGGCCCTCCGGCTTGGAGATCATGCGATAGATCTCCCGCGTCTTGTCAACATACATACAATTCTCGCGAATAATCGTTCGAAATGTACAGATTGATGTACTTAGCTGTTTTCGCATCGCTTCCCCAACACCAAGCATTTTACCTTAAATGCCACGAGAATACCACGATGGCATGGCGGGGCAAGCTTTATCGTAGGGCTTTCGGGAAAGCGACACTTTACACCGAGGCGGAGAATGCCTCCAGGTTCTCATCACGCAACCGTTTAATGTTAGTGCATGCCGCTCAGCGTACTGCACGCAGCGCATCCCAGCCGCCCTGAAACGCTACATTATAATAACCACGAATGGCATCGCCTTATTCATTCGCCATATTCATGCCTCACGCCCTTGGGGTTTGCCTCGCTAACTTGGCGCATGCCATCCGGCCAGATCACGTTGGAGATTCGATAACGCATTGTCCAACTCCGCCATGCGCGCATCAACCCGACCGAGATCGCCAGCGCTTGCGGCCTTTTCCATATCAACGGCGATCGCACACATAACCTCTGCCCCGACATTGGAGGAAGCCCCCTTGATGGTGTGGACTTGGCGCTCAACCCCGGAAACATCACCACAGGCCAAGAACTTACGAAGGGCATCGCATTGCAAGGGCAAATCCTTTAAAAAACCATCCATGATCACCTGAACAACGGCAACATCACCCATCACACGCCCGAGAAAACCAGCCCGATCCCAAACCACTGGAACGGCGGAAGCCCGGCGAGAGACGGCTGACTGCAAACCACCGTCGGCAGACTTCTTATCTGACGCTCGGCGGTCTGCTGTCTTTTTCCCCGGTAGCCAGCGCTCAAGCACCCCCAACAGCGCAGACGTCGAAATGGGCTTGGTCACATAATCGTCCATCCCTGCATCGATGCACTTTTTGCGGTCCCCCTGCATGGCATGCGCCGTCATGGCGATAATCGGTAGTCGGTCTGGGGAATGAAGCCTGATCCGCCGCGTTGCCTCCAGCCCATCCATCTCGGGCATCTGNNCATCCATTAGCACCAGATCGTAGGGTAGTGCCTTGAGCGCTTCGATGGCTTCATATCCATTGGCCACGGCGTCGGCGGAAAGGCCCAGCTTCTTGAGAATGCCGAGCGCCACCTGCTGGTTGGTGATGTTGTCCTCAGCCAGCAGGATGCGCACCTTGCAATCCGTGTAGTCAGGCAGACGATCTTTCGTCATTCCATGCGGCCCATCCACCCCGAACAAATCACCCACGCCACCGCTCAAAACGTTTGAGAACATCCCCTTGAGATCCTCATGCCGCACGGGCTTGGTGAGATACCCTGCGAAGCCTAGATTTTTAAAATAAACGGCATCGCCCGGCATACCCAGCGACGTCAACATGATCAATCGCGTATCAGCAAGCTTTTCAACCGCCCGCACGGCGCGCCCCACGGCCTCCCCATCCATGCCTGGCATCTGCATATCTACAACCGCCAACCGGTACGGATCCTCCTTAGCAATAGCATGATAAAGGGCCTGGAGGCCGGACGGTCCGTCAGCTGCTGCGTCGGGTCGCATCCCCCAGGACGATAGACGAACCATCAGGATTTCGCGGTTCGTGGCATTGTCATCAATAATCAGCACACGAACCCCCGCCAGATCAGCAGGTGGCGGCGGCGCTTCGTGGACCGCATCCGNNCTGGAGACCGAATTGCGCCGTAAACCAGAACTCTGAGCCCTGTCCTTCACTGCTCTCAACACCAATATCACCGCCCATCATCCCAGCCAGTTGTTTCGAGATAGCCAGTCCCAGCCCGGTGCCCCCGTACTTGCGAGTAGTCGATGCATCCACCTGTGTGAACTGCGTGAAAAGCACACCGATCTTCTCTGCGGGGATGCCAATCCCGGTGTCTCGCACCGAGAATCGCAAGGTTTCAGTTTTCCCGTCCTCGGTCTTCTGCGTGACCCTCGTGACCCGCACCGCGACTTCACCCTTCTCGGTAAACTTCACCGCATTACCGGCCAGATTGGTGAGGATCTGGCGCAGACGCCCCGGATCCCCAGCAAGCCGGGTGGGCACATCGGGATCAGCGGCACAGGCCAGTTCCAGCCCCTTTTCATGGGTTCTGAGGGCCATGGTCGCGGCAAA
>DIZZ01000027.1:0-5782 GCA_002428045.1 Verrucomicrobia bacterium UBA6015
CTATCAGGGCGAGGGGCCGGGCATCAGCCTGATCAATGGCGACTATGCCCTTGATCGCCGGTGGCGTTGCGATCCGGCGCGGCTGACCCGGGCCCTGCGTGGCACCCTGTCGGAGATCGATCCCCAGCGCTGGCCAGAGGAGTTCGCGACGGCCGCCCGCTGGGCCATGGGTTACAAGACGGATTGGGCCGTTCCTCTCGCTGAGATCGCCGTGTTCCTCTCGCCGCCCAGTCGCCGAGAAGATCGCATCGCTCTGCTGATCGCCGTCTATGCCCAGGCTGGCCGCAGCACGGCGGCAGTGGCGCTGCTGCGACCCGAGGCGCCTGCCTTGTCGGCTTCCCCTGACGTCGGGCCGCTTCTGTCCGGATTGATGGACAAGGCGACAGAAGCGTCGATGGCGCAACGCAACCCGGCCGGAATGCCTGTCCTAGTCAAATTGCGCGCGTGGGCGTCGGGGAAGGATGCCTCCGGTCAGCCGATTTGGTCAGGAGTCAAAGACGAGCGCCGGGTGCAGATCGCGACCTTTGTTGAAGACTGGGGTTTGCTGGCTGGTAGATTGAGGCTCGATCGCATCAAGGCCAAGACGACAGATGAGCTTGTGCGTTTAGCCCAGTCTACCTACTGGATCTTTGGCTCTGCGCACGGGTTCACCGTCGATCTCATGCTGTATCTGGTCGAGGACCGGAACTGGTCGGGGCATGTGGTGCGCGGACCCGAACTCGTATGGACCTGCATCCAGGCATATCGCCTGTATGGGGTGCGCTCGATGCCGCTCTGGGTCTGGATGCAGAAGGACGGTCTCTTGAGCCAGTCGAAGGGCAAGGGTCTGTATCATGATTACTTCAACGCGATGGAATCAGGCATCTACGGCTACGATATCGACATCACCGAGGAAGAGATTCCGGACGCTGCAGTGCGCGCGTATCTCGTCGAGGTCAAGGATGGCATGCTGGTCGCAGCGCAGGTGATCGCCCATGATCCAGACTCCTACGAGCAGTTCTTGGCGACCTGGGGCCATCGCTACATGGTCGATTACAGCCTTGTGCTGCACCGGCTTGCCCAGGTCGGCCCGGAGTCATACCCGAAGATCGCATCAGTCTGCGAGGACATCCTGTCGCGCCAGCGTTATGAACACCATGATCGTTTGCAGATCATGCGGAACTATGGCCGCATGTGGTCCGCCTTGGGTTATTGGGGGGTCCCTCGCGCCTTCGAGAAGGCGCGTGTATTGGCGATGAATATGGATCGGCAACTGCGACTTCATAAAGAGGAATGGATTCGCAGCGAAACGAAGACCGGGCTCCTGATCCTGTTCAAGGAGATCGCCTGGAATGCACATCACGCCAAAAATCCGGACGAGGCCCGCGCGGTGGCCCAGGCATTTGCTGCTGACCGTTTGATCATTGGCGACTTCTCCATGTTTGCTCCCACGCGAAATCTCGACAACGATCGTCGGATGCTTGCCGATGCCACCGCCTCATTCGAGGCGTTGCTGAAGAAGAATCTATCGAGCACACCATCAGAGAAGTCACCCGCTCATCATGATCATGATCACTAGGATGCCCTTGGGCGTCCGATTCAGCGAGAAAACCATGGCCACCCCGCGAGTCCTTCACCCCATCACGCCAGTCGTTCTATTGCTGGGCATCGGGTGCCCGATGTGGGCCGGCGGATCGATCAAGATCGACCCCTACTTGCATACGACGCCGCCATGCGAGAAGGACAACGCCGTGGCAGAACTGCAGGTCCGCTGGATTCCATCGGCAACGCAGTCCGGCACGGCGTCCAACTTCAATTGGACGGGATCAAAGCCTGGATACACGGTGGTGGCCACGACGGCATCGGCAACGGTGATCCAGGTTTCGCGCAATCCCGTAGGCGGTGTCCGCGCCATCAGTGTCTCTGCGACATGGGACTTCACCTGGACGAACAGCAAGGGCGAGAGCAAAACCGAGTCGAAAACAGGTTCGGATAGTTCTAGCCTTGAAATCAGGAAGTATAATCGCGGCAGCGGGTGGCCGGTGACGCTTTATGAGACGGCAGAAGCGACGAAGAGCAATTATCCCTACTCGTCATCGGATAAGCCGACAGATTCGAAGGCCATCGAGTTTGGCATAAAATACACGGGCACATCATCTGATGTATGTCACGCGACGTATGTGATGAGCGGCACGGTGACATTCTCTGGGCACACCAAGGCGGAGGCCGATGCGCCGAAAAAGCCATTTTTTGGGGGCGAGTATCAGTATGCATTTGCGCGCGCCGAGGCGACGGGAACAATCGATGGCACGAATGCCTCAACGCAGATTGCAGAGGCGCGATCTGGAACGTTAAGCGTAACATACGGCCAAGGAGGCTCTGTTGGGCTTGACGGAAAAACGCCAGGGGTTTCGATAAGTCTTGATAGCAGTGCGGAATACATCCTTCCACAAAACACGGGAGAGTTGCCCATATCCGGGACGGCGCCGGTTTCGAAGGATGGAAGCCATGCGCCCGGGACGGATCTCCGAGCGACAGAGTCGGGAAGCATGGTCGCAGTAGCCATGATTTCCATGTCGGGTCCTGATGCTCGAGCCAGGGCCACGGCTCGGATTAGGGCCCTGGGGACTGACGCCAAGATCACCTTCACGCCAGACCGGGCGTCTTGCCCGTGAGGTCGAATTTCGCGATAGCGCGCCTAGTTAGTCCGAGGATCATTCTCGGACTGTTGCTGGTCGTTGGTGCGGGTGCGGCAGAGCAATCCGAGCTCAATCATGCGGGCCTCGTCGCGGCGGCTATGGGGGTTCCGCATCTGGCAGCGCGAGCCGCCAAGGTGCAGGTCCTTGTGGCTCCAATAGTCGAATTGGGGGAGGTGCTTCACCGGCATACGCTTCCGGCGCTTGATCAGAAGACGGTTGAGTTCCAGTTGCAGGAATGGCTACACTATAATGTCCCATGGGGGACCACCAGCCCGGCCGACCCTGCATTGGATGGCACGGTTCTGTCCTCGCTGCGACGCATGGCGACTGCAGCACCGCAGATTGGAGCCTCGATCAAAGCAGATCCGGCGGCATGGAATGCCCATTATATGGCCGTTGCCGAGATTTTCGGTTCGATTGCCGCAGATAAGCGGCGAGTATTAGTGGAATGGAAGAGGGTGTTCTCGGAGGCCGTTTACCGCGGGTGCCCCTGCTGTGCGTCGGGACAAGGCGCCTCCGCTGCTGGGCAACTGCGGTTGGATATTTCCCGGGAGTGGGTCGAGCCAGGGTTTATCGGCAAGATCTTTCCGCTGTGGATGAACACCTTCGCCCCGGCCAACCCGCCACATCATGACTACCGGCTCTATGCGGGTCTGCTCGCGGATCGTGTCGAACATCGCTCGATCAACATAAGTTCGACGTATCATATGCGCAACGCCTTCAGTACGGCGTTTTCCTACATCGAATCGAAAGGGCGCACCGGAGAGTTCTCTCTGGCCCCCCTGCCGCAACCTGCGTTAGAGGGCATCGTCTCCAATGCTGTCGAGAAGTTGAATGTCCAACTGTCGGGGCTGTCGCCCGATCGTGTGTGCGCAGAAACGCCAGCCTTGCTGTTGGAGTGGATGATGCGCAGCATCGACGCGGTTCAGAATGCCCGGCTGGAGGCCGGGAAATAGCACAACTGATGGTGGAGTGTGGCCATCCGATGCCCAGGCTGTCGGGACAGGATGGGCGGTGGTCCCTTCAAGGACGGAGCGCGGGCGCCCCCGCCCGCTCGAGAAGGCTTGCAGCTATCTCGTGTACACCTGCCCACCGTCAACGACCAGCACCTGGCCGGTCATGCAGCGGGCGGCGTCGGAGAGCAGGAATACCGCGGCGTTGGCGATGTCCTGCGGCTTGATGTCGCGCTTCAGGGCGGTCAGGCCGATGTAGTAGGGGATCACCTCTTCCGGCTTGATGCCCTTCTTCTTCGCCGCTTCGGCAATGTAGGTCGGATTCCAGATCTTCGAGCCTTCGAAGACGTTGCCGGGGGCGATGCAGTTGACGCGGATGCCGGCCGGGCCGAGCTCCAGCGCCCAGCCGCGCGCCAGGTGCAGCTCGCCGGCCTTGGTCGCGTTGTAGGCGCTGTTGTTCTTCGACGGCTCGAGGCCGCTCTTGCTGGAGAGCAGCACCATCGCGCCGCCGCCGCCCTGCTTCTTGAACAGGCGCGTCGCCTCGCGGCCGCACAGGAAGTAGCCGGTGAGGTTGATCTCCAACGCGAAGCGCCACTTGTCGAGCGGAGTGTCTTCCAGGGGGAAGGCGGGCGCGACGCCGGCCGCGCACACCAGGCCGTCGAGGCGGCCGAAGCGCGCCACGCCGGCGGCGAAGGCGGCCTGCACGCTCGCCTCGTCGGTGACGTTGGTCTTCACCGGCAGGCCCTGGGCGCCGAACTCGGGCGCGACGGCGGTCAGGCCCGGCTCGTCGATGTCGGCGAGGATGATGTTGGCCCCAGCCTGCTTGAGGCCGCGGGCGATGCCCAGGCCGAGGCCGGAGGCGGCGCCAGTCACCAGCACGGTGCGGCCGGCAAGGCAGTTCGAGGAGACGGGGGAGGGGGCGGGTTCGGTCATGGTGGTCGGTCCTGGGGACGAAATGGGATTCACAGGGAGGAACGGAGGCAACGGAGGCGAAGCGATAGGGGGGCGTGGGTTTGTGGCGCCTCTGTTTCCTCCGTTCCTCCGTGTGAGTTCAGGCTTTTCGTCCGGCGAAGAACGCGGCGTGGGTGTCGAAGGTGGCTGGCAGGCGGGCCTGCCAGTAGTCCCAGTTGTGGGCGCCGGGATGCTCGGTGTAGGTGTGGGCGATGCCACGCCGGGTGAGGAAGGCGTGCAGCTTGCGGTTGCCGGGCAGCAGGAAGTCCTCGGTGCCGCAGTCGATGTGCAGGCGTGGCAGGGGGTCGGCCTTCAACGCCAGCTTGAACAGGTCGGCCGAGGCCGGCACGCGCGCGCCGAAGACCCGGCGCATGTCGTCGCCGAGATGGTCGCCGGGCTTGCGCATGGCCATCAGTCCAACCGCATCGAGGGCTCCGCTGTGCGAAACCGCGTTGCCGAACAGGTGTGGGTGGGCCAGGGCCAGCTTCAGCGCGCCGTAGCCGCCCATGCTCAGGCCACCGATGGCGCGGCCGCGGCGGTTGGCGCGGGTGCGGAAAGTGGCATCGACCAGGGCGACCGACTGCAGGATGTGCTGCTCCCACAGGCGGTGGCCGGGCTTGTCGTCGTGGTAGAACGACCGCTCGCCGAAGTGCATGGCGACGATCGCGCCGATGCGCTCGGCGTGGCACTCGATGGTCGTGCGGCGCAGCCAGATGGTGTGGTCGTCGCTGTGGCCGTGCAGTTGGTGGACGACCGGTAGCGGACCCTTGGCGCCCTGCGGTACCACCACCCACATCGTCGCCTGCATGCCGATCGGCGGGGAGTGGAAGTGGATCTGGTGCAGGGCCATGGTCGGGGGAGGCTAGCGGCCGGAACGGCGGGGCAACACGGCCGGGCTTGCCGGGCGCCGACTTCGCGGTGGGATGCAGGGATGCCCAAGGACCAGCTCCGCCGCGGCCGCGCCCTGCCTCACGCCACGCTTGGCCGCCGGCGCGCCCAGCCCTTCACCTACACCCCGCGCCTTTTGGAGGCGGTGCCGCTACCGGTCGGGCGCGGCTTCGCCCAGCCCGGACTGTGGGTGTGCCTGCGCTGCCTGCGCTTCACCAGCCTGTGCCCGGTGACCGGCCAGCCCGACTGGGCGTCGGTGACGATCAACTACATCCCCGACGCGACCCTGGTCGAAAGCAAGTCGCTGAAGGA
>DIZZ01000027.1:5847-9527 GCA_002428045.1 Verrucomicrobia bacterium UBA6015
CCGCGCTATCTGGAAGTGGTCGGCCGCTTCGACACGCGCGGTTCGATCGCGATCTGGCCCTTCGTGCAGTACGCCGCCGAGGACGTCGAGATGCAGGCCCTGCGCACGCACCGGCTGCGTGACTTCGCGCCCGGCAAGTACGATGGGCGGGAGCCGTCGTCGGACGGGTGAAGCCGTCATTGCCCCAGGGGTTAGGCCGCGTCATTGCCCCAGGGGTTAGGGGTTAGGGAAACGCACCGCCATTGCCCCAGGGTTTAGGGGGCAGGCGCAGTGTGCCTTGTGTGGCCCTAACCCCTAACCCCTAACCCCTAACCCCTAGGGGCAATGAGCTCCAATTCCCCCTCTGTCAGTTTGCGGCATCCGCCGGGCGGCAGGTCGGCGGGCGGTTCCAGCGCGCCGATGCGGTCGCGGTGCAGGCGGACGGTCACGCCATCCAGCGCGCCGATGCCGAGGGCCGCCCTCGTGCTGGGATCGGGGCCTCGCTCGTAGACGGATCTTGCCAGGCGTCGTCCAGGCGGCTACAGCTACGGCATGGGCGACTCCGAGCGGACGAGAAGCATCCTGCGTGCCGAGCGTGTCTCGCAGCGGCGCATCGCCGACGAGTTGGGGATATCGCGGCAGCTGGTCTCGGCGGTGCTGGGTTGCGGCAACGGCCCGGCCAGCACGGTGCGCTTCTCAGCCGACACCGAGCGCCAGGTGCTGGACCTGGCACGACGGCTGGGGTATCAGTTCACCCGATCCGCCGGGATGCTGTCCGAGATCCGGGTGCTGGTCGAAAACAACCTGACGATGATGACCCCAGGACTGTTCAACGCGTTGGTCGAGGCCTGCGATGAGGAGTGCGTTGAACTGGCCGTGCATGTCGTTCGTCAGGGCAATCAGTCGCCGCTGTCCGCCCTGCGCCAGCGGAGCGATCGGGTCGTGCTGGTGTTCCCCACGGTCATTGGAAATCTTGCTGCGGAATTGGAGCTGCTGCAGATGCGTGGGCATCAGGTGCTACAGGTCAATGCCCAGGGCATCCCCGGTCCGCGCGTGCTCTACGACGAGGCGGGCGGCATGCGCATCTTGCTCGAAGCAGTGCGTGGCGAGGGCCGTCGTTATCCGGTCATGACCTGGGCGTCGGAGACCTGGTACACTGCCGAGCGACTGTCGGCCTTGCGCAGCCTGGTCCCCGCCCTCGGCTTCTCCGGCGGGGGAGACGCCCGCTACACCATGGCCGATGCTCTGGGCTCCCTTGCGGCAGCGCTGGCCGCCCACCCGCAGTGCGATGCGGTTGTCTGCGAGCATCCCGATCAAGTGCCCTATGTGGCGTTGGTGCTGGCGCGGCAGGGGCGACGGGTGCCTGAGGATGTGCGCATCGTCACCTACTTCCAGACCGGGGAACTGCGGGTCTATTGTCAGGGAGCGTGGTGCACCGCACTGGATGTGCGGGGGCTGGTGCGCGAGGTGATCGCCAAGGCCCAGGGCTGGTGCGCCGGCCAGCCGCCGCCGGCGTGCTGGCGCAGCGGCTATCTGCCAGTGCACCGGTTCTGAACGCTGATAGCAGATGGCGCGTGGTGCCGTCCGTCTTTGGCTGATCGCGTATAAGTGATTGCCAATTGCAGCTTTGCGGTGGTGTATCACTTTAGGCGGCAGTGCTGTTTCTGATTGCCTCCGGGGGGGCTGCGTGGATGGCGGTAGGATGAGGCCTGCGAACGGACTGAGCGTCCGAGGAGGCATGCATGTCCACATCCCCGGCGATCTCGTTCTGCGGATTCCTGGCCAAGGGAGTCGTGGCCTGGCTGATCGCCGGATTGTGCCTGCTGCTGCCAGTCGTCGTCGAGGCCGCTGATTCCTATGTCAGCTACAACGCCAACGGCGCAACCAGCGGCACGGTGCCGGCGAGCCAGACCAAGACCCAGGGCGCGGCTCTGATCCTGGCGACGAATACCGGCAACCTGGTCAGGACGGGTTACGCTTTTGCCGGGTGGAACACGTCCCCCAATGGGACTGGCGCCTACTACGCCGGCGGCTCATGGTACACGGCAGACGTCTCGGCGACATTGTACGCCAAATGGAGCCCGGCAGCCGCCAGCTACACGAACCCGATCATCACGGCCCCCTGGGGAGCCGATCCGTACGTGGTGGATGGCCGTGATGGCTACACCTACATGTATTTCACGGAGGGCTCGGATAGCACGCGGATGCGTTCGACGGACCTGGTCAACTGGTCGAATGCCTCCGCCATGGCCATCAAGGCCGCACCGCATGTGTACTTTGATCAGGCGAGCGGCAAATGGATCCTGATGGGAAATATGAGTGTGCGGGAGAGCACCAGCCCGACCAGCATCGGTTCCGCGATGACGATGCTGGGGTATGACCTTGCCAATCAGGGATTCGATCCTTGGCAGTTCACCGACCCGGCTGATGGGAAGTCCTATCTGTTCAACGGGGGGTGGCAGTACCGGCACGCGATCAACCAACTGAGTTCCCCTGCGCAGTCAGCGCAGACCGTCTATCCGCATTTCATGGACGGTTGGTGGGGTGATGTTTGGGAAGGGCCGACGGTGCTGAAGCGTGGTGACACATATTATTGGTTCTTCTCCCTCAACGGAGCATCCCAGACGGCATACCGTCTCGGATATGCCACCGCGCCGTCATCGAAGGGCCCCTGGAAGATGGCCACCTGGGACAACGAGGCATCGATTCTGCGTCGTTCCGATGTGGAAGGCATCTACGGAACCGGACATCCGTGCGTCATCCAAGATGGCAACGGAACCTGGTGGCTCTACTACCAGCAGAAGATTTCGACCGACAACACGCAGTGGGATCGCCAAATCGCTCTCGATCCGATGTGGTTCGATGCCAGTGGGACACCGCATGTAAGACCGACGCGCGGCGTTTCCAGGCCGGGTCCCAATGCCCCAGTGACCACCATCTGGCCGACGATTCCTGCGGTCAACACCGTGATCCAGGCGGAAGGCTACGCCGGTTCGGCGATTGGCATCCAGGCGGACGACGTCGGTCGTCGTGTGGTCGGGAATCTCAAGGGCCGATCCTACCTCGCCTACCGCCGTCTGGACTTTGGATCGATGGGCGTGAACGGTATCGAGTTCACGCTGCGGAATGAATTGAACCTGGCGGGTGGAACGGGCAGCATCGAGATCCGTACGGGTGGCGTCGGCGGCCCGTTGGTCGGAGTGCTGCCGTTGACCTATGTCAGCACCAGCTATCGCACGGTGTCCGTCAACCTGGCGCAAACGCTGACGGGCGTCAACGATGTCGTACTGGTGATCCAGGGAGCCCGCCCCGAGAGCACTGTGATCCGCCTTGATTCCTTCCGCTTCCTCGCGAACGCGCCAGGTGCTGCCAGCCCAGCGCCGCCAGCACCTGTGGACGATGTTGCCTATGTCCCCATGGGAGGGGTCTCCACATTCGCTCCTCTTCTGAACGACACCGACCCTGGAAATCGGACCCTGTCGATCAGCGGCATCCGCGCGCTCGGCCATGGAGGATCCGGCACGGGTGGCGCGGCGCTGCTCAATCCGGATCAGACCATCGCGTACACGCCCAAGGTCGGTCATTGGGGTGAGGACCGCATCACCTACTCCGTCGCCAACGGAAGCGGGGCATTTCGCGAGGCACAGGTCATTTACCGCATCTACCCGGGCAACCTCATCCCAATGGCACCTGACTTAACG
>DIZZ01000238.1 GCA_002428045.1 Verrucomicrobia bacterium UBA6015
CAATATTTTCCGCGAAGTGACCAAATATGACCGAGACTCCATATTGTTTGTAACCGTGGGTGCCAAGGCCGCGCAGTTTGTGCAGAAATCGGGTCGTTTCCTGATTGTCGATTTCGATTACAGCGACCAGCCAAAGCTTTCCGAAGCCCGTATGGTCTGCCGGTTTGTGGCGCAGCTTTTCCTGGATGATGAAATTGATAGCGCCGATATTGTTTTTAGCGACTATGTGTCGACTTTTAAGCAGATTCCGCTGACGTGGCGTTTCCTGCCAGCAGGACAGCAGCAGGAATTTTTCGATCAGATGCCCGAAGCGCTCAAGCGCACCAAGGTGGAAGCGTCGCACAACAGCGTCAAAGGGATCGGTGAATTTGAGTTCGAGCCGGATGTCCATTCCGTTTACGAATCGCTCCTGCTCCGCAGTCTGGACTATGAGCTGCTACAGATTATGCGCGAGGTGCGCGCCAGCGAACACAGCGCACGCATGGTGTCGATGAAGCAGGCGACGGATAATGCGCGGGACATCAATAGCAGGCTGCAACTGGTTCATAATAATCTGCGGCAGGCTTCCATCACGAAGGAGCTGCTCGAAATCGGCAGCGCTTCCGCGGCGGGAGGATGATTTAAACACAGCAATGGCAGGGAAATGAGGCGGGATAATGAAGCAGGGGAAAATTGTACAGGTGATCGGGCCGGTGGTAGATGTTGGGTTTGCATGCGCCGAGGATCTTCCCGGAATTTATGAAGCGCTGACGGTTGAGCTGGGCGAAGGCGACGAAAGATCGCGTAAACTAGTGCTCGAAGTCCAGCAGCATGTTGGAGGGCATTGGGTGCGCACCATCGCGATGGGTGCAGCCGAAGGCCTTCGGCGCGGTATGTTGGTTGAAACTACCGGTGCGCCGATCACGGTTCCCGTCGGGCAGGGCGTGATGGGCCGCATGATGAATGTCATCGGCGATCCGATTGACGGACGCGGCGAAGTGAAGAGCGAGAAAAGGCTGCCGATACACCGCCGTCCACCGGCGCTGACCGAACAGGCTATAAAGCCGGAAGTGCTGACGACGGGCATCAAAGTTATCGATCTGATCTGTCCTTTTTTGAAAGGCGGAAAAGTCGGCGCGTTCGGCGGGGCCGGTGTCGGAAAAACCGTGGTCATCATGGAGCTGATCAACAATATTGCCAAACAGCACGGCGGCTATTCCGTTTTTGCCGGGGTCGGCGAGCGTTCGCGCGAAGGCAACGACCTTTATCACGAGATGTCCACTGCTGGCGTTATCAATCAGGAAGATCTGGAAAAGTCGAAAGTAGCACTGGTGTACGGACAGATGAACGAGCCGCCGGGTGCCCGCATGCGCGTCGCGCTGACCGGACTGACGGTGGCCGAATATTTCCGTGATGAGAAATTCCAGGACGTGCTGCTGTTCATCGACAACATTTATCGTTTCTCTCAAGCGGGTGCTGAAGTGTCGGCGCTGCTCGGGCGAACGCCCAGCGCGGTTGGGTACCAGCCGACGCTTTCCACGGAAATGGGAGACCTTCAGGAGCGCATTACCTCGACGCGTTCAGGTTCCATCACCTCATTCCAGGCCGTCTATGTGCCTGCCGACGACCTCACCGATCCGGCACCGGCCACCACATTCGCCCATCTTGATGCGATCATCGTGCTGGAACGTTCGCTTGCCTCTCAGGGGATTTTTCCGGCGGTTGATCCGCTGGCCTCGAATTCGCGGGCGCTATCGCCGGAAATTGTCGGGGAAGAGCATTACAATACGGCGCGCGGTGTCCAGGCGGTGCTGCAGCGCTACAAAGAGCTTCAGGATATTATCGCCATTCTCGGGATTGATGAATTATCCAACGAAGACAAGGTGATCGTCAACCGTGCCCGCCGCATTCAGAAATTCTTGAGCCAGCCATTTACGGTTGCAGAAGTTTTTACCGGCCAGCAGGGGCGTCAGGTCCCGGTCGATGAAACCGTGCGTGGATTCAAGGAAATTCTGGAGGGACAGCATGACTCAATTCCTGAATCCAATTTCTACATGAAAGGCAATATCGCGGAAGCGATCGAAGGTCTGTGATCATGGCCGCATTACTTAACGTCAAAATCATTACACCGAAAGAAGTCGCCTATGATGGGTTGGCGCTGGCCGTTACCATTCCGGCCGAACAGGGCGAAATGCAGGTGTATCAGGGCCACGTTCCTGTACTCGCGCGTCTTATCTGTGGCGTCATCAGGATCGAAACCCTTGAAAAACTTGCTTTTTGCTTCGATGCTGACGAAGGATTTGTCCGTGTCACGCAGGATGATGTCAGTATCCTGGTTGACACACTCACCCCACTAAAGACGGCGGACGCCTAGCTTCCTTGAGCAACGGATTCAGGTTCACGTTGCGAAGGTCGGCGGTACTTGCGTTTCTTAAGGTAGACTCGCAGCAGGATCAGCGGGATGGCCGCCTTGGACGTGAGGAAGGCGATCAGCATGAATCGCAGGCGTGGGAATTGCCCGATTCCCATCAGGCCGGAGACCACCCGTTCTTTAATGGCATCTTTTTCGGTGTGCATGGGAACGGGGCGGTCATAGTCCGGCACGATGATCCCCTGCTTGCGCAGGCGGTCGACACGTAGCGGCGCGTTCATTCCCTTGCGCTGGGTTTGCATGCGATGGGTGCGGTAGCTCGGATCGTCGGAAACGCAGGTCAGGGATAATACGCCATGCGCCACGGCGTCTGCCACGACCTCCGCGCCGCGGGCGGTACGCACCAGCATTCGGGACTGGCTCTTGAATTTGTAGTTTCCTGCAGCATCTCGCGTCCAGGCATCGCTGACCGCCACATCCGAAAATTCGCCAGATCCATCAATGCAGGTCTGGCAGCGCGGGGGCATGTAAAGCGAAATCAGGTAATTGTAGGCACCATCCTTGTAGTTTGAGTAATGCAGGTCGCGAATCGTGCCGTCCTTTAAGATGGCGCGAATTTTGCCCGGCCATTCACCCCCGCGGAATTGGAAGTCGGACAGTTCGCCTGGCTGGATCCGCTTGGTTTTCAAAAGGTCTGTGACCACCACCGGTTCCAGCGATCCGCCACAGAAAAGGCCGATCACCACATGGATTTTGCCGGCCAGCGCCGGTTGCTCCCGCATCATCAGGCGGATGCCATGCACCTGGCAGGGCAGGGCGGCGATGGCAACGCGTCCGTCGATCTTGTGCAGTTGTGAAAATATCGCATTGACCGGGATGATCATGTAGCGTGAGCCCTGGCTCTGGCGTAATTCCTCCGCCGTCCTCGCAATGAAGGCTTCGCCCTTCCATGGCTGCTCCGGGCACATGCGCGTGACGATACAGCCGTCGACGATTCCACGGCGTAGCATGTCGGCGAGCAGGGCGGTGATGATGCCGCCGCCGGCACCCCCGTCCTGAATCGCCCGATCAAGGGCGTAGCCAACGTAGGTGGCCGCGACATGCCCGTCAAACGTCTCGCTCACGCGCTCATGTCCGAAGGTCTGCCGGGTCAGCTCGCCGAAATGCACACGTCCGCCGGGGCAGGTCCGGTGGCATCGTCCGCAGCGGATGCAACGATCCGGATCGATGTCGGGATAAAGATCCGGCCCCATGCGAATCGCGGCGACCGGACAAACGCCTGTGCAGGTCCCGCAACGGGTGCAAAGCGATCGGTGGCTAAAGGCGATGCTCAGCAGTGTGGCGGGAATCGTTTCCATAGATCACGTGGCGGTATTACGTGGCAGGATGCCGTTTTCGCGGATGTAGTCGATGACCGGCTCGGGTAATGGGCCGTGTCCAGGCCAGGGAATGGCGTAACGCCCCCCCCATTCCTCATCGACATGAAACTCTACCGGGTGGTCGGGCAAAGGCATGAAGGGGGGTAGCTCGCCCCCATGATGCTTCATCCACCGCTCGACAGCGGGAGGATAATCGCCGCTCCCTGAGTATTGAGCATAGCGCCCGGCGGAGACAAAAAACAGACGTTCACCCTTGTGTTCATCATCAAACACGAACGGAGGCTCGTTATCATCGTTGACGATGACCTCTTCTTTTTCTGGTCGTTTCTTTGTTGCCATTCGAAATCACCCCTTAATCCAGATTGTCTTATTCTCATGCCACCGTGACCACTATAAAAACTTTACGCTAACGGATCAACGGAAAAGATTGAATATAATGCGCTGTCATGTCAACATACGATTTTCGATAGGGCAGAGAGCCAACAGTAAATAGTGTCGGGGTTATAACGGAGAACGCATGATGAAGATTTACATGAATGGGGAGATGGTTCCGGAAGCGGATGCGAAAGTGTCCGTGTTTGATCATGGACTGCTTTACGGGGACGGCGTGTTCGAGGGGATTCGCGTCTACAGCGGTCGTGTCTTTGAACTTGAGGCGCATGTCAATCGCCTTTACGATTCCGCCAAGGCGATTGCCCTCGAGATCCCGATGACGCGCGAGGAGATGACGAAGGCGGTGGCACTGACCTGTCGCGAGAATCAAGCCGTCAATGGATATATCCGTTTGATTGTGACCCGTGGCGTAGGTACCTTGGGGCTGAACCCTTACCTTTGCAAGACCCCGCAGGTCATCATTATCTGCGCGAGCATCCAGCTTTATCCGCCGGAACTCTATGTAAAGGGGCTTTCGATTGTGACGGTGGGAACCGTCCGGAACCTGTCCGAGGCGGTCAACCCACGGATCAAGAGCTTGAACTATCTCAACAATATCCTGGCAAAGATCGAGGCCATCAATGCGGGCTGCATGGAAGCCGTGATGCTGAATGCGCAGGGGGCGGTGGCGGAGGCTACCGGGGATAATATCTTCGCGGTGCGTGGCAATACGCTGCGGACACCGCCGGTGAATGAAGGCTTGCTGGAAGGGATCACGCGGGATGCCGTCATGCGCCTGGCGCGCGAGGAAGGCTATGATGTGCGCGAGGAGCGGTTGAGTCGCTACGACCTGTACACGGCCGATGAGGTCTTCCTGACCGGTACCGCCGCAGAGGTCATCGGGGTTGTCAATATCGACCGCCGCACAATTGGGGAGGGCACTCCAGGGCCGATGACCTGTCGTCTGGTGGAGAAATACCGGGCGTATGCGAACGCGAACGGATATCCGGTGTGCGGTTGATCGCAGGCGGGACGGGGCACGGTAAATGAAGTGTGAACTTTGCGGATTGAATGACGTCAGTATCGAGGTCAAGCAAGTCCTGAATGATGATTTCCAGGAATTGCATATCTGCTCGGAATGTGCAGCGCTCAAGGGGATCAAGTCGCCACTCGATCTGGCCGGGATGCTGTTGGGTGGCGGGCTGCTGGGATTCGGGGATGTCACTGACGGACGTTCCGATGCCGAAAGCCGTGCAGATGATGCCTTGAGCTGTCCGGTGTGTCACATGCGGGGCAAGGACTTCAGGACCTCATCACGGCTGGGTTGCGGGTATTGCTACGAAACCTTTGTCGACCTGCTCCAGCCGATGATCCTGTCCATGCAGCGAGCCACGGAGTACAGGGGGAAGCAACCTGCACAAAAGGATGTGCGTGATGCGCTGGGCAGTCTCACGGCGCAATTGGAACGTGCCATCCAGAAAGAAGCCTACGAGGATGCCGCCCGCTTGCGTGACCAGATCCGTGTGCTTGAACTTGCCGATGCCTGTCTTGCGGGCGAAGGCAGGCAGGAGTCGTGGCCGAAATGACACCGGACTCCAGTACGGTTTCGCGTGTATCGGGGGCGTCCGAGGCGCTGGCTGGCGATGTGGTCGTAAGCAGTCGTGTCCGGCTCGCTCGTAATTTGCGGGGCAAGGCCTTCCCCGGCTGGGCTGGCAGCCACGAACGTGAGCATGTCTTTTCCCAGATGAGCCGGATTTTAACCGCCGAGTCGCTTCTTGAAAACCCGTCCGTGCTGCAGATGGATGAACTCAACCTGATTGAACGGGATATCCTGTGCGAGAAACACCTGATTAGTGCAGAGCTGACCTTGGGGGGGAGTGGTACCGGGGTTGTTTATGACCGGTGCGCGGGATTGTCGGTGATGATCAACGAAGAGGACCACCTGCGGATGCAGGTGCTGCATGCCGGATTGGACCTGCAGCAGGCATGGCAGGTCATCGATCAGTTGGACGACCGTGTCGGACATGCCATCGACTATGCATTCTCCCCGTCGCTGGGCTTTCTCACGGCCTGCCCCAGTAACGTCGGAACCGGGATGCGTGCCAGTGTGATGATGCATCTGCCGG
>DIZZ01000107.1:0-191 GCA_002428045.1 Verrucomicrobia bacterium UBA6015
TTGTTGCTGAGCTGGTGGAAGACGCCCGATGGGATCTTGACGATCTGCCCTGTGCGCAGTTCGGAAACCTCCGTGCCGAGGCACATCTCGCCCGTCCCCTCGACCACGAAGTAGACTTCCTCTTGCTCCTGATTGTGCCAGGGAACCTGCCCACCATCAGGGTCGAGTGTGACCATGCCCATGGCGAAGTT
>DIZZ01000107.1:212-656 GCA_002428045.1 Verrucomicrobia bacterium UBA6015
CGGCGTCCCGCCGGATACCGGCGTCCCTCGATATGATTGAGATCTGCGATGATCATGTGTTGCTGCTCCTTGCTTTTGTTTAAAGGGCGAGGCACGCCTCCCCGTGACGACTCAGAGGGTGTTGAAGAAGGTGTAATAGGGATTCTTGTCGATCAGGCGCTGCACGAGCAGGGCCGCCTNNTAGTCGCCCCACATGCTGGATTCCCCGCAGGGGATCTTTTCTCCGGCGGGTACATGGTCCCAGCCCGCAGGACGGTGATAGATTGAGTGCAGCAACAGCCCTTGGTGGCCGGGCACCGTGCTCAGGTACGGTTCGTCAAGCAGCGTGCTCAAGACGCTCAATCCGGCTTGCCGGTAGGTTGTGCCGTTTTTTCCGCGCTGATCCAGATAGAGTCCTAGGCGCAGAAGTCCCTGCGCGGCGATGGCTGCCGCACTGCTGTCGAC
>DIZZ01000107.1:708-927 GCA_002428045.1 Verrucomicrobia bacterium UBA6015
GTCCCAGTAGGGAATGCCGTCGGCGGCGGTGTGGGCGATATAGAAATCACAGGTGGCGGTGGCCGCCTTGAGCATGAACGCCTCAATCCCGGCAAACCCACCCAACGCGGCGAGATGCTCCTCCGGCTCTGTCGCCAGGAATTCCAGCTCTTCGGCATAGCCCAGCATGATCCAGGCCAGACCGCGGGTCCAGGTGGAAAAGGGCGAGTAACCCTGCTT
>DIZZ01000107.1:971-3477 GCA_002428045.1 Verrucomicrobia bacterium UBA6015
GTCGCGTCCCTCGCCGTAGAAGACCGCAACCTCCGCCGTGGTCCGGGCATGATCGATAAGCCGTTCCAACAGGCTGATCGGCTTATCGTTCTCTCCCATCATCCGGTGACCGAGTCGGTGGCTCAGGGCCAGGCTGCGGAGCGAGCGGATCGTGTCGGCAAACAGTGAGTGCGGACCATTGAAGGAGTAGATGAACCCGCCCTTTCCAGCGGTCCGGCTCCAGCGCCCCGCCTGGACGGCACCGGAGAGCTTGAGCGCGAGCCGGTAGGTCTCCTGTTCCCAGGCATTTCCGGGAATCAATCCCTCGCCCATCATCCGCAGCAGATTCCCGTACGTGCTGACATTGTTGAACCCGTGGTCATGCACCCCGGTGTGCGAAAGATGCGGTGCCATATGGCGCAGCGTACCTTGCCGCCCGATCTCCAGGTAACGATTTTCGCCCGTGGCATCAAACTGCAGCAGGGCCGACCCGACCTGGAACCCCTGTGTCCATTCCGTCCAGCCGCGAGAGCCATACTTTCCCTCCACGGTGAAGACCGGGGACCCCCTGGTGGTGTCATACTCCGACTCGATGCGGATGATCTTATCACCCGAGAGCGGCCAGAACCGGTCGAGGGCGGCTTTTAAATCCGCCGGTTTGATGCTGTAGTTAATATTCATTGGCTACGAGACTTCTTCCATGAGCTGATCGTAGAACGCCACGTAATCATCTGGATTGGCCCCGGCCCGGAAATCGATGGCCGAGCGTGGATGCATGTTGAGCTGTCCGGTCAGGGCGTAGGGGATGCTGTAGCCCCAGTCCATCGTCTTGGCCAGCGGTGTAAAGATCTTCTGCGTACATTCCAGGATGGGCCGCATCTTGAACTTCGGGTTATGCAGGAAACCGAGGATCAGTTCCATCGGGCAGTTCCCTGCGCCGCGGCCGATGCCCCCAAAGGTGGCATCCACCCGGCTGGCCCCGCAGATGATGGCCTCGATGGTGTTGGCATAGGCGAGTTGCTGATTATTGTGGGCATGGATGCCGACCTCCTTGCCCGCTGCTTTCACGGCGGCAAGGAACCGCTGCGTATAGGCCCGGATCTGCTCCGAATAAAGCGACCCGAAACTATCGACGATATACACGCCACCAGCATCTGACTCGGTCGCCTCCTTGAGCGCCATGTCCAGGTCTCGATCATTCACCGTGGAGAGTGCCATCAACTGGAGCATGACCTCATATCCCTTGTCGGCGGCATCCTTGACCATATCGAGTGCCAAGGGAATCTGGTGGATGTAGCAGGCAACGCGGATCAGGTCGATCACGCTCTCGCTCTTCTTGGGGATATCGCGCTTGTAATTGGTACGCTCTGCATCGGCCATCACGGCGAGCTTCAGATCGGTGTCGTTATCGCCAACGATGCGCCGTAGAGAATCCTCATCGCAATGCTTCCACGGGCCATTTTTGGATGGGGAGTAAAGGGCCTTGTCGCCCTTGTAGCCAACTTCCATGTAGTCCACCCCGGCGGCCACATTGGCGTTGTACACGGTACGCACGAAGTCATCATCGAAATGATGGTTATTGATCAATCCGCCATCGCGCACGGTGCAGTCCAGCACCTTGATGTCGGGTCTATACGTCAGCCAGTCGCCATGCTTTATCCCATCACTCATATCAAACCTTCCTTGTCTGTCTTAATCGTAATCCTAATCGTAATCGTAATCGTAATCCTAATCCTAATCCTAATCGAAACCCACCCCGAACCATCCCCCCGCATTAGCGCATAGAAGACGCGATAGTACCCTAGTCGCGGACAAAAAACGATAAAAAAACGGGTCACCGTCAAATTTGGATTGAAATCCGCCCGTGAATGTGTAGATTACACCCAACGTTGATTGCAGTGGCGGGCATAGCTCAGTTGGTTAGAGCGTCAGATTGTGGTTCTGAATGTCGCGGGTTCGAATCCCGTTGCCCGCCCCATCCTCACAAATCCCCCTGTTTCTCATCTACCTGGGATTTTTCTCGCTGTTTTTCCTAACAAATACGAGGATTCTCTTGGAAAGCAGGACAAGACTCTTGAATTCGCCGTTTTACGCATTCTAACCCGTCCGGATGATTCGCCGGATGATTCGCCACTTGATGCAGGCTGTTTGTGCCTATAGGTTCGCGCAACTTCAAGCAGCTTAAATTACCTTCTGTGCCAAGGAAATGCCACGAGGAAGGGTTTTTGCCAGCTTTCGGAAATGGGTGGTTTACGGTTATCTCAAAAGAACCACCACTGTCCCTTTATATGCGGCATTATCCAATCAGCATCAGCCAGCCTTTTCTTCCGTTTACTCCACTCCGTTTTGAATGCGTCTCCAAAATCGGCGCTGGAAAACCGCATGAGCAAGGCAATGTAAGTCTTTAGTCCAACGCGGTTCAATTTGAGAGCAGGAATGGTGTTTTTGGTTAGTGCTGTATTCGGAATCAGTAAATCCATCAACTGCCTGAGTGTGATTGAGGTATAGCCCTTGTTGCGGAAATAAT
>DIZZ01000071.1:0-122 GCA_002428045.1 Verrucomicrobia bacterium UBA6015
CTACAATGCCCTGTTCGCTAACTCCTCCTTCAACGCAGTAACGGTTTCAGGCAATTCGTTTTTCGACTTCAGTTCCTATAATAACAGCGACGCGACTGTTCTTGGTGATGCAGGATTCTGGC
>DIZZ01000071.1:149-8121 GCA_002428045.1 Verrucomicrobia bacterium UBA6015
ATGGGACAAACGCCTATGCTTCCGGTATCCTAGATGGAAGTGGGGCTTATGCTGACATCACGAACGCCTACTACACGATCACCGGCGGTGAAGTCAAAGCTTCGACAATAGGTAACTTCGCAGGCACCGAGAATCTCCTGCCAGAATACCTGAAGGCGGGTGCAGTGGTTGATGATGTGATTGGGACTTTGTCTGGATCTTCAAAGCCGGGGTTCGGTGGCGGGGCATTCAGCCAGTAAAAGGACACTATGAAAAAATCAGTTTTGTTTATGCTTGTCTGTCTCTGCTCATCCGAGACTCACGGCGACAATTCGCCTGTCACGATCAAGGAACCGCCACTACCAGAGGTGAAGGAATGATCTTAATAGGCTGCTACGAAGGCACGAGCCTGATCTCCCGCATAATCCGATGGGAGACGCGATCCGAGATCTCGCACATATCCGTGCTGCAAATCCCGGACGAGGCTTGGGACGATCAGCGCCAGACAATCATTTGGGGAGTCATGCAGCCAGCCCTNNGCATGGGGACGCGATGGAATTATCAAGCGAACGGGAATCCACAATGGCCACACGCCGGGAACGCACATCCGGCTGATGCGTTTGAAGGATGCGTACAACAAGCAACTCAATGAGGCTGCGGTTGTGGCGTTTCTTAACAGCAAGGTGGGGCTGAAGTACGACTGGTTTGGGATTGTGCGGTTTGCTCTGCGAATGAACTGCGATCAGCCTGGGCGCTGGTTTTGTTCGGAGCTTACACACGCGGCGTTAAAAGCGGGAGGGGTACTCCTTCAGGACAGGGTGACTGCTTATTGGGTGGCCCCCGGCGATATTTATAGAAGCCCGAGTCTTGAGAATTTTCTGATTACCGAAACGAAAGCCAAGTCGAGCGAGAAGGGGGTTGCATGAGCGCCGGTTTCAAATTCGACAAACTGAAGACGTCAATCGCGTGGTCAATCAAGCAACTTGAGACTCCGCGGAAGAACCGGTTGAACGCGATCCGACAGTACGTCGGGAAACATTATTCGGACTCCGGGTCCGAGTTTCGTAACCCGACCAACTTCATCGAGCTTGCGATGACAATCTATACCCGCCAGCTTGCGGCCAGGGCACCCAAGGCAATGGTTACTGCTAGACAACAGGCGTTGCGGCCCTACGCGAAGAACATGGAGCTGGCTATCAATCAGATCCCGGCCGAAATCAATCTCTCCTCGACTCTTCAGCGGGCGGTGGCCGAAGCCATGGTGGGTTATGCGGTCGTCAAGGTTGGTATCTCTCCGAGCGGCAGCATGGTGCTCGGTGCCGATCCGGGCAAGCTGTTCGCCGACCTAATCAGCGCCGATGATCACTTTTTTGATATGTCTGCCAAGAGTCGCGAGAAGATGCAGTACGAGGGGAACGATTACTGGCTTCCGATCGATGAGGCCAGGGCGCTTTGCATGAATGCCGATCCAAAGAAGCTGGAGGCGGATCCTCACACAGTCATTGGCGCGAATGGAGCGGACAAGGCCGAAGGAATCACGCAAAACGAAGGCGGCGACGTTTACTGCGAACAGGTTCAGTTGCGTGATGTGTGGCTGCCAGGAACGCGCCAGATGTTGACGTATGCGATTACCAGCGGCGAGCAGATTCGCATTATTGATTGGGACGGACCGGAATGCGGCCCGTATCATACTCTCGGATTTTCTGACGTTCCCGGCAATGCGCTCTTCCTTCCCCCGGTGGCGTTGTGGATCGACCTTCACGAACTCGGCAACACGCTCTTTCGCAAGTTGGGGCGGCAGGCTGAATCCAAGAAGACCGTCGCGGCGTTCCAGGGTGGCAATGATGAGGATGTCAACGCGCTCAAGGCGGCAACGGATGGCGAGGGCATTCGGTACAACGGCAGCAAGCCGGAAGCCATCACCGTTGGCGGTATCGACGCCCCCACCCTGGCCTTCTACATCCAAATCAAGGACCTGTTTACCTACTTCGCCGGCAACCTCGACGCGCTGGGGGGCCTTGGTGCGCTATCCGATACAGTCGGTCAAGACAAGATGATGTCGGAAGCGGCCTCGACGCGCCTCAACCAGATGGCGGAGCGGACTGTTGACTTCGCGAAAGGCATTTTCAAGTCGCTGGCGTGGTACGAATGGACCAATCCGGTATCAGAGCGGTTGATCCAAAAGGAAGTCAAGGGCGCGAATATCGTTCTCGAGCGCAAGTGGTCACGCGAGACCATGAAGGGCGATTTTATCGACTACAATTTCGAGATCGACGTCTACTCCATGCAGGACGATTCCCCGTCAACGAAGATGCAGAAGCTCGGGACCGCCATCGAGCGTTTCATCTTCCCGATGCTTGAGCCGATGATGCAGCAGGGGGCAAGAATCAATTTCAAGGGCCTGGTGGACACGATTGCGCATCTCGGAAACATCCCCGAACTGGCCGACTTGATCGAGTTTGCGGAGCCGGTTGAGGCGGACGCTCCCAAGGGCGACCCGAAGGCGCGTCACGAAAAGACGCTGCCGAACAACACGCATCGGACATACGAGCGGATCAATCGCCCCGGAGCAACCCGTCACGGCAAGGATGATGTGATGACGAGGCTTCTGATGGGCGGCGGAGCCCAGGGATCGGAAATTGCGGCAATCGGGAGGGTTGCGTGATGCCAATGTACTGTTACAAAGACGACCGCGGCGAGATTTACGAGGAATGCTTTCCGATGGGTGGCGCCCCGAAGTCGATGCGCGTCAACGGTCGGCATGCAAAACGCTGCTACGAGGCCGAATCCAAGAGCGTACCCGCCACTAAGGGGTGGCCGATGACTTGCGTTGCTTCTGGCGTCCATGCCTCGCAGGCGGGGGAGCTGCGGGAGCTGCTGGCAAGCAAGGGAGTGCCGACGCAGGTAACGAAAGACGGAGACCCGATTTATCGCGATGCCCAGCATCGCCGGAAGGCGCTGAAGGCCCGCGGGTTGGTTGACAGGAAAAGTTACATCTAAAAAGGAAATGACGCATGAAGACAGTAATCGTAACACCAGAACCGACCGAGATGGAGACTCTTTCCAAGGAAATTGACTCCGCGATTGATGGTGTCGTTGAGGCTAATAAAGCCGAAAAAGCGAAAGCCGAAAAGGTCAAAACGGAAGACGTCGTTGAAGACGAGCCGAAAGAAGATTTACCGGAAGGCGAAGCCCTGCCCCCCGAGAAGGAGGAGAAATCCCCCGAAGGCAAAACGAAGGTTGACGAGAATGCGCAGTCCGTCACCATCACAGACTCCCATATCGAAAGAGCGGTCAAGGCCGGGATTTCGATGGCGGACGCGAAAGCGTTCACATCGCCCGAAGCTCTCGAACGTGTCTGCGGCATGCTGGAGGGCAAACCCGAACGTGAGAGTAAATCCGCGGACGGCAAGGACGAGAACGAAACGGATGAGGTAGTCGCGCTGCTGGATGGAATTCCAGACCTGGACCCCGAAAACTACGACGATAACATCGTTGCTGGATTCAAGGCCATGAAGAGCGTGATTAAGCGGCTATCGGACGACAACAAGGAGCTACGCCAAAGCGGTAGCCGTCAGGAAGTGGATTGGTTGGACTCGCAGATTCAGGGCCTCGGCGAAGATTATGCCGATGTCGTCGGATCGGGGGCTAAAGGATCACTTCAGGCCGGTAGCCCGGAGGCGGTAAAGCGAGCTGAAATTGAACGCAAGTTCAAGGTTCTCGAAGCAGGCTACAAGGCCGCTGGCGAGGAAGCGTCTCGCGAGTCCGTGTTCAAGGAGGCCGTTTCGCTGACGCTTGGTGAGTCCGTGGCGAAAGTTAAGACCGCCAAGAAGGAGGAGGCGCTGAAGTCCCGAGAGAAGCTGATAATCGCTCGGGCTGATGGTTCCAGAGCAACTCCCAAAAGGGATGCCCTGGATGAAACTGCGGATGAAATCGACCGAAAGCATTTCGGCAAAAAGTAAGAAAGAGAAGGTGTTATTATGGGTTTGGCACACAGTGAAATTGATGATCTCGTTCTGACGACACAGAACAATCTGATCAAGCGCGGCGCGTTCGTGGACATGCAGACGGACCTGACCGATCACGTCGGCGTTCGCGAGATATGGAAGTCCCGCCAGAAGAAGTTTTCGGGCGGCGTCAACTGGGAATTCCAGTTGATGATGGACCACAACCACTCCGCCCGGACCGTTGGTATGTTCGAGACGGATGGAAGTGCGTTGACTGACACGATGAAGAAGGGCGAAGTGTCCGTGCGGCACCTGAACGCCAACTACATCTACGATCAGCGCGAGAAGGATTTCCAGCGTGGCGGTCACGCCATCGTGGACCTGATCAAGACCCGGTACATCGGGATGATGATCTCCTGGTTCGAGCTCCTGGAAGAGATTCTCTGGAGCAAGCCCGAGAATTCCGCGGACACGAAGACCCCGTATGGCATTGCCTACTGGATCGTCAAGAACGCGACCGAAGGCTTCAACGGCGGCAATCCGGCCGGGTTTACCGATGGTCGCGCCGGTATCTCCTCGACGGAGTACACGCGCTTCAAGAACTACACGGCGCAGTATGCCGCAATCAGCAAGGAAGATTTGATTCGCAAGATGCGCCGTGCGAGCCGGGTCACCAACTTCCGCTCGCCGGTGTCTCACGCGACGCCGGAAGTCGGCAAGATGAGCAACGGCATTTACGCCGGTGACACCGTGATCGGTCTCATGGAGGAGATCCTTGAGAAGCAGAACATGAGCCTCGGGAATGACGTGGCCTCTAAGGACGGCAAGACGCTGTTCAAGGGAACCCCGCTGACCTACGCTCCGAAGCTGGATGCGGACACAACCGATCCGATCTACATGATCGACTGGAAGTGTCTCGTCTGCGGCGTCATGGAAGGATGGGAGAACAACCTGTCCAAACCCGAGCCGGTGCCTGGGAAGCATCTGGTGCGTCGTGTCGACCTCGATGCGTCGCTCAACCTGGTCTGCACCGATCCCCGGCGTATGTCGGTGTTCAGCAAGGCCGTGTAATCAACGCCGCCAAAGGCGCTGGTGCCTGCGGCGGCTTAATTCGAGAAACAAAAGAAAGTAGAGGTTCACAATGGATGCAAGTCTGAATGGGCACATCTCTGGAATGCAGCGCGTAGTCGGTGCTGTGTGGTACAACGGGACGGACGCAATCAAGCAGGGCGAAGCGGTCTGCTACGACATCGCGAACGGAACGGCGACGGCGGTAAGCGGCCGGCGTCACAATCAGGTCGTTCGCCCCACGGCAGCGACCGCCAATGCGTTCGCGGGCGTCTCCGAGCGCAGCTATCCGGCGCAGGCCAATGGTCAGTTCATCGAGATCAACATGCCCGGCTCCAAGGGCGTGATGGTCGCGCTGGGCGCGGATACGGTTATCAACACAGGGATCCTGACGTTCCAGGCCGGTGGCGGGACCGGGGCGGGCCGTTTCGTCAAGGCGGGCTACGTCGGGCGCGGCTCGATCATTCCTCGCCAGACGGTAACGGCGGTGCTGGAAGCCAGCATGACCGGCGCATGGTCGCTGGCGACGGACGGCAAAACGCTGACCGTGGTTGCGACGGCCGGTTTGGCGGCGGGTGATACCGTTGTCCTGCTGGGCGGCGAAATCGAGGACGGCGGAGCGTCGGTCGTTCCGGGCAAGTACACGATCTCGTCCGTTACGAACGGCACCGTCATGGTGCTGACCGCTTCGGCGATCAGCGGCACGGCGCTGCTGGCCGTGCTTTGCACCGGCTATGCCTACACGGGCAATCCGGTCTGCCAGGCCGATCTTCTCGATGGCGAGGAGTCCGGTGGTGTCGAGTTCATCTCGCCGCCCAATGCCGGTCTTGTGGGGCTTTCCTACATGACCAGCGGCATCTCGTATGTCTGCGGCGGACTGACGCTCGCGGCGGACGTGGATGTGACCTTTGCGCAAGGGACCGTCTTCGGCCAGCGGAAGGGCTTCCTGGCGCTCGGCACCATGACGACCAACGACGTGACCGTTGATCTGGTCACGAATGGCTTCACCATGACTGGTGGGGCGCTGGCGGAGATCAACGCGATCGACGCGGCCCTGGATGGGGCTCATCTGGTGTTCAACGGCGTGTGGCGCTGCGTGAACCTGGCCGGTGCCGCTGCCGAGGCGTAATCGAAAACCATGATTGGCGGCCCCGTACCTTCGGGGAAAGGGTCGCCTTTTTCGAGGATCTGATATGTCCAAGCCTGAAGTTACTCACGAGACGCGAGTCGATGAACATGCGCTGGATATGTTTAGCAACATGGGTTACGACGCATCCAAGCTGCCGGACTCCCTTGTTCAGCTCTACAACTCCATCAAGAGAAAAAAGGACGTGGTTTTTCCGTCCCGCATGAGTGCGGAAGGGTGCGCGATTATCGCGGCCATGTCCGACATGATCGACAAGCGAGGCGACTTTGCGGTTGCCGAAAAGCCAAAAAAGAAAGATGAAGGTGCTGCATGAGTGAATCGACTCTTTCGATCAGTTACGCCGATCTGCTGATAGAAGTTGGCGGGTTTCTTGGCTACGGGGTTGACTCTACGGCCTGGAACGCGGCGAAACTGGCGGAGGTTGATCGATACATTCAATCGGGCATTCGGAATTTTTACTATCCTCCTGCTGGATACGAATGGTCTTTCCTGAATCCATCGACAACGATCGCTACGGCCGTTGGAGATGACGCGATGGATTTGCCAGACGCTTTGAGCCGGATAACTGGAAATCTTCACTTTGCTGCTGCCCTAAACTGTACCCCCGTAACACTGGTGAGCGAGGGGCAGATGATGGCGCTGAAGGCGAGGACAACGACGAATGCCAAGCCGAAATGCGCGGCCATTCGCTCGAAGGTTAGCGACGGTGCGGGCGGACAACGGCTCGAGATCGTCTATTGGCCGACACCCGATGCCATATACACACTGACGTATCGCTACGAGGCCTATTCCGGAAAGCTGACTACCCTGAAGCCTTATCCGCTTGGGGGCATGAAGCATTCGGAGCTTATCATCGAAAGCTGTCTGGCGGTCGCCGAACAGCGAGGAAACGATGAGCGCGGGGCGCATACGGCAAGGTTTGCGGAAATGCTGGCTGCCGGGATCGAAATCGACAAGAAGATGGGTGCGCGGTTCTTCGGGATGATGGGGGAGAATTGCGAGACTTCAGATAGTCTTTCGAGGCGCAACTTCGGGACGACTTATCCGGTAACGTATAAGGGGGAAACATGGTAACGCCGTGGTGGGTTGTGTTGATGGTGTCGAGCTTCGTGGGGTTGTCGTTTAGCTTTTGGGGCTGGCTGGCGGTCAAGGTGATCGGTCAAGGAGCGAAGATTGCGGAGATCGAATCCCGCATTTCGAGCCGCGAGACGGAATGCCGGTCTCGCATGGACTGGCTTCAGAGGATGGACGAAAAGCTGAACGGGGTTCGCGAGGATGTTGCAAAGATTCGTGGTGCATTGGAAACTGCTGGCGTTGAACGTCGGCACGGGTAAAAAGAAAGGTTGGTGAGATTATGGACTTGAGAGTGCGGGATTTGTTGAAGGATGAGTTGGCGGTTGTCGCGGCGACGGCGACGGCTGTGGACGGTATCGAGGCGCTGCTTCCGGTGACGGATGGCACGGTCGAGGCGAGTAAGATCGTCACGGCGGATGCCAACAAGGACGTCGGCGGACTGCGGAATCTGGCGGTGGCTGGTACGCTGGCGGTGACGGGCGTAGCGACGCTGACGGCCCCTCCAAAGTTCACGGCGGTGACAACGGCGGAAGCCAAGACGCTGACCATGACCAACGCGCCGGCCGAGGCTAACGCTGGCAAGGCGTCTCCGATCTACCTGACCATCACGGTCGGGGCGACCAATTACGTTATTCCGGCATGGCCTCTGGCGTAACGGAGGTCGCGTAATGCCGAAAGTCGGTAACAAGACGCTCACGTTCCCGCTCGCTGGGGTTTCCCGGCGAGCGGGGTATCGTGAACAGCAACGACCGTACTC
>DIZZ01000071.1:8149-20951 GCA_002428045.1 Verrucomicrobia bacterium UBA6015
GGCGGATCACGGCCAGGTCTTGCAAAAGTTCTGGCGACCGATTTCGGAGCTTCGATTTCCGCTATCATTCCCGCGACCTACATCGACTCTACCGGCGCTCGCCAATACGACCTACTTGTGGTAGCTGATGGCGCGATAAACGTCGTTCGCGGGTCTTCTTCTTCGGCGCTTTCGGCGGCGCTGCAAACTGACGCCGGAATTGACATCTTGACCGAAGACGGGCAAACCATTGTTTTCGATTCGGCGGTGACGGTGGCGGGCGGCGGCGCGTCTATCGCTTTCGATGCCGTTGAGCGCAACGGAACAATCTATCTTGCTGACTCCGTTCTTCGTTTGTATGACCCGATTACCGGAGTTGTAACCGCCGTTTCGGAGACTGTCGGCGTGATTCCGGTCGCCTGCCCCCGCGTATGCCTGTACCGCGACCGGATTATCCTCGGCGGGGTTGACAATGTGTGGTACGCATCCAGACAGAGCGACCCTACGGATTGGGCTTTTGGCGCGGAAATGAACGACGTTGGGCGGGCGGCGGCCGGACAAGTCGGCAACGCGGGGCGGATTGGCGACGTGATTCAAGCCATGATACCCGATAGCGATGACTCTCTCCTTTTCGCGACCAAGAATGAACTCTGGATGCTCAAGGGCGACCCTACTGATGGCGTCATGCGGCAAGTATCCAGCACGGTCGGGGTAATTGCGCCCGGGGCGTGGGCGCGTTCTGACGATGGGCTGCTGGCCTTCCTTTCCTTCGATGGCGTCTACGTCATGCAGCTTGGAGGCCAGAAAGCGCCGGAGCGGTTCAGCGCGGACAATCTTCCGGCTTCGCTGGTGAATACCGTAACTACCGCAAAACACGTCACAATGGCCTACGACGCGAGGGGACGCGGTTTCCATCTCTTCATAACGCCCGATACCGGCAACGGCGAGCATTGGTGGCTGGACGTTGAAAACAAGGCTATATGGCCGGTTGTCGTACCTACGGCAATGCAGCCGATGGCGACGGCTCGCCTTCAGGGTAGCGCCGGACTACCAGAAGTGATTCTCGGTTGTCGCGACGGGTATTTGCGCAAGTTCAGCGATTCGGTAACGACGGACGACGGCACGGCATTCGAGAGTCATGTCGCGATCGGTCCAATCCGGTTGGCGACAAATGATATTGATGATGCGCTTCTGGCGGAGATCCACGGCATTCTCGCCGAGAACAACGGGACCGCCGTAACGTGGCGCGTAATCATGGCCTCGTCTGCCGAAGAGGCGGCGGACCTTGCCGAAGCCGGAATCAAGGCGGACCTTGCCGGAACTACTATTTCTGGCGTTTCCTCTTTCGGCACCTGGGGAGAAAACAGAAACAAGGTCGATAGGTGCCGATGCCGCGGCGCCTGGGCGGTGATTTGGCTTTCTTCTACAGGAAAGTGGGCATTTGAAGCGGTGGCGATAGTGACGCAACAGTTAGGGAGGCTCCGTTATGGCTATTAAAATTTCTGAAATGACGCCGGATTCGAGCATTGGCGGCGGCGAGTTGATTCCAGTGTCCGATGCCGGGAGCCCGAAAAGCGTTACCGTCACGGGTATCAAGGCGTTTGTGGTAGACCAGATTGAAGCCATTGCGGCCGGAACTGCAGTAACGGGAGCCGATAGCGTCTACATCCTTCAGGGCGGGGTACTGAAGCCGGTCGACATCGATCTGGTGGCGCAACATGCGATCGACACGGTATGGGGCAAGGCTGCTGACGCCTCTCCTGCTGGGACAGACAAGATTGCTATCAAGGACACCGGAACTACCGAAAACACGGTTACACTGGCGGTGCTGGCGACGTATATTCAAACGGCCATTCGGGCGGCGGTGATTGATCCGACAACCTTAAGCGCTGCCGGCGCGACCTCGACTGCAGACCTTTTCATTATCGGTCAATCCGGGGTGGCGAAGAAAATCACGCTTCAGGCGGTTAACGATGCCATATATGCAGGGCTGGCGGCGCATGTCACCGGGCTTACGGCTGCTACTTCTGCGAATGATGCAGACGAGTTCTATGCCGTCACCTCTGCTGGTGCTCGCAAGGTCACGCTGGCGCAGATGAAAACGACGCTGGGCGTTTCGGCTGGCGCCATCGCTCCGGCGTCCATGACCGAAAACTATGTCCCGCAGTGGAGCGCGACATCCAAGACACTGAAGGACGGCAAGGCGATTGTCTCTACCATTGCGGCCGTTGGCGCGACCGGAACGAGTCTGGTAGACGAGACGGCGGTTCGGACGGCCATCTACGGAACGGGAACCAAGACGACGCCGGTTGCTGCCGACATCATGACTGTTCAAGATTCAGCGGATTCGGGCGCGGTTAAGCGCTCGACGCTGCTGCAGCTGTGGGATGGGTACTTTTTAGCCAAGGCGACGGCGGCGATTGCCGGGGCGAACGCTCTTTACGACGTGATGTGGATCCCGGCCGGCGCGATGATCCCGAGTTTTATAGGCGGGGCGATTCCGGCGATTCTCGAAGCCGATACGAATGATGCGTCTCACGACGTTCTAGATTTCACCGATGAGCTTTCCGACACGTTTGTAGAGTTCAATATCGCCATGCCTGAAGCGTGGGATCTCGGAACTATCAAAGCGAAGGTCTATTGGATACCGGAAGACGGGGAATCATCTGCCGACCAGTGGGTGCGTTTCACGCTGTCGGGCCGCTCGTTCAAGGACGGTGAGGCCCTGGACGCGGCAAACGGGACCGCTCGCAACATTGACGATCAGGCATTGGCGGACGACGGGTATATCCATGTCACGGCTGCAAGCCCTGCAGTTACGGTTGCGGGAACTCCCGCTATCGGTTCGATGGTTCACCTCAAACTGTCCCGCGTCTTCGACTTTGCTGGAAGCGGCGGGACTGCTCTTGCCGGAAACGCGAGGGTTCTCGGGGTGCTGATCCAGTACAAGAAAACACTGACCGCTATCACGGAGTGGTAACATGCAATTTCTCTTGAATAGGCGCAGGCGGCGCAGACGTTACACGCTGGAGGAGATCATCGACATCATTAATGATGGCATGGGTGACGATATTGACGATGAGCTGCAAGACATTCTCGACGGACTTGAAGATGGTAGCATTACGCTGGATGAGGCGATAAACGAACTCATCTACCTTGGGGTTATTCCTGGCGAATTGATACCAACTCCGTTTCCTTCAACATACTGGAGCGTCTACGTCACGACTACCGAGCCAAATCAGCCCGTACAAATCAATGTTCTGAAAAAAGATTATACAGCCGGAGGGAGTTCGTCTATTCAAGTGCGCTTTCAGGGCGGTCCTTACGTTATAAGAATTCCCGAAGACAGCCTTTCTGCGTATACCGAATTTGCCAGACCAGGAACTTATCAAATCAGAATTGCCGGAATTTTAAGAAATCAAGATAGGCTGGAATTCGACAACTCGCGGGATACCGTAACCGCTTCGCTGGTTTCTTCCGTGGGAGTCATCCAGGGAATACGAAACTTCCAAAATGCCGACAAGTTATTCAAAGACTGCACAGGACTGACGACTATTCCCGCAGACCTATTCTCGCTTGTTCCTGAAGTGCTTTCGTTCCGAGATACGTTTGCCGGATGCACGTTCCTGACCAGCATTCCTGCCGTACTATTCCAAAACAACGTGGCTGCGTTGACGTTCGAGGGCGTCTTCATGGGGTGTACTAGAATTGTGACAATCGGGACTGATTTGTTCAGGTATAACGTGGCGGCGTCAGAGCAAGTCGTCGGCGAATACACTTACTACGCCTTCAAGGATGCGTTCAACGGGTGCGGGAATCTTGCCACCATACCGACCGATCTATTCCGGTATAATGTGCTGGCGGCGGATCACGCCTTTGAGGATACGTTTGCCGGGTGCCTGGCGTTGACAACCGTTCCGACCGATCTATTCCGGTACAATGTGCTGGCGGGTGAAGATGCGTTCAAGGAGACGTTCTGGACATGCCTCAATCTCGCAACAGTACCCGCTGATCTATTCCGGTACAATGTTGCCGTTTCGGGACAAGGATACGGCGCGACATTTGTAGACTGCATCAACCTTGTTATGCGAATCGACCTTTGGGGAAGCGGAAACCTTCAGTCTCATTTTGTCGGGCGGACGGTTAATTTTGAATCGTTCTTCAAAGAATTTATGTTTACGATGCTGGCGGAAGGCGAGGCCCCCGCGCTTTGGGATGTCACCGGCGCGACGCTCACCGGAACGGATGCTTTTGGCGGTCACTCTGCCGCGACTTTAACCAACTACGCAGACATACCCGAGGCCTGGGGCGGACCATAAGAAGAATAAGGAGCCATTATGAAAGAAATCAACCCGCTTCTCTACATTACTAATTGGACGCCGATTCCAGAGACGATCCTGAATGCCTCCAACTGGTTTGAGACCGAGTACATGACTGTCCGCATTGACGAGACCGAGGGCACGTCTATCGGGTGGTTTCTGGCGCAGGGGTGGATTGTTACGGGTTCGACAACGGAGACGAGGAGTCGTGTTGTTGGATCGAGCAGCGAATCGTCTTCCAGTAGTTCGGTCTCTAAAAACTATGTTCCGTATTCTGGCGAAAGGTATGAAAATTCCGGGTTGCTTATGATTGGCGGATCCGGATCGGCAAGTGGATCGGCCGCGGCAGCAAGCGAGACGACTCGGACATTCTTCGTCCACGTCTACAACATGAAGCGGCGCAAACTTCAAAGCGAGCGCGTTCTGCAGGATATGATTACGCAATTCACGAAGGCCTACAACGAAGGTCGTCTTCTTAATGATCGCCGGTACGATGAGATTGTCACCATCTATAACGTCATGTCCACCGCTACCCAGGAGGATATGCTTTCGATGGCGGCGGATGATCTAAAGTATGATACCATCATCGACGGGATTATTACCGCGTTGCCTACCGATTTCGCTACCTACGAGTCCCGAGTTGAGGGCTTGCTCACCGGCTACGGGGAAAGTCACCGAGACCGGATCAATACGCAGTTCGACAATCAGCTTTCCAAGGCTCGCGCTGACCTCATTTCACGCGGCATGTACAACGGCACGGTATGGACTTCTGTTGCGTCCGGCACTGAAGAAGCGAGGGCGAAGGCGCTGACTGATGTCGAGGACAAAATCAGCGACAGGACGCTGGCGAGTGTGGATAAGCTTCAGAGCGTCCGCATGGAAGTCGGCAACAGGATCGAAGCGGCGGCGGCGCGGCTGGGCGAGATGAAGCGTAAGCGCGTCTTCGATGCCGCCACTTTGCGCAACGCCGTCATCACCGCCATGCTGGCGTTCATGGAACGGCGCGAGGATGAGTATCCGGGTATCGGTGAACTGGCGAATATCGCATCGGGGCTGGGGTATGCCGAAGGCGGCTCCGTAAAGGGGTAATTCTATGATCAGCGCGAACTACTATGGGGCGATAAACCCTTCCGAGAACACGACGGTGAAGCCGTTGTGGACGAAGACGTTCAAGGACGCTACGGAGATGGAAAAAGCAAAGGGGTTCGACGCTCCGAAGCAGTCTTCCAATCGCTCCATGAATCCGATACAGCCAACCGGGAACGCGGTTATTCGTGATCATAGCGAACTCGATGACCTCGTGTGGCCCGAAAGCGGACACAAGGGAAATCCTGAAACGCTGGCGGCATGGGACCCATCTGGAAAGCCTGCTCTGTTTATTCCGAATCATGCCAATATGAAGGAGCTTGCCTGGGATAAAAGCCTGCACACAGGAACTCCAGAAGGCCTCGCCGGATTTGATGCAGCTGGTAACGCCGTATCGCTGGACCCGTCTGAATTAGGTCTTCCACCTGCTGCCGATGCCAAGGGGCTTGTGATTGTTTCTGATGGCGAGAAGTGGGTTGTCAAAAGCATGGTCGCAGAAGAAGGCGGGAAAATTTATTCGACCATGCTGTACTGGAACAAAACCACTGAAACTTTTGAGTTATTCGGTTTTGGTTCCAACCCTGAAGTTACCGCATGGATTATGGTCAATGATGGTGTGCTGACAGAACACTATTGGCTCGGTCCAGATGGAGAACCTGCGACTACTACAAGTGATATGCTTTTGGGATGGAGAGCAAATGAAGGTTTCAAAGGGAGTTACTACGATGATCAAGACGTAGATTTTATGTCTTTTCGCAAAAAAGGCGGAGGATTCAATACTAGACCATTTCCCAGCGACCAGGACTGCGTGATGACTCACGAAGATTCTATTGATGGGCGCGTGTTCAGGATTCGCAAATTGGAAACGATAACGGTAATGCTGTCGAACGGAACAGCAAGAACAGTTCGTGTCCTCGGGGATCTCATATTGATGTAGGTTGTGCGGCGAAGGGGGTAATTATGGGTATCACAGTAAAACATGGCAAGAATGGGTCCGCGATTCTCGGGGCGTTTGGCGGTGGTCTTGGCAAGCGCCAGGCGGAAGACGCTCGCCTTGCGGCGCAACTCGGGGCGCAGGAACAGGCCGACAAGCGGCAAATGGGACTGCACACCGCATCGACGAACGCATCCCGCGCACAAATTATCTCGGCTCCCAGCGGGACCGGATCGGCGCGGCTTCCATCTACATCCGCTCCGTCTACTCGCGTGGTTCAGCAAGCACCGGATCGTCAAAGAAGGGTTCTCGGTTCCGGTCCCCGCGAATCATGGGATGAACGGCTTGCTCGTCGAGACGCGGCGCAGGCGTACAGCGAAGAGCGGATGGCGGCGAGCAACGCCGAATTTCGCGGAGACACAACCGAGCAACCAGCCCTTCAGTATTCCGACAAACAGCGCCAAGAATACAACGCCCGGTGGGAGGCATACCAGAATGCCGTCAGTTCTGGCGACTTTACCGATGACGAGCTGATCGAGGCGAAGAAATCCCTCATGCAAATGGATATGGGAATGGAGCCTACTCGCCGGATGGAGAAGCCGGAAGCAACTCCCGAGGACTTGTTGGCGCAGCGGTCAGTTGCTCGCGAAGACGGGTCGATTGTTGGACTCAAGGCTGACGGCACTCCGTTTGTTCTTCAGGAAGCTCCCGGAAAGGTCAACACGAAAGACGAGAAGTCGATCATCGACGGCGCGTTGGGGTTTGCTCAATCCGAAGACGAAACCGGGGCCATCGATCAAAAGAAGCTCTCAACCTACCTGAAGGCTCACGGTCGCGAGGATCTGATGGCGCGGTTTGCTGGCGATGGAAGCGAGGCCGCTGCGGTCGCTCCTGTGGTAGAGCCGAAGAAACGGCTTGGTGGAGGAGTAATCGACGCCGTTAAAGAAATCTTCTCTCTTGGTGGAGCAACTACCGAAACGTTCAACGCCGAAGACCAGCAGGCTCTCACGTGGGCTGAATCGAATCCCGATGATGCTCGATCCAAGCAAATTATCGAATCTCTCAAATCCAAATAGCAGGTGTGATGATGCCATTCGATCCAGATGCGTATCTGAAGAAAAAGCAGCCGGTCGCCGTTGAGTCGTCGTTTGACCCTGACGCTTATTTGAGTCGAGTGGTTAAGCCAGCTCCAGCCCCCGCTGCCCCTACTCTGTCGGAAGAAGACGTTGCGGCCGGCCGCGGGCGGCGCGTGTCGGCTCCGCGCTGGGGCAATCTGCCGTCGATCGAGACGCGGGAGGCTGACATTCCCGCCGAAGTGCTCGCTTTGGCAGACAAACCGAATCCGAGCCGCAAGGACATGAAAGCAGCCGGTCTCCCGTCTATGCCTGCTGCAAAGCGTAGCGAGGTCGCCGCCGAGGTTGCCAAAGCCAAGGCCACAGGCATGTGGGGAAGCATCGCCCAGGTTCTCAAGGGCAACGAGAAGGGCATGTGGGGAAGCATCGCCCAGGTTCTCAAGGGCAACGAGAAGGGCATGGATAGTTACGTTGCAGGAATCGCTGATATTGTGCCGGTGGTTGGTTACGGCGGTTCGCTCGGTACGCAAGTCCGCCAACAGAACGAGCAGGCGAAGGCAAGACTCGAATCTGGCGACAAGGGGTATGATGACTATGTGGGCACGTTTACGCGAACACGCGACCAGATTCGTTCCGATAAGCTATTCAAGGCTGGCAGTTATGGAGTACGACCGAGCGACTCCGACCTTTCGAGAAGCATTGACGATGGGATTGAGCAACAAAGGCGGCGGATTGAAAAGGTGTCCAAGAAGCGCCCTTTGCGTCTGAACGAGATTACCGACGCACTCCAGGCTGGGGTTTCGCCTGACGATATGCCCGGAGGACGGGCCGCGGTTGTTTCTCGACTGAAAGAGCACGACCAGCAGTTGATTGCCGAAGTCGAGGGCAACATGGCAAAGGCGGCAGGACCGAAGACAGTGGCGGGCCGACTCGCCGGTGGAGCGGCTGGCATTCTTGCTATTTCCTCCGAATATGCCTCGCCTCAAGGATTGGTAAATAAATTACTGTTGGATCCCGCCGTTCGCGCCCAAGAGAAGCGCGGACCTGAAGTCGAGATTGATGATGCCGGTCGCGTCACGGTCACGAAAGCGGGTAAAGACGTGTCCGGCGTGGACGTTGCCAAAGAAATGACGCTGGGCACCATAGATGTCGCCGTCGAAAAGTTCCTCGACAAGATGACGCTGGGCACAGGGAAGGCGCTCTACCGCGGCGGCAAAGCGGTTGCGCCTACCGCCGTCAAGGGTGTTGTCAAAGCGGCGGTCGGCAAAGTCGATGATGTCGTGATGCGAGCGATGGACCTCCCGGCAATCAAGCTCCTCAACAACAACCCGCTTTCAAAACTCTATCGCGGGTTCAAGAATTCCGGGGCAATCAAGGCGGTCGAAAAGGCCACCGCCATTCAAGGCACCGGATGGGAAATCGGAGAAGAAGCCGTCCAGGCGCTTAATCAAGTGCTCTGGAACGTCGAAGGCGACGAGCGCCCTATCGGTAAGCGGCTGGCAGAAGAGGCCATTGACTTCGCGAAGAATGCTCCCTATCTGGTCGGATCAATCATGCTCGCCAACGTCCTGAAGCTGGGGCCTATCATGGGCGTCGACTACAAGATTCGAAGCGGCGAGGCGTCGAAGGATGCGCCGGTATTCAAGAAGGCGCTGGAGTTCCACGGTGTCAACGTCGAGGAGAAGGAGCTGAAAACGTTCCTGAAGGGCCTGTACGGGGCCGAGGACGCCGCCCATGGTCTTACCAGCGTCAATGAGTTTCTAGAGCGGCACGGTATTGCTGGCGACGAGGGCAGCCCTATAGTTCAGCAGATGCACCGCGCATTCTCTGAAATTGACAAAACACAGCACCCTCGTCGCCGGTTTTTACGCACTTTGCGTGATGCAACCGATCAGGAGCGGGAGGTTGTGATGTCTCGCGGGATGAATGCAGTTGTCCCGGAGCATGAGCATGTGGCACAGATCGTTGAGGATCCCGCCATGAGCGAGCCGGTCAACGAGAAAGAGGGCGCGGCTATCGATAGCGTGAAGCAGAAGGACCCAGAAGGATTTGCCGAGTATGTTGAAGCCGCTGGCGGGAACGAANNAACGAAAAGGCGGCGGTTCATGTGATGATGGCGGACGTGATTCAGGACACCGAGGCCGACGAAACGGAGGGTAAGTTAGAGGCCGAGGCCGCGCCGGTGTCTGAAGCGGACATTCAGACCGACATGACGAACGGAGATATGGCGCTTGACGCTGAAAAGTATATGCCCAATTACCCCGATGAGGAGGAAGTTCAGCGAGCCTTTGCCGTCGACGCCGACCGCGTTCTTGCTGAACGTGCCAAATCAGCCCCCCAAGCCGCCGTCAATCCCCTCCTCGAAGGCACCGAGAGTGTACGACCGAAGAACCGCAAGTCCATCGCGACCATGGAGCGAGTCTTGCGCACCGGCAAGCTGAACGGCAAGAATCAGACCCCAACCCAGCTCGACCGCATTCGAACCCATGTCAACAAGTGGCGCAAGTCCATCGGCGAGGCCGAAACCACCGCAACACTTGAAGAAGCCAAACCGAAGCGCGAGAAGAAGTTTACCGCTGACGGCAAGGAGATTCTGCCCGGTATAAGGCAAGAATCCGCCCGTGCCATCGTCGCCGACCTCAAGACAATCGAGATTGACGTGATGGGCGAGATGAACGCGCAAGCCAACCCGAAGGACAAGCGCAGGCAGAAACCGGCACGGAGAGCGGCCGTCGTAAAGTATGTCCGCAAGATCGTCGGTAATGCGCAGAAGATCGGCCTCAACGTCCCGGACCTCAACAAGGAAACGCAACTCAATAGCAAGTACGATCCAACGGCCATCAGCAAATACCTGGCCGAAGTCCGCAATGCCATGACCGAGTTCCAAAAGACGATGCACTTCGATCCAGCCAAGCCAAAGGGCGACGTCAACATCAACAAAAGGGTTGAAAAGTACATCGACACCGATATGACCCCGGCGCTGAAGTATTTTGCCGAAAATGGCGCGATTGCAATGCCTGATTCAACGAAGGGTAAGGGTGAATGGGATACCGTTATGACCGAGCTGGACGGTAATTTACGAAAGCTGGTCAGGTACGGCGTGTTGCGCAACGACGGCAAGGGCATGCAGCTGGATGATCGGATGGGCGATATCCAGGATTATTTCGGTAAAGAGCTTACGCATGACGAACTTTGGGACATGGTTCTCGATGATATTTCCAACCATGAAGCCGCCAAGAAGAGCGGGGAAATTAAGATGTGGGCGGAGTTTGGTGATGATGCCCTCACGATGATCCAGCGGCAGAAAGAAGATGAGCATTGGGAAAAAGCGGCGACAGCAGAGGATCGAGATAATAAGGACATCCTAGACAAGATTGCAAGCGGCGAGGTATTTCCAGCTGGGTCGCTTATTAGAGCCGGAGGAAAGCTTATTGATGTAGGCACTCACCGTTTTGAAGTTATTGACGGAAAATACACCATGGTTTATGTTGGTCTCGACGAAGCTGGGGCAACCGTGTCTGTTCCCGTTGATTCTGACGTTGAGTTGGTTTCCGAGGAAAGTATTGGTTTTAACCCGGAGGACTTAGATGGATATGAAAACGAGGAAAGAGCGCCTGATGAAGTTCAGACAGGCGATGCGGGAAGAGGACGAGAAGGCGACGAAGGAGCTGGCGCCGCAGATCTCGACACTGACGCCGACGGAATTTATCGCAAAGAGGAACGCTCTGGCGATGGATCGGATACGGAAGAGAACGTTCTAGGCGACCCCGATGAGGAGATATACTTCAGCATCCGGAAAGGAAAGGCAACCGATGAAAAAGCAGCAGAAGCAGAAACCACAACCGAAGCAGCAGACCGCGACAGTGGTAACACCCAGCGGAATGAAGCTCTTGGTGCCGTTAAAGAACGCTCCGAAGCGCAAATAGCGCGACAGGCCGAGCGCTTCGCCAATACCGGGACCGAAGGCGAGCGCAAGATGTGGGCTGGAGTCTCGTACTCGCCTACCATCGCCGCCTCCCTGGAATTCCAATCCATCTCCGAGGCCGCTGCCGCTTTCGGGATCCAGCTTGTCCCCGTGGAGTCCGACGCCTTCCTCGCCGCCCAGGTCGGGAACACGGTCTACATTGCGGACGTGGCGCAAGCCGAAGAGCATCTCCGGCACGAACTATTTCACGTTGCCGATGAGTCGAACAACAGACACGCGAATGACATCGTACTGAACGTCAATCGCAAGTCCCCCGCATTCGCTGCCTTCAAGGCGGCGCTGACGAAGGCATATACCAGCCGGGGCCTGAAGGCTCCTACCGACAATACCGTTGCCAAGGAGATCGCAGCGCGGTTCTCTGAAGTGGGCGCGGACCCGAATGCCGAGGTTGTCGTCGGATCGGGGTTGACGTTCGCGGACGTCTTCAGCGACGGTGCCGCCGCGGTCGAATCGATCGGCGCGATGATGGCCGACTTCGGGACTGGCAACATCTCTGGCGCGAACGACTCCCTCAACCTCCTTGTCGCCACCGCTGAAGATGTCGAGGAACTGAACCTTAAAGGCGTGAGTCATGCCGATATTGACAAGATGCGAGCCTACCTTGGACTAGACGAGCGGACCCCTACCGAGATTCGCAAGGATCAGGAGGTTGCCGATGAGGTCGATGCGCAGTACCGGGCCGAGGCCCAGGCAGGGCGCATGCTGGTGGACTACTTCAAGGCGAACCCGGAAGAGGCACCGACTGACGTTCAAACCGTGATGCTGATCCAAGAACGCATTATGACCGAGGCTCGTCTTGGTCGTGCGCAGTCCAGCGGGGATCATACGGCCGCCGCTGCCGCCGAAGCGTACCTGGTTGAGATTGCAGGCGTAGCGGACCGCATGGGCACCGCCAGTGGCCGTGCTCTCCGTGCTCGCCGGCTGCTCATGGGTGAAGACCTATCTGACATCTACCTGATGCAATACGCATTCCAGAAGGCCAACAAGGGCAAGGGTCCCAGCGATAGCGAGAAGGATGCGATAGCGGCCCTCAAGGCGAAATTCGATGCCTTGGAGAAGGAGAAGAAGGAGCATGAGGAGCAGGCCGCCAAGGCGATAAAGGAGCAGGAGGAGGAGATTGCCAAAGCCGCAGCCATGATCGAGTGGCTGAAGTTCGTGGACGAGACGCTTAATGCGGACGTGCCTTTCTCCGAGAAGCTGGATATGCAGGCGGATGAGATGGCGGCTGACGCCCTGGCCGTGATTCGTTCCGCCCACACCCGCATGTATTCGGTCGGGGATGCGTCGATTGTCGCTGCCTACGTCAAGCTGGGGGCCTCCATGCTGATGAAGCAGGGGGCGACCGCGGCGAAGTGGATGGAGACCATGAAGGCCGAGGCCGAGGCCAACGGTCATAGCTGGCTGAACCTCAAGGAAGTGTTTGGTC
>DIZZ01000047.1:0-3412 GCA_002428045.1 Verrucomicrobia bacterium UBA6015
CCTTTGCCTTGATATAGGTGCGACATGCGTCCATGAAGTTTTTTGAATTGACCAGCGACGTATCTTCCTCGCGGCGCATGGTGGCAATCGCCGCCACCAGGTTGATCGACTGTTTATCATACTCCGTGGCGGCCTCCGTGGCCTTGCGCGCATTATCCCGCAACCAGCTAATGTTCTGCTCGTTCGCCAGATCGGTTGCCACCTTCAGGTTCTCCTGCACCTTGGCGATATTCTCACGGTATCTGGCCAACCGCCCTTCATCGCTGATGAAGCTATAATACAACGCCGACAACCGCGTGGACAGCGCACTTCGCTCAACATCATTGGCCACCCGTGCCGCTGGCACATACTGCCTATCCATCATTTCGGCCGTATGCCTTACCCGGTTCATACTGAAAACGGCAATCGCACCAATAATGACGGCGATGACCACGTTATATGCTTGAGGCGTTTTGAGAGCGCAGGCTGGGAAATACCGAGCAATCTTGCAGCCTGGCATTGATTACCGCCGGCCTGCTGCATGGCCTGCCGGACAAGCGCGTCCGTCGATTCGCGAAGGGTCGGCAGATCGTTGCGGCCTTGATTGACGGAATGCAGACGTCGGCCATTCTCCATTCGCAGTTTCGTGCGGAGCCAATCGGTGCCGATAACACCACGCTGAGCACGGACCGCATCGGTGATTACCGCCCTCAACTCGCGAACGTTTCCCGGCCATTCGTACTGCATCAACAGGTCCGCAACGTCACGCTCCAAAACCGGAATCGGCACTCCGGCGGCCTCGGCGGCCGACCGGGCAAATGCCTGGGCCAGAAGCATCACATCATCTCCTCGCTCCCGCAAGGGCGGCAGGTGGATATGATGCACATCTAGGCGGTAATACAAATCTGGACGCATCCGCCCCCCCGCACATAACGCCTCGACATCCCGATTCGTGGCCACAATCACCCTGGCTGAAGACCGGCAAAGGGAATCGGAGCCACCCGCATAATAATCCCCGCTTTCCAACACACGCAACAACCGGGTTTGCAGTGATAGGGCCACATCACCGACCTCATCCAGGAAGATTGTCCCCTCTGCCGCCTTCTGCAGCAGACCGCCACGCAGAGCGGTTGCGCCGGTGTACGCACCCTTGGAATGACCAAATAATACGTCACTGAACATGTGTTCATCGAGCCCGGCAACATTGATCACCACAAACTCACCCCGGCGGCCACTTATCGAATGCAACGCTCTTGCCATCAAATCTTTACCGGTACCTGTCTCGCCAGTAATCAACACCGGTTCGGCGCTTGCAGCGATCGCCTGCGCATAGCGGAACACGGACAGCATGCATTCATCGCCGGTCAATTGTGCGTTAAACGCCGAAAGATCAGTGCTGCCAACGCCCAGCAATGACTGCTTCAGCCTGAGATTCTCGTCGCGCAACGCCCAGGCATCCAACGTCCGCTTCACCGTGGTGAGCAAGCGGGCTTTGTCCAGAGGTTTCGTCAGGTAATCATACGCGCCGGCATGGACACAACGCATCGCGGTCTCGGCATCATTGAATGCCGTCACAATAATCACCGGCATGGAGGGGCGTTCCTGGCGCACGAGGGCCAGTAATTCTTCGCCGGACATCCCGGGCATAGCCAAATCCAGCAATATCAGGGAAAACCGCTCTCTGCGAATCAGGCGCAAGGCGTCATGGGGATCATGACACGTCACCACCGGCTCGAACCCGCCTGAACGCAGCGCCAGACGAGGCAAGCCGATCCGCCTGCTCCAATTGCTGATCCTGAGTCTTTAATCGTGCCGCTCTCTCGGCCAGCTCCCGCTGTTGGTTTCGGATCCCCGTGTCCGAGCGGCGAAGCATCACAAAAACCATCGCCAGCAGAGCCCCCAGCAGGGTAACCGCCACCGCACCGGCGACAAACGTTTCTTTACGTTGCGCCGCTTTCAGTGTCGTCACATCGTGCAACAAAAGCAATTCACCGACGTCGCGCCCCGATGCGTCGGTCATCGGTACGGAAGAGATCCGCCAATGTCGGGTGTCAACACGGATTTCGTCGGCGGCGGCATGCTTCTGGTTGACCGCGTCACCGCCGATAAGACACTCGGCCTCGACAGGAAGAGGTATGGAGGAATAGATGACGGCATGGTCGGGCAGACGGTCCCAATCCGCTTCGCGCCCGAGCATGGCCATCCCCACCTCGAAGCGGGATCGGTCAAGCGCATCCTTTCGAATCGCAAGAATCTTCTCAACACCATCGAATTCCACGATTCTGTCCAAAACATCCTCGATTTCCTTGCCGAGTTCCAGATACCCGAGAAGTTGGCCGCCGTCGAAAACAGGACGTACAACGCGGAGTGTAAAGGTGCCGATCTGACCGAACTCGAGACCCACGGCAACCGCCTTGGTGCGCTCGGCCTCAAGAGCAGTAAACCGGTCAATCCGATCACCGAACAGCTCCGGCTTGTGGAGGCGTAGCCACACGGTGCGGTCAGGCTTTATGAAATTGAAATGCGTGATGGCAACCCTCGCATTCAACTCGTTGAATAACGGCCTGGCAATCGCCAGCAGACGGCCGCGGTCCCCCGCCTTGAATGCCGCGATAAGTTCCACATGGCTAAGCAAGGGAACCTGAACCGCTTCCAACCCACGCGCCTGTTCGCCCAGAAGCTGCTCCAAGTCGCCGCAGGCTTGTTGTTTGACCAGTCGGCATAGATCGCGCCGTTGTTTTTCCTGGATACGTAGAAATCCCCAGTAACCGCAGCCGATCAGCAGCAGAAGAATCGCCGTAAGACCAGGCAGCAAACGGCTCAGGACGGGCCGCGGAAAGGCCAACGCCCCGCCAGCCACAGCAGATGGATCGGGCACGGTACGGTACGGCAGTTGATCATTCATAACCGTCTGGGACACTTTAGAAAGAAACTCACACGAAGACACGAGGAACACGAAGGCCGATGCGCATATCAGATAGGACTATAAAGAACAGGAACATAAAATGCCAGTGATATGATTTTTGTGTTTTTTCTGTTCACCGTATTGAATTTATCGGTAAGGCGACAAAAAAGCGGCCCTGCCATTGGCATGGCAGGGCCGCTAATGTAAGGTCTGATACCTCGCTTAGAACTGGCTCAGGTCATCGTCGTCCAGCGGGATCACCTCTTCCGCACGGGCGCTTCTGGCCGCGATCTGCCGGGCCGGTGCCTTGGGTGAGGCCGACCGCTTCACCGCCGGGCGCGCTGACGGGGTTGCCGCCAGATGATGCCGTGCAGCCGGACGGGTGGACGAACGCGCCCCGAACTGCTGACCTCGGGAGGCCCCGCCAACCATAGCCAGCAGTTCCTCAACCATGGCATTCAACTCCTGTGCTTGGCTGGAAAGTTCCTCGGACGCGCTAGCACTCTCCTCGGCATTGGCCGCGTTCTG
>DIZZ01000047.1:3534-3686 GCA_002428045.1 Verrucomicrobia bacterium UBA6015
GTCTTGGTCAGGTTATCCACCACGGACACACTGGAATCCGCCTGCTTTTGCGAGGTCTCGATCAGTTCCGAGGTGCTCTTGGCCGCCTCGGCGGCACGCCGGGCCAGATTACGCACTTCTTCGGCGACAACCGCGAAGCCCTTGCCCGCTTC
>DIZZ01000047.1:3734-4504 GCA_002428045.1 Verrucomicrobia bacterium UBA6015
TTGATGATCTTGGCCGTCTGGCCGGCCGACTGCTTGATCTCGGCAATGGCCTTGCTAACCTGATCCACCGCCAGCGCCCCTTCGCCAACGACCTTCTTGGACTGGGTCATCATCGAATCAGCCTTACCTGCATTATCCGCATTTTGGCGCGTCATCGACGCCATCTCCTCCAAGGCCGCGCTGCTTTCCTCCAGACTGGATGCCTGCTCGCTCGCCCCCTGCGCCAAGGACTGACTGGCGCTCGAAACCTGGCCCGAGGCCGCCGTCACCTGCTCCGCCCCGCTGCCGAGGGCATCCGCCAGACGTTTTAATGCACGGTTGATCCCGCGGGTGATCAGGATGCCCAGCGCAATGGCCACCAATACCCCGATGACGGAAGCAAACAGGGAAATCGCCTTCAGCACATTGGACTGACGCATCGCGGCGGACATTTCCGCTCCAGCGGCGGTCGTGTTAATCTCAGCCAGCCTTGTCAGCAGCGCTTCCGCCTTACCAAACGACTCCCGATTTACAACCAACGCCTGATGAACCATCTGGGCGTAGCTTTTGTTGGCCTCTATGACGGCGTCCACGGTGGCATCATAGGCCTTGGAAAAGGCGATATAGTCCTCATGATTATCCCGCCAAGCATTCCACGCTGGCACGAACTGACTCCACAATTTCGACTCCGCTTCCGTTTGCGTCAGAGGTTCATATAGTTTCCATGATGAATCAATCCGTTTCCATGCATCGGTGACTCGCGCATATTGGGCGTTCCGCATATCCTGCGT
>DIZZ01000151.1 GCA_002428045.1 Verrucomicrobia bacterium UBA6015
GGGCGGTCAGCAAAATGATGCCCAAAGAGGCCTTGGAGCCTAAATTCACATGGAAACGGATCGACCCGATGACTATGAATCCGTATGGACTTTACCATATCGTCGGAAATGCGTCCGAATGGGTCTCGGATTGGTACGGCACCAATTACTACACACAGATCGTCTGGGATAATCCCACCGGTCCGGAACGGGGNNGCCTTCCGCGGGGCCTCCTACCTTTGCGCTGATGCCGCGCTGGCAACGACCTTCAGCCGCCGCCACCCCGATTCGGATGCGCTCAAGCGTGGCGTCGACAAAACCGGCAAACCCATGATCGGCATCCGCGGCCTGAAGGAAATCCCGGACATCCGGTAGTGCCTACCTGTCTTTCGCTACGGTCTTGGTGCCTTGTCCTTTCCCGAATGGAAGCGGCTCGCTTCGGACAGCACCTCGATCACCAANNCAGGTTGAGATCGTTCCAGAAGCCTGGGTAAGAGGTAGCCACGCAGCCGACGTTGCGGATGTCTATCGGCTCAGCGGAATGCAGCCCCAGCACGGCCATCGCCATGGCAATCCGGTGGTCGCCGGAGCTTTCCACGACCGCGCCCCCCCGCACGGTGCCGCCCCGCACACGGAAACCATCCGCAGCCTCCTCGAAGCGCACCCCCGCCAGTGACAGGTTTCGGCACATTGTGGCAATCCGGTCCGATTCCTTCACGCGCAGCTCCGCCGCGTCGCGCACGATCGTTTCGCCCTTGGCCACCGCGCCCGCCACCGCCACCAGCGGTAGCTCATCGATCAGGTTCGGGATCTCATCCCCGCCAACCTCCGTGCCGCACAGCCCTCGCCCTCGCACGCTGACCGTGCCCGTCTCCTCCCAGATCGAGCAGCCCGGATCCAATTCGCAATTAATCTCCGCTCCCATGCGCCGCAAGACATCGATCAGGGCGGTGCGCCGCGGATTGAGGCCTACGCCCTGGATCACCACCTCCGCACCATCGCTCATTGCCCCCGCCACCATCCAGAAGGCAGCCGATGAGAAATCGCCCGGAACCCGCCATTCCCCGACACGCAGATTGAGCCGATCCAGCCCTGGACCGTGCAGGGTTACCGTCAACCCATCGACCTTCAAGTCCAGTCCCATCGCCTGCATCAGCCGCTCGGTATGATCGCGCGTCGGGCGCGGCTCGATCACCACGGTATCACCCTTAACGGCCAGGCCGGCCAGCAGCACGGCCGACTTCACCTGGGCCGACGCCATCGGCAGTGTATAGCGGATTGCCCGCAGCGGGCCGCCAGTTACGCGGATCGGCGCGCAGCCCCGCTCGCCCAGCAGGTCTACACGGGCACCCATATCCGCCAGCGGCTTCTGGATACGCCCCATCGGGCGCGACCGCAGCGACTCGTCGCCCGTCAGCTCGGCGGTCAACGGCTGCCCCGCCAGCAGGCCCGCCAGCAGCCGGATGCCGGTCCCTGAGTTGCCCATGTCCAGCACCTCGGTGGGGGCATGCAATGCGCCGCCGGTTCCCGTAATGCAAATCGTCTCGCCCTCGTGCCGCACGGTGGCACCCAGGGCCTGCATAGCCTTCAGTGTGTTGAGACAATCCTCACTGCACAAGAACCCCTTGACGGTCGAGGTTCCCTTCGCCATCGCGGCCAGCATGGCCACCCGATGCGAGATGCTTTTATCGCCCGGTACGGTTACCGTGCCGCCCAGCCGAACTGCCGGACGCACGGTTTGATGTTCTGATCCACTCATATCCCACCTTTGTAAAAGTCTTTTCATTACGGTACCCGCCCCATGGGAGACCAGCCGCTCTTATACGGCAACGCGCACAAAGCTACCTATTCCAACCCTTCTTATCCAGCACATTCTAGCAATTCAGAAAATGAAAATCATCGCATCTCATGGGGCTGAAGCGCCTGTAACAGGGCGATCGCCTTGACTCTCGTGCTTGATTATGCATATATCTGATTACCGTTAGGATCAGAACGACAAACTATGGAAATTTGGGAAACGCACCCTGTCAGGTTTGCAAAGGAGATAAGGAATGAATCTATACCAACCGACGTGGAAATCACTGTGTTCGCAGACGGTCCCCGACTGGTTTCGGGATGCGAAGTTCGGGATCTACACCCATTGGGGGCCTTACACCGTGCCGGCCTATGGTGGCAGCAGTGATGCATTGTGCGGGAGAGACACGTGGGGGTACAACGGGGCATGGTATCCCGCTCGTATGTATGATCCGAAGCAATCGGCCAGCCTCTATCACACAAAGACCTATGGTGGCCCGGCGAAGACGGGCTACAAGGATCTGATTCCATTGTTCACTGCTGAGAAGTTCGATGCAGAGGAGTGGGTGGAGATCTTCAAGGATTCCGGTGCCCGTTTTGTTGGACCTACCGCCCAGCTTCACGACGGATTTGCCATGTGGGACTCCAACGTCAACCGCTGGAACTGCAAGGCGATGGGGCCGAAGCGTGACGTCATGGGCGAGTTTGCTGCGGCGGCACGGAAGGCGGACTTGAAAGTCGTGGCGACCTTCCACCATGCGTACCAGTGGTTCTTCTATCAACTTGCCCGCAAACAGGGGCTAGACCTGGATGATCCGGCGTTCGAGGATCTCTACATCCGGGCCCATGATGCGAAGGAGATGCCGGATCAGGCATACCATGTGCGCTGGCGTGATCAGATCGTTGAGGTGATCAATCAATACTCCCCTGATCTGATCTGGTTCGATTTCTGTCTGAAGTTCATTCGCGACGATTACAAGCGGGAGATGCTCGCCTATTTCTATAACCACGCCTTGAAACGCGGCCAGGAGGTGGGGGTTGCCTTCAAGAACAACGACCTGCCTCCGGGGGCCGGGATTTTCGACCTCGAAGTCGGCAAGATGGATGAACTCTGCCAGTTTGCCTGGTTGACCGACACGTCGGTCGACTGTGTCCCGAATGGGACGTGGGCGTATTCGCGTTCGGCGGCCTTCAAGTCACCAGAACGTATTATCCATAACCTCGTGGACATGGTCAGCAAGAATGGCCAGCTTCTACTCAACGTCGGGCCTCGTGCCGACGGGACCATTCCCGAAGGGGCCAGGCAACTGCTAAAGAAGGTCGGCGAGTGGTTGCGGATCAACGGCGAATCCATTTATGGCACCAGGCCTTGGTGCGTGGCTGGAGAGGGTCCGACCAAGAAGAGTGTGGATATGGCGCGCAAGGGAATGTTCAACGAGACGGGCGAGACACGGTTCTGTGCGCATGATATCCGCTATACTACGGGAGACTCTGCGATCTATGCCACCTGCCTTGGGGTACCTGGCGACGAGGTTTTCCTGAATACGTTCAAGGAACGGGTTCATGCCGAAGAAATCCGGCAGGTGACCATGCTGGGCGTGGAGGGCACCTTGCCGTGGCGTCATGATCCCGACGAGGGGTTGATTATCCAGACCCCGTTCAAGATGCCCAGCGAATATGCAAACACGTTCAAGATCGAATGGGCGAAATAGGCACGCTCGTGAGGGCGGGTTACAGCTCTACCTGGATGCCGATCTCTATAACTCGGTTGGGGGGGATTCGAAAGTACTTGGAGGCATCCCAGGCATTTCTGGAGAGATAAGCAAACAAGCCTTTGCGCCAAGCGCGCATGGTTTTGTCACGGCCCAGAATGAGGGTCTCGCGCCCAAGGAAAAAGGTGATCTTCATCGGGTCAAGGTTCAAATCGCCAAGCTGTACGGTTTTTAGGATCGAGCACAGATTCGGGTCTTCGCTGAATCCATAGCGGATGAGCAGCTGATAGAAACCCTCCGGGAGAACGGTTGCCTGGATGCGTTCATGCTCCGGAATATGTGGGACCTCTTCCGTCTGGACGGTCAGAAGTACAATCTGCTGGTGCAGGATCTTGTTGTGTTTAAAGTTGTGTAGCAGCGTGCGGGGGATTCCGTTGGGATTCCCGGTCAGGAATACCGCCACGCCTGGTACACGGTGGGGCCGGGTGTTGATCACGTCCTGGATGAACAGATCAATCGAGATGGCGGCATCTGCCATCCGCTTTGCCAGAATATCCCGTCCGCGGTACCACGTTGTCATGATGGCCATAAAGCTAACGGCAATCACGATAGGAGCCCAGCCTCCGTCGCCGATTTTCAAGATGTTGGAACCAAAGAACATCAGATCCATGCAGAGAAACGGTACGGCGATGAGGAGCACCGCTGGCAGCGGCCACTTCCAGTGATAACGCATCACAGCCAGCAGCAGCAACGTGGTGATCAGCATTGTGAGCGACACCGCCATTCCATAGGCCCCAGCCAAACTGGCGGAATTACCGAACCCCAGCACCAACACGATCGTTCCCGTCAGCATTAGCCATTTTACAAGCGGAAGATAAACCTGCCCGATCTGCCTTGTCGACGTATGAATAATCGACAGTCGCGGCAAATAACCCAATTGAATAGCTTGGCGGGTCATCGAGAAGGCACCGGATATGATCGCCTGCGAGGCGATAATCGTCGACGCGGTGGCAAGCGCCACCATTGGATAAATCGCCCAGTGGGGGACATTTCGGAAAAAGAGATTGTTGATGAGATCCTGATTCAGGACGGGGATTCCGCTCACCAACATCATACAGGCGGGATCATTCAAGGCGTTGAGCATCCAGGCACCCTGGCCGGCATAGTTCAGCATCAGCGCCGGCATCACGAGGCAGAACCACCCCCGCCGGATCGGGCCGACACCAAAATGCCCCAGATCGGCATAAAGCGTCTCTCCCCCGGTGACCGCCAGAAAGACGGCACCCATTGTGATAAACGCCTGCCAGCGGTTATTCATAAAAAAATCGACAGCATAGCGCGGATTCACGGCAGCTAGGATCCCGGGTGCCTGGATAATCGAGGTTATGCCCAGCGCGGCAAGCGCGGCAAACCAGACCAGCATGACCGGGCCAAAGATGCTGCCGACGGTCTGGGTGCCGTGCCGTTGCATTCCGAACAGCAACACTAGCGCGGCCAGCGCGATCATCATAATCGTGTGCGGCGGGACAATAAGCTCCCCAATGTTCAGTCCCTCGACAGCGCTGAGGACCGATATAGCCGGGGCGATCAGGCCGTCACCGTACAGCAGGGAGGCACCGAACAAGCCAAGTAAAACAACCCATCGCCTTTTCATGACAGCACTCCGGCTCACGAGTGCCATCAGCGCGAGAATACCGCCTTCGCCGTGATTATTGGCCCGCAGCACAAGTGCCATGTACTTGACCGTGATCAGCATGAACAGTGACCACAGGATCATGGAAACAATCCCAAGGATATTCGCCGCGCTGGGAAGAACACCACATCCCGGGGTGAAGCAAACGCGTGTGGCATAAAGGGGGCTTGTCCCGATATCACCGTAGACGATCCCCAGCACCGTCAGGGCAAGCAAGCATCGTGCCCTCCTAGAGCGAGGCGCGTTGTCGGACCGGTCCTTGTTTTCAGATATTGTAGCTTCCATACGCTTCTTATTTAACAATTACACTAGGCCGCTAACTTCAAGGACGCAAAATAGCGGAATGGTGATGCAGCGGATTCACGCCAGGAAGAGTGCCAGAGTCGACTAACAGAGTCAAGATTGGAGCGATCGACGGCAAAACCGTTTTAATTGCATGATTCTCCCGTCGGTCGTCTTATTCGACAGTTATGACGAAGCAAAGCTGTCCCCCGCACCTTTCTACCGCCTTGTCGGCCAGGGGGGCAGCGTCTCGACCCAACCGAACAAGCGGGTGGTGAATCCGTCACGGGACTGCAGGATACTCCAGCGGCCCTCGACCGGCTCATAGAC
>DIZZ01000001.1 GCA_002428045.1 Verrucomicrobia bacterium UBA6015
CGCTAACCGTCGGCTTCGGCGCCAATGACGGGAAGATTGGCCCCGAGCTGGGTTTTGGCGTCACCATGTATGGAAGTCTTAAGGAGCCGATCCTGATCATCAAGGAAGCCTGGGGAGGCAAGAGTCTGAATAATGATTTCCGGTCGCCCAGTGCCGGTGCATACGAATTCAACGATAAGCAGAAGAAGGAATGGTCGGAAGAGAACATCAGGAAACATTCTGAAGCAACCGGAAAATATTACCGTATGATGGTTGAGCAGGCAAAGCAAGTCCTTGCGGATCCAGGGAAGTATCATCCGGCGTATAACAAGGATGCCGGCTATGAGCTGGCCGGATTTGTCTGGTTCCAGGGCTGGAATGACATGATCGACAGCACAACATATCCTGACAGGGGCAAGCCCGGCTGCTATGACCTTTACAGCACGTTGCTGGCTCATTTCATCCGCGATGTCCGCAAGGACTTCAATGCTCCGGAAATGCCTTTTGTGATTGGTGTGATGGGCGTGGATGGCTTTGATGACGAGAAGAAAGCCTTTCGGGAAGCCATGGCGGCACCTGCGTCAATGCCGGCATTCAAGGGCAATGTGTTCGCCGTGGAAACGGCACCCTTCTGGGATAAAGCGCTCGATGAATTGGCGATGCGTATGTGGCGAGTAAAAAACAGGAACTCCGACAAGGAGAATAAATACGCGGAACTGCGCGAGAAGGTGAAACCGCTCATCCATGCCGAGAGCGAAGCCAGGAAGCTTACCGGTTCGGAGCGTGGCAAGAAGGAAGCCGAAATAAGAGCGGAATTGGACAACATGGTATATACACCCGAAGAGTTGACATTGCTGAAGCGTTCTGTTTCTAATGGCGGTTATCATTATCTTGGATCAGCCAAGATACTGGGCAGGATCGGTGAGGCCTTTGCCGAGGCCTTGCTCAAATGAATGAGGAGACGTATATGAGTTTTTGGATCGGTTTCGATAACAGTCCGGGCGCATGCCTGCATGCGAAGATTCTCGGGATGGTTGTTCTATCGGCGGTGTGCCTTGCCGGAGGGATTCGCGCTGAAGAAGGCGCTGCGGGCAAGCCGCCTGCACAGGACTCTTTTTACACAAGGCCCGCGTATTTTTCAACGCGGCCAAGTTCGACCTCCACGTTGGTTCAGTCGGTGGATCGGCTCGGACCTGTAGGTATTGGCATCGAGCTGCATCCTCCAGCTTTCGTGATGAAGGTGAAGCATGTCGAGCCGGGGTCACCTGCCGCCTCCACGGGTAAGCTTCTCGCCGGGCAGATTATCGAGAGCATCAACGGGCAGAAACTGCAGGCTATCGATCCCCGTATCCAACTGGGCGAAATGATCGCTAAGGCAGAGGCTTCTGATGGTTGTGTGGTGCTGTCCGTCAGGGATAGTGAGGAGTCGCCCGTACAGCAAGTCACGGTGAAGATTCCTGTGCTGGGTGCATACAGTGAGACATGGCCTCTGAACTGTGCGAAGTCTGACAAAATCGTCCGTGACCTTGCTGCCCGGTTGATGGCTGATGGATGGGATGGCAATATCGGCTTGAACGGGCCGCGAATGCTTTTCCTTCTTTCCACCGGCGACGACAAGGATCTTGACGTGGTTCGCGGCTGGGTTCAGAAGACGATTGAAAAAAACCTGAATTTCGGAGAAGGCAGCCTCGCCTATCAATGGTCGGTAGGCTGGGGCGCTCCGGCGCTGGCGGAGTATTATCTGCGTACGGGTGACACGTCTGTGCTGCCGCTGATGGGAAAAATCGCGGCTGCCGTGAGAAAGACGATGTACCATGACGGGTGGGGCGGCAGAGGGCTTGCCGGGCACCATATGGGGCTTGCGGGTACCTCGACGCTGACCTTCCTGCTGCTGGCCAGGCAGTGCGGGGTTGAGATGGATGAAGGAATGCTACAGACGGCGCTCCAGCACTATTACCGTTTTGCCGGAAGGGGAACCAATCCCTACATGGATGCATACCCGGAGGCAACCTTTACGGACAACGGACGGAATGCCATGCTTGCCTTTGCCATGAAGGCGGCAGGGGCGCTTCTGCCGGATGAGCGCAACGACATCTATGAGCAGGCCAGTGACATCGCCGCCATGCACAGCTTCTATTCGACAAGCTACATGCTGCATGGTCACACGGGCGGTGGGATCGGTGAGGTGTGGCGCAGTGCGGGCATGGGGTTGATGTTTGAGAAGAAACCTGCCCAGTATCGTGATTTCATGAACAGCCGCGCATGGTGGTATGACCTTTCCCGCCGATATGACGGTTCCTTTGGTGTCCTGGGCGGGGAGTCATACGACAAGGAGAGCTGGGGCGTTACGATCGGGTTGACCTATACAGCGCCGCGGAAGCAGCTCTGTATTTTTGGTGCCCCCCGAAGTCAATACGCTACGTATCACACGATTCCCGAGCGCCCTTGGGGAACCGTTGCGGATAATGACTTCCTTGATCTTGAGGCGGCTGCAGATAAGGGCGGGAAAATCAAGAACTATGATCATGAAACGGTGTTCACCGACTCGGGCCTGCCCTTCAACCGCATCATGGAATCTGAGAACGTCAGCGATGCCTTCCTGATCGAGTATGCGCATCATCCGCAACATCATTTTCGATCTATTGTTGCAGGCAAGATCTATTCAACGCGGCGGTTTCATCTGATACCTGCACTTCTGAATGCCAACGATGCACGAGTCCGTTATGTGGGGGTTAGCGCCATGAGGTTGCCTGCGGTAAGTTCGCGACCGGAGAAATGTGATCCCGGTTTCCCGATGGATCAGATGACGGATGAAGTGATGGCGCGACTTTACGAAATGCTGGAGGATAAGGAGGAGTCATGGTTTGTGGTGGATCACATTCTGCGACTCATGAGCAGGCGGGAGGCGGGAGAGCTGGCTGCACACATGGACCGCATCAATTATTTCCTCGGGCATGATGAGCCGTGGTTGCGCCATTCTGCACTTCAGGCGATGATTACACTTGCCGTTGATAACCGTTTCAGCAAGGAGGCATTAGCCGCCATCGAGCAGCATGTGCCAAACTTCGTCAGAGCCCCGTCGGGGTTGCAAATGCTGGCGAAAACGCTGGTTGACGCTGACCCGGCGATTCGCAAGGCAGGGCTTGAAACGCTTGGGAACGTATATCTTGCTTATCCTGGGAAAAACGCGAATCCGTCTGGCGGGCTGCATCCCCAGTCGAGTAGCTGGTACTTGAGTTGCGTTGCGGAAGCCATTAGTTTGGTACCAGGGGGCCTTGAAACGTTATATGAAGTCTCCAGCAAGCGGTATCCCGATGTGGCCCTTGCGCACAGCACGACGTTTCTTGGCGCTTCGGATATAGCGTCGTATGGCGAGACGTTGCAGCATGCGGTCAGGGATGCGATTTTAAACGACCTGATACCGGCATATCTGGCAAAGAACCGCAAGCAGATCCAGATTGATGCCGCCGGGGAAAAGATACTGCCTGCCGTCAGTACACTGGGAGGAAGCGGAGCCCGTGAAGGTTTGTCTGATCTCTACAGCAAGGCAGGCGTCAAGGATTATGACTGGCATAATTTCGGACCCGAGCGGGACCAGATCAAATGGGCGTACTTCAGCTTTGATCCTGTGGAGACTCAGAACTGGGACAGTGGGGATGCGCGGTTCCGCAAGGTGACGATGCCGACAGGCATGGAAAACTGGATGGCCAAGGAATTTGAGGCTGGGAAGGCCGGATGGAAAGAGGGCTTTGCCCCGTTTGCCGCGGTTGATGGTAAGCTGCTCCCGCAATCGCCGTCGTGCCCGTCTTCGTTCTGCAGGTGCAGTGACCAGCCAAACACCCTTTGGGAGAAGGAGGTTCTGCTTTTAAGGAGTGTGATCCGCCTTCCGGAAATCAAGGAGGGGCATCGCTACCGCTTACTGCTAGGTGGCCGTAGTCATGTGGGAAGCGGGGATGGCTATGAGATCTACGTTAATGGCGAGAAAACGGTGGCGTCAGACCAGGGAACCGGCAGACGGGAAGGCGGAGTCCCGAAGGGCTATCTGCTGCCGCAGGCCATGATGGAGAAATTAAGCGGAAGCGATGTGCAGATCGCGGTCAAGACCTTCCTGCGCAAGCATCCGAGGTCGGGTGAGAAAGTCGGGTACATCACATTATATTTAGAGGAAATGAAGCTCCCGCCGGTAGACGGCGATGCGCTTCGAAACGCCTTGCTGCGAATTCCCATGACCTGTGCCGAATGGCAGGCCCTGCAGGATCCGGCAAGCGAGAAGGAGCCTGATGATGGTAAGTTCACCTATGACGGAAAGTTCCAGGCGAACAAGGCCGTATTGGGCGACTGGCAACTGGTGGGATATCTGACAAGCGATGACGATCCAACCGGTGTGAAACCGCTGGATAAATCGGTCCGCGCACGCTTTAAATCCATACGCTTTAAAGAAGCCGGGATGACGGATTCAGCAGATCTTATCTGGTCCGGAAACATGCTGATGGATCTGGACGGGGCGCAGGCACTTCGGATCACGTCGAAAACGATTGACGGGGAGAATGTCCTGTGTATTGAGAACGGTGGGTTCAATGCCGATGGCGGGGCCGATTGGAAGTCACCCTTGCTTGTATTTAAAAAATAAGGAGATCAGGAATATGAACAGTCGAGTGAATGGATTAGCAACAAGTCTGATGATATTGGCCCTGCCGTGTCTTGCGGCAGTCGGCCCCGTGATTCCAGGGGAATTGCCGCGGCCGGATGACAAACCGGGTAATCCGCAGAAGCCTGTGAAGGTCTATATTCTGGCTGGACAATCAAATATGGTGGGGATGGGCGATATCGCCGGTGCCAGGCCGGAATACCCCAGTGTGTTTCTTTCCGCTGATCCGGCGATCCTGCCCGGTCCAATGCCAATCGGCACGGAAAGGAAGCGATCGGCTTGTAAATGGCAGTGGGGGGGCATCTCGGCTCTGGATCGGCATGGCGTTTTCCAGTCCGCTGCCCCGGATGCGAAATCGGGGGCCATTGTCGCTGTCCACAAGGGTGCTTATGACCCGAAGGCGGACTATTCCAAGCTTGAACCAGCCAAGACCGCAACGGTGGCACTCGGTACCGTTGACGCAGCGATTCCGGAGCTGGATGTGCCCTGCACGGCGGTGGCGACGGCTTTTATCGATGTCCCGGTCAGCGGGCACTATACCTTGCATGTTGGATTTGGTGAAAGCACTCATGCTATTGCGGTCCTGGATGGCAAGGAAGCATATCGCCGCGAGCCGGGGGCGGCTCCGGTAGTGACCAAGGTCGCCCTTGACGCAGGGCGGTGCTATCCGCTTCAGATTACCTATCTCAAGGGAGGTTCTGCTGCCTTGTGGCTGGAGCAGGTTGATCTCAAGGGGAAAGGGGATTTGGTGACACAGGTGAAGGAAAACAAGGCGTTTCCGTACCTGATCGGTGACGATGGAAATTGGACGGTCCGAAATGATGTGATATACAAAGAGGCACGCATCAGGCCTGAAAATCCAGGTGTTCCGCTATCGGCTACAGCCAATGGACATACGGTAGGTCCGGAGCTCGGGTTCGGGTTTGTCATGGGGACTTTTCATGATGAGCAGGTTCTGTTGATCAAGACTGCAAACGGAAACCGTTCGTTGAACTGGGACTTCCGTCCGCCGTCCAGTGGCACGACGGGCAGTCCTGACGCCGCTGAGTGGGAAGGGCTGGAGTACCGACTGATGATCAAGGGTGTGCACGATACCTTGAACAAGATTGCCGACTATGTGCCGGGTTACGCAGGGCAGGGTTACGAGATCGCGGGGTTCGGATGGTTCCAGGGGCATAAGGATTCCGGTTTGGAAAAAGCGGAATACGAGAAACATCTGGTTAACTTGATTAACGATCTGCGCAAGGAATTCAAGGTCCCCGCGATGCCGGTGGTTGTCGCCACGGTGGGCTTTCACGGGTATCGGCTGCCGGAATCCTGGAAAGGCGTATGGGAGGCGCAGATGGCCGTGGGCGATCCCGGGCAGCACCCGGAGTTTGCTGGCACGGTGATGTCGGTGGATACCCGTGATTTCTGGCGCGAGGTGGATGAATCGCCGCGGAATCAGGATTATCATTACAACCGCAATCCGGAAACGTATCTCCTCGTTGGCGAGGCGATGGGGCGGTCCATGGTGCGCATGCAGGGTGGGCAGGCGGTGGAGATTCCGAAGTCGGACCGTGAACAGCGTGCAGCGGCGGCCATTGCTGCTGAGGCGGCCAGGCCGGTCCCGACAGAGGCACAGGAAGCCGCATCACTGGCGGCTATCCGGCCAATGCTACTGGATGGCTTGCTGCCTGCGTTTCTCAATAATCCCAGGACACAGAAGGCGTTGCAGGCAATCGTCACGGGTACGAAGCCAGCGAAACCTTCCGATTATCTGGATGATGTATTCGATGATATCGCGGCTTATTACCAGACGGCTGGCATGGATACCTACAATTGGAAACCGTTTGGCGAAAATATCAAGGAGGGTGTGTGGCAATATTTCGCTTTTGATCTGCCCAGCAGTCCTTACAAAGGGAAGACGGCTGCAAGTGCGGAAGGCGAATCCGGGGATGAAGAGGGGATGGCTGCCGCAACTAGCGATAAGCCGAAGGCTGCTGCCGTTGAGGTAACCCTGCCGCCCGGACTGGAGACGTGGACGATGCCTGAATTCGACGTAAAGAAGGCGGGCTGGCAGAGCGGTCAGGCCCCGTTTGGCATGATGACAGAAGAAATGCTGCCCACGAATATCGCCTGGATTACCAAGTATCCGATTTATCCGCTGAAGCGTACGCTGCCGAAAACAACGATTGAGAATGATGTTCTGCTGATGCGGAAAACGATTGAGGTTCCTCCCTTGAAAGAAGGGCATCGTTATCGGATCCGATTGGACGGAAGCATTCACGCTAACTCAGGGGAAGGGTATGCGATCTATGTGAACGGCAAATTGCTTGTTGAGCAGAAGAATGGTGTCACCGCCTGGCGCAAGCAAAGTGCGAGGGGATATCATATCGGACCCGAGTTTCGCGATGCGTTCAAGGGTGGCAAGGTGACGATAGCGGTCGCCAACTTCCCGATGAGCAATTACACAGGCGAATTTATCCCGGCCATTGGTCCGTTGAGCGTATGGGTCGAGGAAATGAAAACGGAGAAAATACATTGAAGCAATTAGCAGGAATTGTCAGTGTCGTGGCGGTATTGGTGATCGGAAACTCAGTTGTGCGTGCGCAGGAGGAGAATAGGATGAAAATGATAAATGCAGAAAAAATAATTGCCGAGGAGACCAAACCTCTCGGGCCCATCGGTGCAATCGGCAAAGGGGAGCGGGTTCTCGGGGAAGGCAAGGAAGCGGTGCTATTCGAGCATCAGGGTGAGGGGTGTCTCTCTCACTTCTGGTTTGGCGGTAACTTCAAGGGCGTGGAGAACACGCGCATCCGCTATTACGTCGATGGCGAGGCGACCGCCTCCATCGACATGGAGCTCTACATGGGTCACGGCATCGGCTTCAACGAAAATCACGCGCCATGGGCCACTAAGCACGTTGGCAAGATAGGCAGGCAGAACGGGATCTATAACAATTATCGCATTCCTTTCGGCAAAAGCGTTCGCGTCACCGCGCAACGCGCTGCGGAAGCTGATGAAAATCCCCAGATCTGGTGGATCATCCGTGGAACGGAAAATGGCCGCGCTGCGCTCGGCGGTGTGGAACTGCCAAAGACAGCCCGGCTGAAACTGGTCCGTCTGGAGAATTACGAGGCCCAGCCGCTCGAGGAGTTCGATCTGTGCAACGTGAGCGGTCAGGGCGCGCTCTACCAGGTTATGATCGCCGCACAGAGCACCAACCTTACGTTTCTCGAAGCCTGCATGCGCGCCTATCTGGGAACGGAAAAGACGCCGCTGATGCTGTCATCCGGGCTCGAGGACTACTTCCTCGGAACCTACTATTTTGATACCGGGATCTTCCATGCCGACATCGCAGGCCTTACGCACTTCAACAGGAAGGAAGCCGCCTTCTCGGCATACCGGTTTCACGACGACGATCCGGTATTCTTCCATGACGGACTGAGGCTCACATGCCGTTGCGGGGAGACCGAGCATGGCGACACCGAAGGCCAAAAAGCATATATGAATCCGGAGAAGACGCGATTCACGACCTATGCCTGGGTTTATCAATGGTGAAAAATGGTGCATAGCGCGCTGATTGGTAGATGATCAGCCGTTGTTTGGGGAATCGATAGACCGCGAAGGGAACCGTGTGGAAGATTCTAGAATCGAGAATCTTCCACACCGTTCAGATCGGATGATCAGAACCTCCGGCTTGGAATCATTATCCACGGGAGTCATAGTGGTCGTGCGACCAGTAGTCAATCCACTGCCCTTCAGGCAGATAGATACTCCGCTGGTCGGTTTCGGATAACGGCCGCAGAACCGGCGCCACGAGCAGCGCACCGCCGAACATGTACTGGTCGCCCTCCCATTTTTCAAATCGCGTCATTCTGAGCATCGCTTTGGCTGCCGATAGGCGGGCGAGAGCCTAATCTGAAATTGAAATATTGCGCCTAATGTGTCGTGATAGTTCGGAGGTTGTGTCGCAAAAATGCACTTGAAAAACGTCCCGTCGTAACACTAGGATAACATGTTGCATTGTGGGCGCTAAGGAGAGTTCAGTGATTGTAAGATACAGAGAAATCCGTTCGTTCGTTTTATTGGTGATCGTCTTAAGTTGCCATCAGTCGGTTTTATCGGCCGGGACGGGCACTGAGACCGCCGCCTATTACCAGGAGGAGCGCGTCTTCCATTCGCGGCCCAACCCGGATCGGGAGATGAGCTTCGGCAGTATCGGGGTCACTGGCTTGAAGGCACGTATTTATAAGGGCGTTTCTGTCAGGATTGAGGGTGCGGTTCCGGGGTCGCCGGCCGACGGCAAATTCAAACCGGGCCAGATCATTACCGGCGTCAATGGCGAGGTGCTGAAAGGCAGGAACCCTTTTGTTGTTATCGGGACAGCCTTGACCCGGGCGGAGGCCACTGATGGGAAGATGATCTTTGATGTCCAGGACAGCGAGGACCAGCCCATCGTCAACATTGAAGTTGCCATACCGATTCTCGGCGAATACAGCGAAACCTGGCCGCTTCAGTGCGGTAAATCAGCAACAATCATCAAGCAGGCCGCAGAATACTATTCAACCGACGCAGCGTTCAAGAAAAACCATCTTGATGGCAAAGGCATCGGTGGCGCACTGGCCTGCCTGTTCCTGTTATCGACCGGTGACGATGCGTATATCCCTTGTGTGAAGGCATATTTCGAACCCTTTATCAAGAATCCAGGGGGCATCGGCGAACACACCTGGAACAATGGCTACAACGGGATTGCCTGCGCGGAATACTACCTGCGAACGGGCGACAAGGAGGTGCTGCCGGTTCTGCAATATTTCTGTGATGACGCGAAAGCGCGGCAGAAGTTCGGCTGCGGCTGGGTGCATTGGGGTAACGGCATTGCGCCACGGTATGTGGCCGGCGGGTTGATGAATCCGGCCGGATGCCAAGTGTTGACCACGCTGTTAATGTCAAAGGAGTGCGGTGTTGCTGTGGATGAACAGACCCTGCTGGGTGCCTTGCGTTTCTGGTACCGCTTTGCAGGGCATGGCACGGTTCCATACGGCGATCATCGTCCTGAAGGCGGTCTCGGGTCAAACGGCAAGGACGGCATGGCCGCCGCCGCCATGCTCATCGCGTCCGGTGCGATGGGTAGCCCCGCTATTTACCGTCAGGCAAAGGAATGCTTGGCCATGTCGATGATTGACAGCTATCCCGTGCTGGTTTCGGGGCATGCTGACGAAGGCCGTGGCGACGCCATCTGGCGCGGACTGGCTTCTTCCTACCTCCTCGAGGCGAAGCCGGGCGAGTATCACGCGATGATGAATCGTCTGGCGTGGTGGTACGACTTGAGCCGCCGTCCGTCCGGCGCATTGGGGAATTCGACCTGTCAGCGCGAGGGGTTTGATGATGAGGGCACGGGAGCCGCCGTGGCTTTATCCTATACGGCCTCATTGAAGACCCTGCGCATTACCGGCGCACCGCGTTCACGGTATGCCAAGGATTTCACATTGCCGGAGAAGCTGTGGGGCAGGCCCGCCGATCTGGCATTTCTTTCTGTTGAAGATAATCCGAATTACAAAAGCCATGGGGCGCCGGAGCCGACGCATATTCCTTTCTGGAAATTTGGAGGCGCTTATCACAAGCCGGACGTTGATTTGAAGAACGTTTCACGTTCGGAGATGCTCAAGAACGTCTATCACAGGAATTACATGATCCGCACACAGGCCGCCAAGGCGCTCAGGGCGGTCGGTGCCTTGGATGAACTTGAGAAGCTTATGCAGGATCCGGATCCACGGGTCAGGCGCGCGGGTCTTGACGGCATCGTGGACTACAACTACTGGTTCGGTATGGGGCGCGAGGCGCTCAAGACAGAAGCCCTTACGCCTGGAATGCTGGTTGCCATCAAGTCGATGCTAGCGAATCCCGAGGAGGCCCTGTGGGTGGTGGACGGTGCGCTTATGGCCCTTAGTCTTGCGCCGGCCAAGGAGATCCATGGTTGCCTGCCCCTCATCATGCCCTGGACGACCCATGAGGACTGGTGGCTACGGGAATCCGCATTCACGGCGCTGATGGGGATGAAAGACGATGATGAATGGTTTGCTGAGGTCGTGCCGACCCTGCTGGCGATGATGGTCAAAGAGTATCACACCATGCCCCGCAGCCGGTTTAGCGGGATGCTGCAGAGTGTCGTGCGAACACAAAAGGGGAGTTCGATCGGTTCGCAGATTCTGGCGGGATTCATGCGTGCCGTGGATGAGAGCGAGGTCAAGACGGGCAATCGTGGTCCTGAAGGAATGTACAACATCCAGGAATCGTCCAAGGTATGTTTGCAGGAGGCACCGGAAACGGCGGTACAGATCGCCCAATCCATGAAGGCGCGGCTTCCCATGCTGGATGCCGGAGAGATCATTGGACTCGTGGGGTCGCCTAATTCCAATCGCGAAGGGGATCCGTTTGGTCTATATACGACCCTCAAGAGCCTGCCGCCGGACCTTTGTCAGGCGTTGACGGAACTACTCTGCAACGACTACCGGCCCCGGCTTGTCGAGCTGCTGAAGAGCGATGGGCGGAATCAGGCGCTGATCGACACGATTCTTGATCTAGCGAAACTCAAGAATCCAGAAGCTGGCTGGTCTGCCGTCGGAACGCCGACACCTGCCGTGCGCACCTGGCGTTTCATTTCCTTTTCCCCGAGCCCGGCAGAGGTCATGCATCCGCGCGAAAAGAAGAGGTTCCGGGATGTTGCCATTCCGGAAGGCATGGAGAATTGGTATTCACTGGAATTTGACGACAGTAAGTGGACATCCGGAAAAACCCCAATCGGTACGGGTGCGTTTAAGCAGGGGAACGTATCGTATACCAACAATTCCGAATGGGGCAGCGGTGAATTCCTGCTGGCACGGTCATCTTTTGAACTGGATTCTGTTGATCACGATCTGTATCGTCTATGCGTATTGGCAAACCAGGGCTTCCATATCTACTTGAACGGCAAGAAAGTTGGATCCTATGTTTGGTGGAAAGACAAGCCGCATTACCGTTTGATGTCGATTGACTCCAAGGCTTTACGTGAAGGCGTCAATGTCCTGGCGGTCTATTGTAACGTTGCGTACAAGAACGAAGTGCCTGTCGGCCAGATCGATTTATATCTGGAGGGGCTTCGGAAGAAGGATTTAGAGTAAAAAATAGG
>DIZZ01000021.1 GCA_002428045.1 Verrucomicrobia bacterium UBA6015
GCCGACTGTGCCCCATGGACCCAGAAAAGAGCCTGCTAGAGCCCCAGAAGCAATACCCAGTGCTGCGCCACCGAGATCTTTCCAGTTGAGCTTCAGATTCCCGATCACGTCATCAAGGTCTAGTGACATCTGATCATTCTCAAAGGGAACGGACTCCTGAAACTCAACGCGGCCAAGATCCTCCTTCAGTTGCTTGAGTTCTTCCTGCACTGCCGAAAACAGGANNTAAAACAGGATATCGCACGACTCCTTCTGAATGTCGATCAAACTCGACCTTAGCTCTTCCTGTTTACTCTTAGCAAGATCCTCGCTCTTTGGCTTGATCAGTTCCTTGCTGTCAAAATTCTCCACGATGATCTCGTGAATGCCATCCCGCAGCGCATTAAAGAATCGGTCCTGAGCTGTTTGTAGCTTCCGTCTGAACGATTGAGAGAACGTTGCTCAGTGTGATTCTATATTCTTTTCGCACTGGTTGATACGCTTCTCGGCCTTAGATAGCCAGACAGCCAGTCTTCCAGCTTCACTGTTGAGCGTCTCTGTCAGGTGCTCAACCTGTTGGAGAATTTTTCGCTTGTTGCTCTCGATGATCTCTTCTCTAAAGCGACCAAGATGGTCGTCGACCACCTCTTGGAGGGCATGAAGCTGAGAGAAATCCAGCATGGAATCTGCATCGCCAAAAATTTGCAAAAAACCGCTCTGCTGCCGCTTCAGGTCGTTCAACGGAGTCATTTGGTCATCCGAACGGTGTGAAGCGATCGTACTCTCGCCAGTACTCGTCAGTGCGAGCGCGAAGAAAGCCATCAGTCCGTGAAGACTACAGTTCCCGACGATCTGGTCGCCCCCGACGATTTGAGCGAGGTCGGTCTTCGTCTGTTCCCTGACGGCGACTTGGGAAGGGAAGGTCTGGTCGAGGGCTACCCGGTTCGTTTCGTCCTCGAATAGATCGGCCAGCCCACGCGAATTACTGACAATTAGAACTTTGGCATATTCACTCAAGTACTTCTTGATCTTTGCAGCAGTCCCTGTCTGCAGCTTAGTATCTGCTGCGTTCTTCGTGTAAAGCACAAGGTGAGCACGCGCAACTGCTTCGCGGATGCTATCCTCATATTTTGACTCATCTCCCTCGATACCGGGAACATCGATAATTTGAAACTCAAGTCCATCACGAAACAGCGAGTAAGATCGGTTGCCTTTCGTGAAGTCGGCCTGTCCTGTCCCAATGCTTCTGCCATCGACGGCGTGAACAGCCTCCCTACGGAGGTTGATTTCCTGTCTTCTGCGCAGAAACCCAGGAAGGTCATCACGAAGAACTGACACCAACTTCTGTCGGCCTGATCGTTCAAGAAGAGGCATGGCCGATATCATGGGAGCTCCGGGGCTGTGGTCACTTGCTGTGCCTTACCATCTCGTACGGAGTGAACGAGAAGCGCTCCTCCAACGAGGCCAAACAGACTGCCCACGAGGAACGCGATGAGAAGAGAGATGAAAAGCCTCCGTCCGAGTTTCTTTGATGCAAGTTTCTGGTGTTCAACGAGCGCGTGCAGTTCTTGCGCAGTATCAGTCGCGTGCATATCAATCCTCTCGTATAGCTCACCCAGTTCGCGAACCAACTGATCCGTTCGATCAACGAGATCGGAATCCTCGCCATCCACGACAGATTGCCTGTCCGTGATCTCGGCGTTTCGTTCGGGATCGTCATACAGAAGTCGGAGAGCTTCCAGGATGGTGCTCTTGCCTGCATTGGTTTCGCCGAAGAAGGCTATCGTAAACTTTTCCCACTCGGAGTGTTTCTCAACGTAGTCAAGCGACTCACTGAACTTGTGATGTGTCTCGGTGAGTCTCGCCCTGAGTCCCTCTACAATTCGGGATGCTTCTTCATCTTTGAACTCCAGATGCCCGATGTCGTCGAGCATACGCCCGACCCTTTCGCGCACGTCGGCATACACCGCACGACACCTCTCCTGAGAGGCCTTGCCTGCTTTACTCATCCCTTTCTCCTCCACTACTCACCTATAGTCACTCGATATAGCCTGGCTCACACCCACCAGGGCATCCCTGCCGCATCTTCTGGACCTCCTGCCGCAGTCGATCCACTAGCTCCTGTGGTTCGCGGGCGCGGATATGTCGCCCCCAGCCTAGAACCCAGCGCATCGCCTCCTCCAAGCTGGCTGAGGGGAACTCCAGCGTTCCACTGCCATCCCTCTTGGTCTTCAGCTTCTGATCGGGGTGCCACTGCCGGGCTGAAATTCGGTGGGCAATTTCGGCGTCGAAACTGACCCTGATCTTGTGCAGAGGTTCGCTGCCGGTTCTGACAAACTGGCCAAAGGATTCCTGGATGCGTTGCTTGATGTGACGGGCTGAGAGCGGATGAAAGCGCACATCGGTCAGGGACATCCACTCAAATCGCGACAATGCGAACTGAGTGATGTCTTCATGGGGAGGAATGGAGGCCAGCACGTACCAGTCACCTCTGATGTTCGCTAGGTGGAAGGGATGAATTCTATACGACTTACTCTTCGGCTTGGCCTCAGCACGGTACGTCACGTCCAGAGCCAAATGTCGCCCAACTGCCTTGACAGCGGTGCGCCACATTTCCGGATCGATTGGGCGCGACGGATAGCCCACGAACGAGACATCGTGCGCGATGTCATCAGGCACAACAGAGATCATATCAGGCAATGAATCAGCAATCTTCTCCAGGATGGTGCCGAGTGTCTTGGCAATCGGTGTGCCTTCGTACACAGCGGCCAACTGCGAGCCCAGAGCCAAGGCCAGTAGATCGCCCTCGCTGACATTCAGTGCCGGCAGGAACCAGTTGGTGCCAGTGTAGTAGTAGCCCTGTTTGCCTCGATCATACTCAATTGGGGCACCCAGGCTGTATTTCATGAACTCAATATCGCGCTGGATTGTCTTCTGGGAGACTTCCCAATCCATCGCGAAACGCAGGCAGTTCGGATACCTCCGGTCCCGAATCGCCTCTTCCAACGCTTGAAGGCGTCTAAACTGTGTCTTGGATCTATCCATGTCCATGTTTTTCCTATCTCAGGGCAATATGACACAGTCACACGGACAATACGAGTCCGTATGTGCGTTATTTCGTATCCCTCGCGCTTCTTGATGATATTTGCCATCAGCCTGATGATGGATGAATGGGGACAGACCCGAATGGCGCTAAGATAGTCATGGTGCCACCTTATGGCGAGATCTGTGCGGGATCTCGATAAATGAGTGACGAGGCATTGTGAGGCGTTGATAGTTTTTCGGCCTTTTTTTAACGGCACGAGGTTCGGAGCGGTTTGGTCTCAGAGGGACTGCGTCGCGGGCAATGATCTCAAGCAGCCGGTTATACAGTTTTCTCGCCTTCTGCGGGGAAGGCGAGATGCGCATGGCTTGGTGGAAGCTGCGGGCGGCATCGACAGTGCCTTTGAAGCTTATCCTGGTGCGGGGCAGGCCATGCGTAGCGGCGGCCTGAGCAATCAAGCACCTGATGAAGTTATGTGCGATCAGGTATGCGAAGAGCTCTTTGCGTACCATCTCGGGTGTGCGGCATCGCAAGCACTCCATGCCCATCGTTGTCTTGAGATCCCGGAAGCCGAGTTCCAAATCCCAGCGTCGCAGATAGAGGGCCGCGATTCGTTCTGCGGGGTAAGCCACGGGATCGAGTAACGTGGTTGCGATCCAGAGCTCCCTGGTGCGAAAGCCTTTTATGTTCATTCGGGAATGAATGATGCGTATCGTGATTTCAGGCGGCATGGTCGCCCACTCTTCCGGCGTGATGGCTTGGCCTTTATGCTGCGGTGGGCGCTTCCAGGTAACGAGCCATTCGGATTGCCCGATGCGTTTGGCCTGACGCAAATTGACAGTCCGAGCCTGGTGGAGTCGGGCAACCATATCCACGCGACGCATCGGAAGCAAGGCCATGGCCGCATAGGCGCAAAATGCGCGGTCGCCCATAATGATGTCACCTGGCTCAAAATGCCCCCAGGCACTGGGAAACAAGCGAAAGTCATGGGCAGACCAAGGTGCATCGACAGCATGGAGCGTGGCTCCGCTGCCCAGAGACTGAATAGCTAGCACGCCCATGACAGGGAATCCGCATCCCGGTTTTTGACCGGAAGGGTATGGATAACGAGCGCGGTTCTCATCGGTGTCGGGCAACTGCACACTGGTTCCGTCCACGACTTTGACGGGCCGCTGCCAAGCTGGCATTTCCCGTGCTGCGAACCTGTCTGCCGCGCGCGCGGAGTCTTTCAAAGCCTCTTGCATGCACGCGAAGGGTAACCGGGCGCGGGCCTGGCAGTAAGCACTGCTACTCTCGTCAATGCGCAGACTGCCTGTCTCGCAGAATGCCTGAACCTGCCGCACGACCGCACGACAAGCCGTACCGGGCTGCAGGACCTGCCAAATGAAAAGCCAGAAGGTGCGTGTGCAATCAAACACACGCCTTCGGCTTCCGACCCCCTTCGGGGGCGCAGCCAGAACTTCTCGTGACAGAAATTGACTGCACTGCGATTGGATCTCTACAGCTGATTGCCAGCGCCCCCTGGTCTTTCGTTGACCGTAAGCCGCCAGTTTCCGTCGCCATGCGGGGAAGTATGGAGTATTCATAAGGCGGTATATATACCGCCCTATTGACAAGTCTGCCACATTAATCCCATGAATACTGAAGTTAAAACACTACGCGCGCAGTTCCGTAGACTCCAGAAGCAGATAAGCAATGCCGGCTTGATTAGTCACGGCTACGTTCAGGATCGCGGTCCGGGAGCCGGAGGACCCCATTACCAGTGGTCACGCAAGGAGAACAAAAAAACCGTCTCGGTCGCCCTTTCCGAAGAGCAGTATGCAGAGATGAAGCTGGCTATTGAAAACTGGAGACAGCTCCAGCAAACGCTCAAGAGCCTGCAACAGGTCTCCCGTGCTCTGATCTTCAGAACAACCCCCGACACCACACGACGCAACCCATTATCTGATCGTGTTTTAGGCACTAACTAAGCGCCATTCGGGACAGACCCATAATATGGTTGACGGGGGCGGTATTGGGGACGCATCTTTACGCGGTATTGGTATTGGGGACGCATCTTTACATTTGGCAATAGGGTTGTGCTGGGGGCTGGGGGTCTCGCCATTCGCCACTTGAATTGACGAGTGGTGGTGGGTGCGATTGTTGTTGAGCATGGGAATGGCTCTGAGAAGAGGATGGTGGCAGGCTTCTCGTCCCGGATTCATTGCCTGCATCTGGCTCTCGCGTTAATACTCGCAATCAGCGGGATTGTTGCTTTTCAAGCATTTTGCGGCCTTTGTCGGTCAGGCGGTATTTCTGGAGGCGGCTGGTGGGTTTGTCGGGGATGGTGCGCTCGATGACCCCGGCATCTATCAGAGGCAAGAGGTAGTTGGTTTGGAACGTCTTCCAGTGCTTCATGCCAAGCGCAGACATGATCGCTTTGGCAGATTGCGGTTGTCCCTTACAGCAAGTCGCGACTTGTGCGGTGACTTGTGCGGTGACTTGTGCGGTGACTTGTGCGGTGACTTCACCTGCGACTTGCGGGGTGACTTGTGGGGTATCTTGGTCGGTGACTTGCGGGGTCTTGCGGCGGATGGTGGTAACCCAGACGCCGGAGTCGAGGTGGATTTCGGGTTCCGGCAATCCGGCGTCGCGGCAGCGCTGGATCATGTCGCGGATGCCGGTACCCATGCGCTCGATGTATTTGGTGAGATAGAGCGGTTCGGCGATGAGCGGATTCGCGGGTACCGAGTGGTGTGGTTTCCTGAGCTTTTCGAGCGTTAGCCCGGGCGGCATGTGTCCGGGGTTCCAGACTTCGAGGCGGTCCTTGAACAGCATCACTTGCACGCTTGCATTGCTGGTATAGTCGCGATGGCAAACGGCATTGACGATGGCCTCGGCGACGACCTCTTGCGGAATCTCGTAGGCGGTGGGGACTTGCGCCCCCTGCGAACGGTCGCCGGTCCAGAGATCGATCTTGGACAGGACAAAGTCCTTGGCCTGCTCGATGAGTTCAAAGGCGGTGCCCTTGTAGACTTGATAGGATGGGATTGGTTTTTCGACCTCGAAGCCGTGGAAGTGGGCGCACCTGACCTCGGATGAGATCAGGAAGCGCTGCGGTTTGCGGGCAAATAGCAGGACGGCGGCATGGGTTGGACGGCCTTTGTCCAGCAGGTTGAGATGGGCAAGCACTTCTTCCGGCGGAGTGTTTTCCGCCAGTGGGAAACTGCGGCCGCGGCGGGCAAGGCCCAAAAAGCGGGAAACGCGGTCGAGATCAAGATCCTCCAAGGTTGCATTGCGGCAGGCGGTGGCATCGAAGGGCGTAAAGCGGATCAGCTCGCGTTCCTCCAGCAGCTTGATCAAGCTGGCATAAACAGCGGCGATCAACTCCTCGGCAGAGTTCACGCGGCGGCGTATCAGCCCGGCGCCAGCCTCGGCTATCAGCGCCTGCATTCGGGGGTGGCGTTGGGAATCGTCGTTACCCTTGATGAAGACGAGCCTGGTCTTGCCGAATTCCGTCGCCTTACGGAATTCGCGGTGGGTAGGCGAAAGGCTATCGGCATCCTGCCATCCGTATTCGCTTCCGAAGATACCCATATAGATGTCGCTGCGCTCCACCTCCTCCAGATAGCAGGCATCGGCACGGCGATCGGCCGCCGGCATATCCTCGAAAAGGAAGACCTCGAAAAACCGGCGCAACAAGGCATCCCCCTGCAGGTAGTCCCGCAGAGCTGCCCGTTCTTCCGCCAGTTCCTTCTGGACGCTGCTGATAAATATCCGGATTGGTTCCATATCGCGGTGTATGCTTATATCACAATCCAGAGGATTGTGAAGGTTTCTTTACCCTGTCCATCCTGTTAATTCTGTCGAAATGGTCACCTAAAGATTGTGTCATAATGGCCAAGTTATAAGCAAGGGTGCAGCTGCCCGATCGGGGTGAGTGACACCTTGGCAATCGAAATCGCGGCCGCGTCCTTGATATCCAAAGCCTTGAGCTTCAACAAGGCAGGGCCGGCTTTGGCGATCTCCACCACGCCCAGGCATTCCGTGCGGAAACGCAGGCGGTTAGCGTGCTTGTTACCGGTGCAGAATACCGGGAAGCGCCAGCTGGTTGCACCCAGCGTCAGCTCGAACTCGGACGCATCCCCCTCGGGAAGGCAATCGTACTCGAGGCTGAGGTTGAAAAGACCCTTGCCCAGGGCGTTGAAATGCCACTCGATGACGCTACCGGTAACGATTTGGTGCACGACATGGGCGTGGTGCCAGTCACCGAATTTTTCCATCCAGGACTTCTTCCTGGTGGCGCAATCCGTCAGTTTGGCAAACGGGGCCTGGAGCTGATTCGGCAGGTCGGAATAGACCGAGAAGGCGGTCGCCGCGCACGTGATGCCCCCTGGCATATCCAGCGCGATCACGGTGTGGGGTTGTTCAGGTGCCAGACTGGGGATGGTGATGGCGATCATGCCCTTTTTACGGGAAACCACAAGGCGCTTGCCGGTTGAAAGAATACTCGCCTTCTTGACCGTGCCCTTGATGCCGGGAACCAGGAGGGTGCCCCCGGTGGGCCAGTTCAGGATATGCAGGTAGAGCTTGCCCGGCTTGACCGTGGTGACGCCCCAGGCCTGGGCGGGGATGGGCGAGCGGGTCGTCTCGTAGACCGCCTCGCCGTTGCGTTTGAGCCAGGCGCCCGCCCGGCGAAGGATCTCGGCGGATTCCTCGGGGATGACCCCTTTGCCGGTGGGCCCGACGTTGAGCAGGTAGGTTCCCCCAAGACTGGCCACCCGGACCAGGCGGGAGAGCAGCTCGGCCGGGCTCTTCCAGTGGTGGTCATTGACGGAGTAGGCCCAGGTGTCGTTGTGCGTATCACAGGTTTCCCATAGTCCCTCGCGACCGGTGATTGGGACCTCCTGGTCGCCCAGGCTTGAGTAATCCCCGAGGCCGTTGCCGATGCGGCTGTTGATGAGGCACTTCGGTTGCAGCCGGCGGATCAGCGCCTGGAGTTCCTCGCAGGCCTGCCGGGTAATGCTGCCGGGGGTATCAAACCAGATGAGCGCGATCTCGCCGTAGTGGGTGAGGAGCTCGGTAATTTGCGGGATGGCTTTGCCGTGAAGATAACGGTTGAAATCCTTGTCCGGCACCTGCTCCTGGCTGAACTCCCAGTCATTACCGGCGGCATCCCGTTCGTGCCAGTCTAAAAACTGCGAGTAGTAGAAGCCCAGGCCCAGCCCGTGCTTCTTGCAGGCGGCGGCGAGCTCGGCGATGGGATCGCGCTTGAAGGGCGTGGCGTCCACGATGTTGAAGGGGCTGGCCTCCGATTTGAACATGGCGAAGCCCTCGTGATGCTTGCTGGTGAGAACCAGATAGCGCATGCCTGCCGCCTTGGCAAGCTTGGCCCAGGCATCGGCGTTGAAGCCGGTGGGATTGAACCGGGCCGCCAGCGTTTCGTATTGTGCGACGGGAATCTTTGCACGGCGCATCAACCACTCGGATATGCCGTGCCAAGGGGTGCCGTCCCACACGCCGCCCG
>DIZZ01000036.1 GCA_002428045.1 Verrucomicrobia bacterium UBA6015
TCCGCTCTACAAGTGCTGCCCGAAAATTCCTGCCAAAAACCGTGCAAAGGGGTGAGGAATGTGGGTTGAAACTGCAAGGAAAGACATAACGATGAAGCAGAAGCGTCGGTCTTTCCGGGATAACGCTCTTTATCAAATACACGGCGATATCCGGCAGTACGCAACGCATGATCATCAAGAATCGGTAGCGGTGAGGCGTGCAGGGGAAAGGCGGCAGAGAACTGCCGCAGTCCGAAGGTGGAGACTCCTATTTTCAACACCAGATAACGATGACGGTTTTGCCTGAGGCGGTGGTGCGCGCTTCGCGGGAGAGCCGCTCCGCCCAGGGCTTGGCCCGGGCTTCCTCCCGGCGGTCGAAGATCACCAGGTGCAGGGTGTCGGCCCCGATCTTGTCATCGTAGCGGGCGATCTGTTCCAGACCTTCCTCAAGCGTGGACTGGCGGCCATCTTCAGGATGCACGAGCTTGATCTCGATGATATTTCGGCGTTCACCGTAGGCGATCATCAGGTCGATCCGCCCCCGTCCTGCCGCATATTCGCGCTCGATGCTGCCGCCGCCGTTGATGATGCGCTGGAAGAACGCCATCAGCAGCAGGTGAGGAAAGGCCTCGGTATAGGTGGCGGTCTGCTCCCATGTATCCGCATGACGCCGCCAGAACGTCTGGAACTCGGCCATGAGGGCGTCCATGTCCAGGCCTCCGTCCTCCCGCTTCCAGCGGAACTCGGGCGGCGGAATGGCCATCTGCATACCGTAGCTCAGTTCGCGGGCGAGCACCTCGCGGTAGATCGCGTTGGCGATGCCGGGACTGCCATCCTCGCCGATGGTCACCAGCCCCAGATCCATGCAGAACACGAAAGCATCGTCATCGGCCATCAGCGGATCGGAGGCACCGGTCAGGATCGGCTGCACGACGCGGCGCACGCGTGCCTCGCGCAACCGCTGCCCCAGTGAATCGATGTGGGTGGCCCGCGACTTGATCAGCAGTTCCTTGGCCTGGTCCACGTGCGCGGCCAGGATCGTGTCCACCTTGCCGGTGGGTGCGGTTTGGTGCACGATCGTATCGCACAAGGCATTGACCAGCCAGGGCTGGCCGGAGGTATAGTGCCAGATCCGCTCGAGCGCATCCGCGCCGAAGGTCTGGCCCTTCTCCTCGGTGTGCTGGGTGGTGAGCGCGGCGATATCCGCCTTGGTGAAGTTTCCCAGGCTGGCCGAGCTGTGCTTGATATTGAAGGGGCTGCCGGGGTTGACGGGGATGCCGTCCTTGCTATGCACCAGGTCATCGCGCAGGTCGCGCATCCCCACCAGCGCGATGGAGATCGGGAATTTGCCCGCCGCACGGCCTGCAAATCCATCGCGCAACTGACGCAGGAACGCAACCATGGCAGCGCCCTCCAGCACATCAACCTCATCAAAAAGGACAATCAGTGGCTTGGGCGCACACAGCGCCGCCCAGGCGGAAAGCTGAGTGCTGAGCATTGAGCCAACAGGCTCATCGTTGATCGGCGGGACAGGAACGTCGCCCCGCCTTGCCCATAGCGCGATTGCCGAAAGCATGTTCGGCATGGCGGTTTCGGCATCCGCCATGCCTTGGCAACGTTCGACGCTGACATAGCAGGCGACGCCTTCGCCGCTGCTGTTGATCTCGCGCATCCAGTTCATCAGGAAGGTGGTTTTTCCGGTCTGGCGCGGGGCATGAAGCACCCAGTAGAGCTTCTCGCTGATGTACCGGTCCAGACTGGCCCCGATCAGGCGGGCGGCCGGTGGCAGCATATAATGCATATCCGGCATACAGGGGCCGGTGGTATTGAATTGGCGAGGCATCCAAACGTCCTTTCTGATGAAAACAATACCAGAACCCTACCACAATCATGACTTGAATGCCAATCCCGGTCTGGTAAATAACTTTAGAGGCGCCGTGGCGCTGATATCGCTTGTTTTTGAGCGCGACGCTGTTATCATTCCCAACGTTTTAAACCATTTATAAATAACAGCGCCCGGCGCTGGATTCAGGAACAGAGGATGATCTTATGACCGTGCGAACCCGCATTGCGCCGTCGCCAACCGGTGCCCCTCATATCGGCACCGCCTACATCGCGCTTTTCAACTACGCCTTTGCCAAAAAGAATGGTGGCCAGTTCATCCTGCGGATCGAGGATACCGACCAGGTTCGCTCGACCCGGGCATCCGAGATCGCCATTCTTGAGGCGCTGCGCTGGATCGGCCTGCCCTGGGACGAGGGGCCGGATGTCGGCGGTCCGAAAGGTCCCTACCGTCAGAGCGAGCGGACGGAGATCTACCGACAGCAGTGCGACACCCTCGTGGCGACGGGGAAAGCCTATCCCTGCTTCTGTTCCACGGAGCGCCTCGCCGCCCTGCGGCAGCAGCAGGAGGCGGACAAGACCCGCATCGGCTACGACGGCCTGTGCTCGCATTTGGCAGCGGATGAAATCCGCCGCCGCATCGATGCGGGCGAGCCGCATGTCATCCGTCTGCGCACGCCGGGGCAAGGGGAATGCGTCCTGCAGGATCGCTTCCGCGGCGAGATCCGGATCCCGTGGGAGACCATCGATGACCAGATCCTGCTCAAAGCCGATGGCTTCCCGACGTACCATCTGGCCAATGTGGTGGATGATCATCTGATGGAGATCTCGCACGTGATCCGTGGTGAGGAATGGATCAGCTCGACCCCGAAGCACCTGCTGCTTTACGAGGCGTTCGGATGGACCCCGCCGGTGTTCGCCCATTTGCCGCTTTTGCGCAATCCCGACAAGTCGAAGCTGTCCAAGCGCAAGAATCCGACGGGGATCCTGTTCTACCGTCAGGCGGGCTACCTGCCCGAGGCACTTCTGAACTTCCTGGGGCTCATGGCCTATAGTCCGGCCGACGGCAATGAAATGTTCGACCTCGCGACCATGGCCAGCACCTTTGACCTTGACCGCGTCAGTCTGGGCGGCCCGATCTTCGATATCCAGAAGCTGCTGGCGTTCAATGGTCGCTACATCCGCGACCTGAAGGCGGATGCCCTGCTGGAGCGGCTGAAAACATGGATGCTGAATGATGAGGTCTTCAGCAAGCTCGTGCCACTGGCACAGCCCCGGCTCAATGAGTTGTCGGATTTTGTGCCCATGATCTCGTTTGTATTTGCCGACCGCCTGCCGCTGGATGCCGCCGCCTTGACCAAGGGCTTCGAGGATCCGCTGCGCGTGGCCGAATTGCTGCAGGTGGTGCAATGGGAGGTCGAGCGAGCGGCGGACTGGAGCGTGGACGCCATCAAGGCGATGTTCCTGACCATCGCCGAGAAGGAAGACATTAAATTCAAGACACTGCTGGCGATATGCTTTGTCGCCCTGACCGGAAACACCGTCTCGCTGCCGCTGTTTGACGCCATGGTGCTGATGGGGCGTGACCTGAGCCTGCGCCGTGTGCAGTATGCCCAGGAAACGCTGGCGGCGGCAGGGACCGTGCTGAGCGGGAAGGCGTCGAAGAAATTGATGAATGACTATGAACTGCGTTATCGGAAGGAATCCTAATCATGGCGGCAGAAGACGTACCCGTGTCGAACTTTATCCGTGAAATCATTGATCGCGACCTTGCCGATGGCAAGCACGCGTCGATCGTCACCCGCTTTCCGCCCGAGCCGAACGGCTATCTGCATATCGGCCATGCGAAATCGATCTGTCTCAATTTTGGATTGGCGCGCGACTACAATGGCCAGTGCAACCTGCGGTTCGATGATACCAACCCGTCTGCCGAGGATGTGGAATATGTCGACTCTATCATCGAGGATGTGCGCTGGCTGGGGTTCGACTGGGGAAAAAACCTGTTCTTTGCCTCGGATTATTTCGAGCAGATGGTTGCCTATGCCGAGGATATGATCCGTAATGGGAAAGCGTATGTCTGCACGCTGACGCCGGAGGAATTCAAGGAGTATCGCGGCGTTCCGACCCGTCCGGGCTTGCCCAGTCCCTGGCGTGACCGTCCGGTGGAGGAAAACCTGGATCTCTTCCGTCGTATGCGCGCCGGGGAGTTTGCCGATGGACAGTATGTGCTGCGCGCCAAGATTGATATGGCATCGCCAAACCTGCACATGCGCGATCCCGCGATCTACCGCATCAAGCACGCGCATCACCACCGTACCGGGGACCGCTGGTGCATTTACCCGATGTATGATTTCGCCCATGGGCTGGAAGATGCGGTCGAGGGCATCACGCATTCGATCTGTACCTTGGAGTTCGAGGTTCACCGTCCGCTTTACGATTGGCTGCTGGATCAGCTCGATGTGCCTTGCCATCCGCAACAGATTGAATTCGCCCGGCTCAACCTGACCTACACGGTGATGAGCAAGCGCAAGCTCCTGGAGCTGGTGCGTGCGGGCACCGTCAGTGGCTGGGACGATCCCCGCATGCCCACGGTCAGCGGGTTGCGTCGGCGCGGCTATACGCCCGCGTCGATCCGCGAGTTCTGTCGCCGCATCGGGGTGACCAAGACCGACAGCTTGACGGATATCGCCCTGCTGGAGCATTGCATCCGCGAGGAGCTCAACGCCACGGCACCCCGCGTCATGGCGGTTCTCGATCCGGTCAAACTGGTCGTGACCAACTATCCCGAAGGCCAGGTGGAAATGCTCGAAGGCGTAAACAATCCGGAGGATCCAGCCGCCGGCGTGCGCCAGGTGCCGTTCTCGCGCGAGCTTTACATCGAGCGGGACGACTTCATGGAAGAGGCTCCGAACAAGTACTTCCGCCTGAAGCCAGGGCAGGAGGTACGCTTGCGTTACGGGTATCTGGTGACCTGCACGGGGTGCCGCAAAGATTCGGCGACGGGGGTGGTGACCGAGGTCTATTGCACCTATGATCCGGCCACGCGAGGGGGTAATGCACCGGATGGTCGGAAGGTGAAGGGGACGATCCACTGGGTCGCGGCAGCGCAGGCGCTGGATGCGGAGGTCCGACTGTTTGATCGGCTTTTCAACGTCGAGCGTCCGGATGATGTACCGGAAGGCGGACACTTCACGGATCACCTCAATCCCGATTCGGTAAAGATCGTGCGGGCCAAGCTGGAGCCTTCGTTAGCGCAGGCATTAGCAGGCGACCGCTTCCAGTTCGAGCGGACGGGCTACTTCATGGCCGATGCCAAGGACAGCAAGCCAAGAACCCCGGTGTTCAACCGCATCGTCCCGCTGCGCGATTCCTGGGCAAAATCCTGAAGCTGAGACTCCTTAAAGGGCTCACGAATGAAAATGAACCGTGGATATCGCTGGACGAGATTAGCGAGCACATGGCGGGCAGCCGGGACAGCGATTATTGCTTAAACAAAGCATCTGGCTTGAAATAGAGTCGCGTGGACAGGGGCTAACGGATGCCGCGAATATTTGACAACATTAGTGAACCGCTTCTTCTTGCTTTGCAGGAGACGATGGAGTTATGCGAGCGTGCCGATTTCTGTGTCGGCTACTTCAATATGCGGGGCTGGAGTCAGCTCCACGATAGCATTGAGAAATGGTCGGGTGGGGAAGGGCACTGCTGCCGCCTGCTGGTCGGTATGCAGAAACTGCCCCAGGATCAGCTCCGTCAACTCATGGGCGTTTCCGAGCCCGGCGACCCTCAGATGGATCAGGCCACCGCGCTCGCGCTCAAGAAACGCATCGCCCAGGAGTTCCGGGATCAGCTCGTGATCGGCATCCCCACCAATGCCGACGAGGCCGCTTTGCGACGGCTGGCCGTTCAGCTTGCCGAGAAGAAGGTCGTCGTCAAATTGTTTCTGCGCCACACGCTGCATGCCAAGCTCTACCTTCTCTTTCGACCGGATCCCCTGAACCCTGCAATCGGTTTCCTCGGCAGCAGCAACCTGACCTTTTCCGGGCTCTCCAAGCAGGGGGAGCTGAACGTTGATGTCATGGATCATGACGCCTGCCAAAAGCTTTCCCGCTGGTTCGAGGATCGCTGGAATGATAAATTCTGTCTGGATATATCCAGCGAGCTTATCGAGATCATCAATACAAGCTGGGCGCGTCCCGATCCGCTTCCGCCTTATCACATCTACGTTAAGATGGCCTACCACCTTGCCCAGGAGGCACGCGCCGGTCTTACGGAGTTCCGGATCCCGTCCGACTTTGGCAATATGCTATTCGATTTTCAGAAGGCCGCCGTCAAGATTGCCGCGCACCACTTGAATAAACGGGGCGGGGTCATCATCGGCGATGTTGTCGGCCTTGGCAAAACCCTGATGGCTACCGCGCTTGCGCGCATCTTCGAGGATGACCACGGCATCGAGACGCTGATTATCTGCCCGAAGAATCTCGTGAAAATGTGGGAGAATTACCGCCAGAAGTACCGCCTTCGTGCCACCATTCTGCCCGCAACCATGGCACAGCAGCAGCTCCCCAGAACCGTGCGCCACCGGTTAGTGCTTATCGATGAGAGTCACAACCTGCGCAACCGGGAGGGTTCTCGCTATCGAGCCATCGCCGAATACATCGCCGCCAATGACAGCCGCGTGATCCTGCTCTCGGCCACCCCCTACAACAAGACCTACCTCGACCTTGCCAACCAGCTCCGCCTCTTTATCGACGAGAGCAAGGATATCGGTATCCGCCCGGAACGGCTGCTCAGGGAAATGGGGGAAACCGAGTTCATCCGCCGGCACCAGTGCCCGGTCCGTTCCCTTGCCGCCTTCGAGAAAAGCGAGCATGCCGACGACTGGCGCGAGCTCATGCGCCTGTATCTCGTGCGCCGCACCCGCAGCTTTATCCAGGATAACTATGCCGAGCTGGATCCGGTCCGCAACCGCAAGTTCCTTCGTTTTGCCGATGGTACCTTGTCGTATTTCCCGGATCGTATCCCCCGGACCGTGACCTTTGCGATCGATGACAAGAATCCCGACGATGCCTATGCCCGGATGTTCGACGATTCCGTGGTCCGCACCGTGGACCGCTTGACGCTGCCCCGCTACGGTCTTGGCAACTACCAGCTTGCCTCGCCCGAGAAGCCACCCACTCCCGCGGAGGCCCGCACCCTGTCCGATCTGTCGAGGGCAGGCTCGCGTCTCAAGGGCTTTTGCCGTACCAATCTTTTCAAGCGGCTGGAGAGCAGCGGCATCGCCTTTATCCTTTCCGTCGAACGACACATTTTCCGCAATTACATCTCCCTGCACGCCTTGGAAAATGATTTACCCATCCCCATCGGCACCCAGGATATGGTGGGGCTCGATCCCGATAGCGACAAGGATGAGGATTGGTGGAATAGCGACGATGGCGACGACGGCTACGCCCCGGAGGCCGAACGTCCCGTCCTGACCGAGGCGTATCTGAAAAAGCGCGCGGCGGAGGTGTACCAGGTTTACGAGCGTAAATTCAGCCGCCGGTTCAAGTGGCTCAAAGCCGGGCTTTTCGAGGACCAACTTGCTGCGGACCTGCGCAAGGATGCCAAGGCACTGCTCAAGGTGCTCCAGAAAGCCGGGGCGTGGAGCCTGTCGCGCGATGCCAAGCTCCAGACCCTTATCAATCTGCTCACCGTCAAGCACCCGAAGGAGAAGGTGCTCATCTTTTCCCAGTTCGCCGATACCGTCGATTATCTGGCGACCGCCTTGGAGAAGGCCGGACTGAAGGCCGTGGCCGGGGTCACGGGCGACCACGAGGATCCCACCACGCTGACCTACCGTTTTAGCCCGGTCAGCAACGAAAAGCGCGATTTGATCACGCCCGAGCAGGAGCTTCGCATTGTCGTTGCCACCGACGTCCTCAGCGAGGGCCAGAACTTGCAGGACTGCGCCATTATTGTCAATTTCGATCTTCCCTGGGCGATCATCCGGCTGATTCAACGCGCCGGCCGTGTTGACCGTATCGGGCAGAAATCCGACATCATCCTCTGCTATTCGTTCATGCCCGCCGAAGGCGTGGAGCGGATCATCAACCTGCGCTCGCGGGTAAGCCAGCGCCTCAAGGAGAATGCCGAGGTCGTCGGTGCCGACGAAACCTTCTTTGAGGATGAGGATCCCGAACAAATCGTTCGTGACCTTTTTACCGAGAAAGCCGGGATTCTCGATGGCGACGATGACGCGGAAGTCGACCTGGCCTCGTTTGCCTACCAGATCTGGAAGAATGCCATCGACAAGGATCCCTCGCTTGAGAAGGTGATCCCCGCTCTGCCGGATGTCGTTTACTCCACGCGCCCCTTCTCGCCGAAACCCAATCAGCCGGAAGGTGCGCTGGTCTACCTGCGCACGGCCGAGGGCAGCGATGCCTTGGCCTGGGTTGATAAGCAGGGCCGGAGTGTCACCGAATCACAGTTCGCGATCCTCAAGGCCGCTGAATGCGGCCCCGATATGCCGTCCTTGGAACGGCATCGCGATCACCACGAGATGGTTGCCAAGGGCGTCAAGCTCATCGTCGAAACCGAGAAATCCGTCGGCGGACAACTGGGCCGCCCATCCGGTGCCCGTTTCCGCACGTATGAGCGCCTCAAGGCCTACGCCGAGAAGATCAAGGGCGAACTTTTCGATCGCCCCGAGCTTCGCCGTGCCATCGACGACATCTACAAGTACCCGCTGCTGTCCGGTGCCACCGACACTCTCAACCGCCAGCTCAAGAGCGGCATTGATGATCCGACGCTGGCCGAACTGGTCATGGCGCTGCGTGCCGACATGCGCCTGTGCCGTGTCACCGAGGATATCACCGAAGGCGAACCGCAGGTTATCTGCTCACTGGGCTTGAGGGCACATTCATGACAACCGACAAGAAATTATTGAAACGGGCTCTGCGCGTTCTTTCAGAACATGCTCGTGAATATCCAGGAGAAGCATGAATCTGCAAAACGCCCGCAATCTTCTTCAGGCTTTCGACTTCACGCGCCTCTTTATAGAGGAACTTGGATGGTCGAACCCGTCATTCGGCAAGTCGGTGCCGATGTCGGTCAAGGGGATCGCTTTCAACAGGCTTGAGGTCGCCCAGCTTTCCGGCGTGGTCGTGATTGAGATCGTTGCCGACGACGGCGCGATTCCCGATGCTGCGGGCCGGGTGGCGATCCACAAGGAAATCGCGAAGCTGCACCATGAGAATGTCCTGGTCTTTGTGGATGATAAACGTTCGCAAAGCCTCTGGTACTGGGCCAAACGGGAAGAGCGCAAGCTGATTCCCCGTACGCATATTTACGTGCATGGCCAGTCCGGTGACCTGCTCTTGAGCAAACTCAGCGCGATGGCTGTGGATTTTGCCGATTTCGACGACGCGGGGCATGTGCCCCTTCTGGAAGTGACCAGTCGGCTCAAGCAGGCGCTTGACATCGAACGGGTTACCAAGAAATTCTATGGCGAATTCCAGGATCAGCACGTTGCGTTCCTTGAAATGATCGAAGGCATCGACGACGAACGAGATCGTCGCTGGTACGCCTCCGTCCTGCTCAACCGCCTGATGTTTATCTATTTCCTCCAGAAAAAGTTCTTCCTCGACGGCGGTGACGAGTTCTATCTTCAGAATAAGCTTGCTCATAGCAGGAAGACCGGCGCGGATCGATATTATGACTGTTTTCTCAAGGCGTTGTTTTTCGAGGGCTTTGCGAAACCTGAAGAGAAACGCAGTGCGGGAGTCAACGCCCTGCTAGGCAGCATCAAGTATCTCAACGGTGGCCTGTTCCTGAAACACCCGATCGAGCAGCGGTGGCCGGATATCACGGTCCCGGATGAAGCGTTCGGTAATCTCTTCGCCCTTTTCGGACGCTACTCGTGGAACCTGAACGATACCCCCGGCGGGCAGGATAACGAGATCAACCCCGATGTGCTCGGCTACATCTTCGAGAAATACATCAACCAGAAAGCCTTCGGCGCTTACTATACCCGGACGGAAATCACCGAATACCTCTGTGAACGAACCATTCACCGCCTGATCCTCGACGGGGTTAATGGTAGTGCCAAGGAAAGTGGTGCAGGCGTCCCGCCTGCCATTGCAAGAAAGGCAGCCGGGACGGCTGCACCACATTTCGATTCCGTCGGCGATCTGATTCTCTCGCTTGATGCCCCTCTGTGTAAAAAGCTGCTGCACGAGGTGCTGCCGAATCTACGCCTGCTTGATCCCTCCTGCGGCTCCGCCGCATTCCTGGTCTCGGCCATGAAAACGCTCATTAATATTTACGCTGCAGTCATCGGCAAGATCGAATTCCTCAACCACCGCGAGCTTCAGGACTGGCTCAGGAAGACGCAGAACGAGCACAAGAGCATCGCCTATTTCATCAAGCGCAGCATCATCACCAACAACCTCTTCGGCGTGGACATCATGGAAGAGGCGGTCGAAATCGCCAAGCTGCGCCTATTCCTGGCCCTCGTCGCCTCCGCTGACACGGTTGACGCGCTTGAGCCACTGCCGAACATCGAATTCAACATCATGGCCGGCAACTCGCTGGTCGGGCTCATTCATGTGGATCCGGAAAAATTCAATGCGCGCACTTCCGTCGCATGCGAGCAGAAACTTATCACCATGGTTTGGGAACCTGCGGCTGGCGAGCTGGGCTTCTCGGTCACAAGCACGGTTGCCAAGACCCGCAAGGAGAAGGACCGGGAATATCTCGCGCAAGTCCAGGGACGCAAATTCAGTGATCTTCTGGAAGAGAAGAACGAGCTGATCGAGGTCTATCGCCGGGCGGCAGGCCGCCAGGCTGAGGATCTCCAGGAGTTGCGCGACGGCATCCAGAGGCGCAAGGACGCCGCCATCCCGACGTTGAACGATCTCCTGCTGGCCGAATTTTCCCATCTCGGCATCCAATACGAGGAAGCGACCTGGGACGACAAGAAAAATTCGGAAGGCAAGCCTAGGAAACGCGCCGTGCGGGAAGCAGATATCGCCGCCCTCAAGCCTTTCCACTGGGGCTACGAGTTCGACCGGATTCTTGCTGACGGGGGCTTCGACGCCATCATCACCAACCCGCCGTGGGAGATCTTCAAGCCCAACGCCAAGGAATTCTTCGAGGAATATTCCGATCTGGTCAGCAAAAAGAAGATGAGCATCAAGGACTTCGAGAAGGAACAGACCAAACTCCTCAAGGACGAAGATACCCGCACCGCGTGGTTGAAATACCAGAGTGAATACCCCTATGTCAGCGCCTTTTACCGCTCCGCCCCGCAGTACAAGAACCAGATCAGCATCGTGGACGGCAAGAAGGCCGGCTCTGACACGAACCTCTACAAGCTCTTCACCGAGCAGTGCTTCAACCTGCTCCGAAAGGGTGGCTACTGCGGCATCGTCATTCCCAGCGGCATCTATACCGATCTGGGCACCAAGCAACTGCGCGAGATGCTGTTCGGGCAGACGCGCGTCACCGGCCTATTCTGCATCGAGAACCGGAAGGAAGTCTTCGAGGGGGTTCACCGTAGCTTCAAGTTTGTCGTTTTGTCCTTCGAGAATGGCGGCGTGACGGAGCGTTTCCCTGCCGCCTTCATGCGCCACGACGCGGCCGAACTCGAGCGTTTTCCGCAGGAAGGCTCGATCAATATTTCCGTACCGCTTGTCCGCCGCCTCGCCCCGGACTCCCTCTCCGTTGTGGAGTTCAAGAACCCGGTAGATGTCACCATAGCGGAAAAAATGCTCAAGTTCCCGCTTCTTGGCGAACACATTGACGAGACGTGGAACGTGTCGTTCACTGCCGAGTTCCATATGACCAGCGACAGCCATCTGTTCAAAACCGGACCGGGCAAGGGTCGTTTGCCGTTGTACGAGGGCAAGATGATCTGGCAATTCGAGCATACCTATGCCGAGCCGCGCTATTGGGTGAATGAAAAGGAGGGACGGTCTGCCGTTCTGGGACGAACTGCGGATAAAGGCCAACGTTTGGATTATCAGACGTATCGTCTGGGCTTTCGCGATATTGCCTCAAACACAAATGAGCGAACTGTTGTCTCAACGATCATTCCCCCAACACTTCACGGCAACAAGATTCCGACGGTTCGCATTTTCAACGACCATAATGAAAGGTTCATCTCCGATCCTGAACAGGCATACTTGTGTGCCGTCTGGAATAGCTTTGCCTTGGACTATGTAATCCGTATGCGAGTAACAACTACGCTCAACTTCTTCTATCTTTATCAACTCCCCGTCCCCCGTCTGACCGAAAAGGACGCGGCATTCTGGCCGATTGTCGAGCGAGCGGCTCGGCTGATCTGCACGACGCCGGAGTTCGACGATCTGGCGAAAGCGATTTTCGGCGGGCGGACGACCGCGAAGACCGTCGGAGCGACGGAGTCGTCCGAGCGGGCGAAATTGCGGGCGGAGCTCGACGGCCTGGTCGCGCATCTCTACGGTTTGACCGAGGAGGAATTCGCCTACATCCTCACCACCTTCCCGCTGGTCCCTGACCCGGTGAAAATCGCCGCCCACAACGCCTATCGCGATGCAGAAAGAGGTTTGATCAAATGAAGAAACCCGCATGCATAACCTCCGTACGAGTCAAGAACTTCAAAGCAATCCAAGACAGCGGCCCCGTTAAGCTGGGGCCACTAACGGTATTCATCGGCAATAACGGTTCCGGCAAGAGCAGTTTCATAGAGGCCCTTGAGGCTCTCCAGTTGATTGTTCAAGATGATCTGGACCGAGCCATGTTGCCGTGGCATGGCTTTGAACACGCATGGAATAAAGCTTCATCTCATGCCGACAAGGCCCAATCTGGAAATAAGCGCGCTCACAAAGCCAATCCGATGTCGTTCGCATTTGCCGGGCAGGGAACGACGAAACAACCAGGTGCTTTTCGTGCCCGGATGGATGTTACGATGGGAGAAGGCGGCAATACCCTGTTCATACAGCGCGAAAAGTTGACGTTTTCCAGTGGGATGCGCGTCGAGCGAGATGATAATGGAATCACAAGGGCCATCAACATGCCCGATTTCCGTGACGAGCGGGGATTGATTAGTGATGGAAGATCGATCATGCAGGATCTGGGACTCGGCGGGCTCGGAAAGTGGCAATTCCTCCTGCTAAATCCGCAGACAATGGGAGAACCGTTCCCGCAGACAAGAGCAGGCAGCGTGCGGCTAGCGAAGGACGGTCGGAATGTGGCCGAATACCTTAACTGGATTCGCAAGCAGGATATCTCGGCTTTCGAGGGAATTGTCGATGCCGTCCAATACGTGCTCCCGTATGCAAGCGATATTCAGCCAGTCCTTACATCCGAGCTTGAGCGATTAGTATATCTGCAATTGACAGAACAGGATTACAAGATCCCAGGCTGGCTCCTATCGACAGGAACGCTCCGCATTTTGGCGCTGCTGGCTCTGCTCCGCAGTCCAGAACCACCACCGCTGCTGGTTGTCGAAGAGATTGAAAACGGCCTTGACCCACGAGCAATAGGCTTCTTGGTGGATGAGATTCGGAGCGCCATCAGCTACGGCGACCGGCAAATCATCATAACTACGCATTCACCCTATCTGCTCGATAAACTTGCCCTTGAGCATATCGTCACGGTTGATCGGCCGGATGGCGGCTCACCTGTGTTCCGGCGACCGGACGAAGAGGGTGAACTTCGTCAGTGGGCGACCAAGTTCGCCCCCGGATCCCTCTACTCGATGGGTATGTTGCGCTCAAAAGAGAGGAGAGTCCGATGAAGCTAGGTCTTGTCCTCGAGTGCGATATGGGTGGGCCAGACGAACTCGTTTTGATTTGTCTGGCACGACGCCTCAATCCCGCTGCTACGATTCTACCCGTAGCGTTGGGCAGCAAAGAACAGGTTTTTCTCAGGGGTGTCGATGTCGCGAGAGAATTGGTTGAAGTCAGTGCCTGTGATCGTGTGTTAATTGTGTGGGATCTTAAGCCGTACTGGCAAAAAGCTGCAACGAGAACTTGCGAAGCAGAAGCGGATGAACTACGCCAAAAGATTGCCACGACGAAATCGTCAACAGCCGCGAACATCAGCCTTCTATGTTTAACGTGGGAACTGGAAACATGGTTGATTGCTGATTCCCGAGCTGTCAATAAACATCTTTCAACGGGGCCGCATGTGCCAATGTTTCATTGCAGTAAGCCTTTAAGCAAAACCGACCCAAAGGCCTATCTTGATCGGGAATGCAAGAAGTATCGCGGTCGCTATCAGCGGTATGTTGATGTGCGCGAGGCCATCCAGATTGCTCGACACATTCCCGACACGAAACGCATTTCCCGTGTTCCATCGTTTGCCCGATTTGCAGGCTTTGTGTGTGGCAATCGAAAGGCCGCATTCAAACAATGTGGCGATGTTTGCAACGATCTTGTGCATCAGGCTTATCAAATGGGGAAAGGATGAACACGGCAGATCAACCACCCCGTGAACTCGATCACCCTTTTTCCGCTGATCGGCCTATTCGGAGCAAGGCAGATGACCAGCTAGGGCGTGCCGATTTCGCTGAAGCGCTTGCCGACTCAATTAGAGGGTGGCGACAGGATGAGAGCCTTGTCGTGGCTATCCACGGACGATGGGGATCGGGAAAGACTTCATTTAAGTACATGGTGCTTGAAACTCTCGCCTCGGATACTGTCACGGGGCCGCATGTTGTCGAATTCAATCCGTGGCAATGGAGCAGTCAGGCGCAAATTGCTGAGGCATTTTTCCGAGAAATCGGGTTGAAGCTTGGGGTCAAGCCCAAAGGCAAGGCGGAACAGGAGTTGGCCCGAAAATGGAAGGCCTACGCCTCCTATCTTGATTTCGGGGCCGAGGCTCTGGTTGGTGTGCGTAAACTGTTGCTGGCCCTGCTGTCCACAAGTGCCGTCGTCATGGGTGCTGCCGGATTCTTCACGCATCCCGCGTTCAAGACTGTTGCCATTGTCGTTGCCGCGATATGTGCGGCTGGAGCGGCGGTCTTGGGTTTTTCAAAGACGCTGGCGGATAAGCTTTCCCAAGCCCTTTCAGCTAGAGCCGAGGTCCGGCAGCATAGCCTCGAAGAGACACGAGATGAGTTGCAGCAATCGATGGCGAAGTTGGAAAGGCCAATTCTCATTGTGCTGGACGATATTGATCGTTTGACGCCTCGAGAACTGAAGCTTGTATTTCAGCTTGTCAAATCCAACGCTGACTTCCCCAATCTCATCTATTTACTCCTCTTTCAGCGCGACATTATCGAGAAAGGAATTGAAGAAGGTCCTGAGCGCATTTCGATTGTAAAAGGTCGGGATTACCTTGAGAAGATCGTTAACGTTGGTTTTGATCTGCCGTTGATCGAGCAGTGCAAAATAGACCGGTTTATTGGCAGTAAGCTTGACCACTTGTTTGGCGTTGCAGAAGTATCTGAGGCGGAGCAGCGACGCTTTGCTAACCTTTATTGGGGTCCGCTTCAGCATTTCTTTCATGACCTGCGCGACGCCAAACGTTTTCTCGCTACATTGGATTTTCATCTTGGCTTGTTCAGAGCACGCGGGGCCTTGGATGTAAACGTTGTTGACCTACTTTCTCTGGAAGTGTTGAGGGTCTTTGAACCTGACGTATATGGGCAACTACCAACGGCGAAAAGCAACCTCACGGGTCACAGTGACCGCATGGAGGATAGCGAACGCGCGGAACTTCAAGCGACAGTTGACGGGATTCTTGAGAAAGCAGACGCGGCCAATCGGGATCAGGTCCGGGATATTCTCAAGGAGATGTTCCCGCTCACGCAGGTACTTTTTGGTGGACGTAGTTACGGCGGAGGCGTCGATGAAGAATGGTATCGCGACCGACGTGTGTGTCACACCGACGTTTTCGACCGGTATTTCCTTCTTCGCGTCGCTGAAGGGGATGTATCCCACGGGGACATTAAGCGCCTTCTGGATGCAGCCGACGACAAAGAGCACCTTCTAGCGGAGTTGCGCGCTCTGAACGGGCGCGGATTGCTGGCAACTATGTTGAACCGGCTGGAAGCGTACAAGCAGAGAGTGCCGTTGGAGTCGGCAACCCCGTTTATCGCAGCCTTCCTAGACCTTGGAGACGAGATTCCTGACGACCGTGGAGCGAACTTCCTGTCGCCGCTTCAACACGCCGCTCGCATCATCTACTGGTTCCTCAAGCAGGAGCCCGACCAGAAGAGGCGCGGCGAGTTGTTGTTGAATGCTGCAAGGATATCGCGGGGAGTGTTTCTTGTCGCGATGGAAGCACAATCCAATGACCAGATGGAGGCGGATGAGAACGAGCGGAAAGATCCCGAGTCATTCCTTATCGACGAGAAAAGCAATGAAGAACTCAAGATTCTGGCTCTCGATCGAATAAGGAAAGCGGCGAAATCCGGCTTTCTCGTTAAA